>CBFGSN010000098.1:0-10063 GCA_965651435.1 uncultured bacterium | reverse complement strand
TCCGTCGGCCCGAGGAAAAATTCGTAACGCCGCGTCGGCGAAAGCTGGAACGGATGTGCCAAAAGCCATTCGGTCCAATCCGCATAACCGGCCGGCAGGACAGGCGCGTTCGGATTGTAATCTCGCCAAAGATGAGCGGTCCGGTTGTATGTGTAGTTCGCCTCGAAAACGAACGACTTGCCGATCTCGCGTTCAAAGCCAATGTTGAACTGATAGCTTTCCGGTATTTTCAACCCCGATTCGACCGAACGAAGCGGATTTCCCGCTGACGAAACGTTTGTCACGAATCCCGTATTCTCATCGCATGGAAGCGTGGTTGTGATGTTTGCACACGTCGCGGAAACAAGAGCTCGAAGATCCGATATCGACGCATAGCTTGCCGGAAAATTTGCCGCGATCGCCGCGAGTATCGGTACGCGCCGCACATCCGAACCGCTTGTGCCGATCGTGCTCGTATCGAACCGGATAAGATTTCCGCCCGCGTTCTGGATCGAATCGGCGACCGTTCGCAGCAGTACGCGGTTATAAAAAATCCCGGCGCCGATACGTATGACAGTTTTATTCGTTTTGAACGGATCCCAGGCAAGCCCGAACCGCGGCCCAAAATTATCGTTATCGGAAACAGCTGTTTCGCGTTCATACCGAAGCCCGAGGCTTACCGTCATGTTCGGTATCACACGCATCGAATCATTCACGAAAAAACCGACGTAGGTATTTTTCACGTCCGATCCGGTTCCGAAATTTTGACGAAAGCGTGACAGAACGTTGTTGCCGAAATTAAGCGCGCTGCCGAAATTGAACGTGCCCGTCGTGTCTTCGAGCCCGAGCGTTTTTGACAGAACATCGTTCACGTCAAAACCCGCTTTGACGGTATGACGGCCGCTGATGACCGAAACTGAATCTTGGAACTGCCAGCGCGTTTCAACTCGTGAATCGGCGAAATTTAACGAATTTCCCGACGTCGAATTTCCGGCGATCAATGTTCGCACGCTGTTTCGTTCCGGATCACGAACCGAGATCAGCACGACCGGATCGAGCGGATCGGCCGTTTCATAACTCGGTTTATACTGCGACCATTGCATCCGAAATTGGTTGACGACGTTTTCGCCGATCACATAATTGTCCGTTAAATTTATCGCGTAGGTATTGCGGCGTTTCGCCTGAAACGCTTGTTCCAGCCGAAATGCGGAACTTCCGTTCGTACGCATATTATCCTGCCGGCCGAGCTGAAATCCGACCGTCAGATCGTTGTCCTTGAACAATTTATGGTCAACGCGGGCGGTGAAAATATGCCTCTTGTTCGGCGTGGCGTAGCTCGACAGATACGGAGCAACGAACGCCGCCGTCGGGTCGTCGCCGGTACAGGCGGTGTTGTCCGGCGTCGGCGGATTCGCATCGCATGTCGGCGTTCCGCCGGTCGAGGACGGCAGTTGATAATTCGGATTCGAGACGACAGGAACGTACGTGTCGATCAGCGTTGTGTCGTCAAAGAGTCTGTACTCATATGCGACCGAAAAGAACGTCCGTTGGCGATTCCGGTAAAACGGTAAAATGACCGGCCCGCTCAGCGTAAAGCCCGGCGTGTATTCGCGCATCCGCGGGCGTTCGATGTCGCGCGAATTGTTGTACCACGTGTTCGAATTCAGCCGGTCGTCGCGATAGAACATAAAGGCTCTTCCGCGAAACCGTTTTCCGCCCGCACGCGTGCGAAGATTTATTCGTCCGCCGGAGGCACGGCCGTATTCAGCGGAAAATTGATTCGTTATTACCTGAACTTCGGCGATCGCCTCGACCGATGGCTGAAAGCGTTCACGCGACGAACGATCGTCATTGTTGTCCATGCCGTCGATCGTAATATTATTCGAATACGCCGTGCCGCCCGAAAGCGAAAAATTGCCCTGCTCCAGCGGTGTTCCCTGCGGCGATTGATATGCGTCCTCGGCAAGTCCGCTGGTCGAAAGCGATTCTTCGGATGTTCCGCCGAGCGTCAGAACCAGATCGAGCGGTTCGCGCGAGAAATTCGGAATTTCCTCGATCTCGCGCGATGTGATAGTTCCGCCGACGACCGTCCGCGTTATATCGACATCGACATCATCTTCGGTCACCTCAACATCCTGCGAAACTTCGATGCCCGCCGGAGCAAGCGTTACGTCTTTCTGCACGTTCTGGCCGGAAACGGTCGGTATGTTCGCAAGCTCAAAAACCGCGAAGCCGTCGGATGAAACGCGGAGCACATATGCGCCGGGTTTGAGTTCGAGCATGCGGTAACGGCCGTCCGCGTCAGTGACAGCCGTGCGTTCGGCTCCGGTGTCGTTGTGAACTGCCGTCACGGTCGCGCCGACTATTGCAAGCCCATTCTGATCGGCAACACGTCCGCTGATGGAAACATCGTCAAGGTCCTGAGCCGCGGCCATTACGGCAAATGTCAATAAAATACACAGATAGAGCGCAGCTTTCGTAAGCAGAGATCGCTTCATATTCAGTTTAATTCTCCGATCTTATAGGATGGAATTTCGGATAATTCTGAACTCAAACTCCCGAAAATGCAAGTGCGGAAAATTCACACCGACGATAGGCGGGACATGAACGGGATCAAAGGCCGTAGGAGCCTTTCGGAGGGCTGTCATGATAGCGGAGCGAAACGCAAAACGAACGAACGCGGTCTATTGTCAACCGCGGAGTTGGATACCATCGATACATTAGGAGAGGTGACCTGTCCCGCGGAAGAAACAGAAAACGTTCTGAAACGGGACAGACCATCTATTCGGTAATATGTATGTCCTCGGTCTTGCCGATCCTTCCGGAAAGGAACATTCCGCCAAATACAAGCGTCAAGATCAGGCAAATGACCGCAAGCACGAAATACAACATGCTTCCGTCGCTATAGTTTCTATAGAGCAGGAAAAATGCGACTGTACCGATGAGTGAAACGACTGCTAACAAACCATTGAGACTACCTTTCACAGAAATCACCTCCGATCGTTGAAAAAAGGTCGAACCCAAAGTGCCCTGAAAGGACGGCGGCTGCGCCGAGGCAATTCGAGCAGACAAAAGAACAAACCAAACGAGTGCTATAACGCCCTTATCATACTCCCGAATTGTAAAAAAAGGCAAGTAAAATGTCTTATGCGGCGTCAGCGGCGGCGATACGCGGTATTCCGGCAAGGTCCTTTTCGATGCGAATGTTTTTCCATTTCGCCGCGTCAAAAAGCGAGGCGACCGCGGCGTCCTGTCCAAAGCCGAATTCGAATATTAGTCGGCCGTTTTCTTTGAGGTGATCTGGAGCTTCGGCAACGATCCGCCGAATGACAGCAAGCCCATCATGTGTGCCGTCCGTGAGGGCGTTCAGCGGTTCGAAATCGCGCACATCCGGTTCCAGCATCGCGATATCGCCGGCAGGAACATACGGCGGATTCGAAACGATCAGATCGAACTTTTCACCCGTAAACGCAGCGAATACGTCCGATAAAACAAAGCTCAAGCGACTTTCGACCGCGTGACGTTCCGCGTTCGCAGCGGCGATCTTCAGCGCGGCTTCGGAAATATCGCACGCAACGCCCGTCACGTTCTTAATATTGTGCAGAACAGAAACGCTGATGCACCCCGAACCGGCTCCTATATCCAAAAACCGCGCCGAGGTCAGGTCTTTCAGAAACTCTATCGCTTCGCCGACAAGCAGTTCCGTTTCCGGACGCGGGATCAGAACCGACCGATCAACATGGAACGGCAATCCGTAAAATTCCTTTTCGCCTGTTATGTAATGGAACGGTTCGTGCGCCGAGCGGCGTTTTACGGATCCCCGAAACGCGTTGGCCTGCGGTTCTGAAAGTTCATCGCCGCCGTGCGATATCAAAAACGCGCGGTTTTCGTTTAGAACGTGGCAAAGCAAAAGATTCGCTTCGCGAAAAGCCTCGTCAATACCCGCATTTTCGAGTTCTTTTGCCGCGTATTTCACGGCTTCGTCGATCGTCATTCGGCGCCTTCGCCCCGCCATATCGCGGGAAACGTCATCGCCAATATTTTCAGGTCCAGAAGGAACGACCAGTTTTCGATATAGAAAATATCGAGCGAAACCATTTCCTCAAAACTCAAACGGCTGCGTCCCGAAACCTGCCACAAACCGGTGATCCCCGGTTTCATATCGAGCCGTTTGCGGTGATGCGTTTTATACTCTTCGACCTCGTACGGGATCGGCGGTCGCGGACCGACAAAGCTCATATCGCCGCGGATCACGTTCAACAGCTGCGGCAGTTCGTCAAGGCTCGTTCGACGGAGCTTTGCCCCTAAACGCGTCACACGCGGGTCGTTCGCCACCTTGCCGAAACATTTGCCTTCGCCGGCAGGCTCGTCGCCCTGGATATTTCGCTTGTACGCTTCGCGGTGGAGTTCGTCACAGCAGGCGTGCTTCATTGTGCGAAACTTATAGCAAAGAAAAACGCGGCCGTCCATACCGACGCGCTCCTGCTTGAAAAAGATCGGGCCTTCCGAATCGCGGCGGATAAGGGCCGCGATCACAAGCCACGCCGGTGCGGTAACCGCAAGGGCGACGGCCGATACAACAACATCGAAAGAACGTTTCAGGAACCGCTGGGTATCCGAAAGCGGTTCGCGGAAAAGCCGCACCATCGGCAGAACACCGATCTGTTCGACGCTTGTTTTTTGCGGCAATAGATTGAAAAGGCTGGGAGCGAATCGAAATTCCACACGCTGGTCGCGTCCCGCCTGAAGCATTGTTTCAAAAAGCGCCGAACTCGGAAGAGTGTTGTCCGTAATGATGACCTCTTGGATCGACAGGTCGCGGATCAGGTCAGGCAGATCGTCGATGTCGCCGATGATCTTCGCACCCGATGCAAAGAATGATGCGTCCGGCTGTGAGCCGCATTCCACGACGCCGATCACTTCGTAGCCCAGGCTTTTTCGCTCATTCAAGATCCGATGCGTCTGTTGGGCTTCGGCGTTCGTGCCGACTATCAGCGTTGGGATCAGGTTAATGCCGTTTTCGCGGAACATCGTCTGCAATAAACGTATGCCGAGGTGAAACGCCGAGATCAATATCACGACCAGAGCAAAATCCACCAAAAAGATCGTCCGCGAATATGAGAAATCGCGATAGGTAAAACCGCCCCGGAAAAGGAACGCCCATGCGATCATCAGCAGTGACCCGATCGCCGCCGCTTTTAATATTTTAGAGAATTCGCGGGTGTATGAGAACGCGCCGTGAAAATGATAGGCACGCATCGACATTAAGGTAAGCGGCCGAACGACCGCCGCGAAAACAACCACGCCGACGTACGGCAGGAAATCCAAGGTCGGCGACCACGTTCCCTCGATAAACGGCGAACCGCCCTCACGCAGGGTGAACGCCGCCAAACAACTGAAAACGGCGATAAAAGCGTCGGCAAAGACGATGGACGTTTTTGCCAGCGGCATCACCCAACGCGGAACCTTTTCACCGACGCGCTCCGCACGCAATATCACATTTTCGTTGATCGCAGTTCTAGCCTTCATAGCTTATCCCAAGATCGTATATGAGTTTAGCACAAAGATCATTGCATGAAAGCCCTGTATAATTTAGGCTTCTATTGTCGGTATCTGACCGGCCGTATCTGATGAGAGTTCTGATAACGTCACCAAGTTTCGTCAGCAGCGACAACGTGAGCGGAATTTCGACGCTTACGGCTTTGACCGTTAAGCATTGTGATGCGGATTTTGTTCCGTTTACGGCCGGACGTCGCGACGGACAGGCATCCGGCGTCGGTTGGGCCGCCCGTCAGATGACACTTCCGTTTCGCTTCCTGAAAACGATCAAGGCCGCAAAACCCGACGTCATTCACATAAACACGGCGTTCGAAACGCGTGCTGTCTGGCGCGACCTCGTCCTGATGTTCTGCGCTTCGCTTCGCAAAAGGCCGATCGTCCTCCACATCCACGGGGGTAGATTTATGATGGCTGATTCGCGGCCAAAGTTGCAAGACGCCGCGATAAGAAAAATGCTCTCGCTCGCCGCGGAAACCATCGTGCTCGGAGCGGCTGAGAAAAAATTTCTGGTCGAAAATTATCCTGCAGGCATCATAAACGTGATGCCCAATGCTACCGAACTGGGCGAAATGCCGCGGCGGATCGATCAAAAACGCGTGCGAACATTGCTGTTCCTGGGCCGGCTCGACCGGGCAAAGGGACTGGACGAAATAATCGAAGCCGCCGTTACGCTGAAAGCTCAGGGCTTTGATTTCAAATTCAAATGTTTCGGCACCGGCCCGGACCAGGAAAATTTCATCGACGGCATGCGGAAAGCGATCGGCGACGATTTCTATTACGGCGGCGTCATTTCGCCCGAACAGCGACGCGAAGCATACGCGACCTCCGACATTTTTATTCTGCCGTCGCATTTCGAAGGAATGCCCATGGCCCTGCTCGAAGCAATGGCGGCGGGCTGTGTTCCGGTCGTTTCGAACGTGGGTTCAATGCCGGATGCCGTTTCCGACGGCCGCAACGGCTACCTCGTCGAACCGCGAAACGTCACGGCCCTGGTCGGTAAGCTCAAATTCCTGATCGCCGGCGAAACGTCGTGGAGCACGCTTCGCGAAAAGGCACGTTGGGCCGTCGAACGCAAATACGACATCCGCGATCATTCGGCAAAACTGCGGACGTTATACGTGAACGCCATCGACCGCACGGCGCTAAGAAAATAATGCAACCAGACACGTCGGAAAAAAGAAAGCGGATCCGCGTCGTCAGTCTTTTGACGGATGCCGTGTCGCTTGACGCCGCGGCGTCGCATATCGAAAGCCTTGTCGGCACGGGCGGATACGTCGCTTGTGCGAATGTCCATATGACGATGGAAGCCGTCGATGATCCGGCGTTCGCGGAGGTCGTAAACGCCGCCGACCTTGTCGTACCCGACGGAAAGCCCTTGTTCGTTATGCAGAAACACCTCGGCGCGACCGCGGACGCCGAACAGCTGCGCGGCTTTGACCTGATGACCGAACTGATGCGGCGTGCCGCGCGTTCAAAAACAAAGATCGGCTTCTTCGGTTCAAGCCGCGGAACGCTCGACCTTCTTAAAAAGCGCGCCGAACGCGAATTGCCCGGAATCGACATCGCGTATCTTCATTCGCCGCCGCGGCTCGACGGCGACCTCGCCGCGGGCCCGGAAACACTTGAGGCGATAAACGATTCCGGTGCGGAAATTCTCTTCGTCGCTCTCGGCTGCCCGAAACAGGAAAAATGGATGGCGAAAAATCGCGCGGCTCTGAAACCGGTTCAGATAGGCGTCGGAGCGGCGGTCGATTTCTACGCCGGAACCGCATCCGAAGCACCGAAATTCCTGCAAAAGATCGGGCTCGAATGGCTGTTTCGGCTATCGAAAGAACCGCGTCGTTTGTGGCGGCGTTATCTGATAAACAATCCGCGTTTTGTTCATTTGGCCGCAAAGCAGCTTTTCGGCGGACGGCAATAGGCCGTTCAATTTTGCCTTTTCGCCCAAAAGTCCGATAATATCCTATTACGTCGGCTATTCGTTTTTTATGAAGTTCGTAACTGATCTGCGTTTGCTTCTTTTGGCGATATGGCTTGGTGCGGCCGTGTTCTTCATCGGCGTCGCTCAAGTCGCCTTTGTGGTTTCGCCCACGCGCGAGGCCGCGGGGGCGGTCGTCGGCGGCACGCTTTCGATCTTGAATTACGCCGGTTTGGGCATTGCGGCCGTTCTTTTCCTGAGTTCGTTCCTGTCGTCGAATTCGCGAAATGCCGTGATGCTTTGGGCCGAACGCCTGTTTTTGCTGATAATTGCAGCGGCATGTTCGATCGCACAATTCGTTATCGGTTTGATGATGATGTCCGTGCGTTCGCAGGTGAACGGCCCGATCGATGCATTGCCCGCGGAAGATCCGCTGCGGCTGCGTTTTAACGAACTTCATCAATATTCGGAATGGTTTCTGATGGCGGCAATGATCGCCGCTCTGATCGCTTTCTTTTTGATCGCGAACAGAAAAAGCGGTGCCGCGGCCAAGAAAACCACGACCGACGACCCTTACGATTTTTCAAAGGAATTTAAGATCTGATCTTTTATGGAAATTATCGAGGATCTGCAGAAATTTTCGGGACGTTTTCAGCGTTGGAACGCGAACGACGACCTTTCGGGCTATCCGTTCGTTGAGAACACTTTCTCACCGTTCACGGCGGCGCGCCGCGCGCTTCCGATGCTGAATCTGGCACTTATTTCGTCCGCCGGCGCCTATATCGACGGCACGGAACCTTTTGACCTTTCGTCAAAAGACGGCGATACAGGCATTCGCGAATTCCCCATCGAACTCGACGCTGCTGATATGCGCTATGCCGCAAAAGGCTACGATACGGCCGCCGTTATCGCCGACAGGAATTCACAGATCCCGATCGACCGGCTTCTGGAATATGAGAACAACGGCGTCATCGGCCGGCTCAACGATGTTTGGTGGAGCATCAGCAGCCATATTCCGAACGCCGCTCGCGTTGCCGAAGAAATGGCACCGCGGCTGATCGAACGGCTGAATCGGTACGAGGTGCAGGCCGCATTGTTCGTTCCGGCTTCGCGGCTGTGCCATCAAACGGTCGGCCTGCTTGCCCGCGCCGTAGAACTTGCCGGAATTCCGACGATAGTTCTTTCTGTAGATCGTTCCTACACGCTCGGAGCTCGGCCGCCGCGGGTCGCATACTATGACGGCGAACTCGGTTCCGTTTCCGGAACGCCGAACTGGCGCGAATTTCAGCTTCGCATTTTGGATGAAGCTCTTCGCTGGATCGAAACCTACGATCAACCGGGAGCAAGAAAGCTAGCCGTTGATCTGGAAAGCCGCACCGAAGCCGCGCGCGGCGAACGATAAGATCGACCATCTATTTATTTCAGAACCGGCACGTATTCGTTGACCGCAACGGCGTGCCGGTCTTGCTTTCTGTCTTTGCGTTAAAACTCTTCCCGGCTCAGATCGACATTTGCCAGTGTCGGATTCCTTCGACCGGATAAATAAGCTGCAGAATATTCAACAAAAGCCCATCGCGTATCCAGAGCAGCAAAATTAGTTCGACGCCCAGGAAAAATATAAGCGAACGCTTTGGGCCAAGCTTTGAAGCGATCCAAAAGCCGATCATGCACGCAATGACATCGCCCGCCGAATTTGCTATCGAATCGCCGAAATAATCAACGGACGCTGTATTCGCGCGGTATTTTTCGATTATGTAAGCCGAATTTTCGAGTATTTCCCAGCCCATTTCGGCAAAGCTCGCTATCGCCAGCCGCCAATACGGACCGATCTTCGGACAAAGCGAGCCGATCAGCCAAAACAGGATTATGCCGTGCAGGACGTGTGTGAACGTGTATGGATCAAAAACATGCTGCGACGTATGGCTGCTGTTCCATGCGGCGTGGATGTATATCGCCGGGTCGCCCGATTTACACCACCAGATGCGGCCGTTAAGCCGAAGCACGACGGCCATCACTGCCGCACCCGCAACGATCGCCGACGCGGCCCATCCGCCGCCTCTGAATTTTGAGAAAAAGGAGTTGTTTTTGTTCATACGGCCGGTATCGAATGATACACCATTATGAAATTTTTCGGTGAATTTTCCGCCGCCGTATCTTTTATTCCGTGGTCGCTTCTTCTTCGCCGTGAAGAGCCGCGGCCAGCGTATGCCAGCTCAAGGAAGCGCACTTTACACGGGCCGGAAATTCGAGTACGCCCGCGAATATTTTCAGTTTGCCGAGGTCGTTCTCATCTGTTTCAACATCGATCTCGCCGGTGACCATTTTGTGAAACTGATCGAAGACCTTTTCGGCCTCGGCTTTTGTTTTTCCTTTGACGAACTGCGTCATCATCGAAGCCGACGCCTTTGATATGGCGCAGCCCGAACCTTTGAACGCTACGTCCGTAACGACGTCGCCTTCCGTTTTTATATAGACCCGCAGAGCATCGCCGCAGAGCGGATTCTTTCCGTCCGCATATTGATCCGCATCTTCGATATCACGAAAATTACGCGGATTTCGGTTGTGCTCTAAGATCGTTTCCTGATATAGATCGTTTAATTCTGACAT
>CBFGSN010000097.1:0-10091 GCA_965651435.1 uncultured bacterium | reverse complement strand
GCTATCTTTGTGCGCGGTTCGTACCCGAGCAGCCGCCGCGATTTTGAGATATCGGCGAATGTTATCGGCACGTCGCCGGGCTGCATCGGCCGGCGATCGATGACGGCTTTCTTGCCAAGCGAATCTTCGATCAGCGAGATAAGCTCGCGAAGTTCGACCGTTTGCGATTCGCCGAGGTTAAAACATTCGTGGATGGACGCATCGTAATCTATCGCGGCACGCACGCCCTGCATAATGTCATCTATGTAGGTGTAATCACGCCGCGTCGTGCCGTCGCCGAACATCTGTATAGAGCCCCCTTCGTTTATTAGTTTTGCGAATTTATGTATCGCCAGATCGGGCCGCTGGCGCGCGCCGTAAACCGTAAAGAACCGCAGGCAAACCGTGCGGATGTCGTAAAGGTGTGAATACGTGTGACAGAGCAGTTCGCCCGCCGCTTTCGTCGCGGCGTACGGCGAGATCGGTTGATGTATGCGGTCGCCTTCGGCAAACGGCACTTTTTCGTTGATGCCGTAAACCGAGCTCGACGAACCGAACACGAACTGCGTTATGCCGAATTCGCGTGCGAGTTCCAAAAGGTTCAGCGTACCGTTGATGTTCGTTTCGGCGTACAATTTCGGTTCGGACAACGAAGGCCTTACGCCCGCACGCGCCGCCAGATGCACGATCGTGTCGAATTCGCCGGACGAAATTACGTCGCGCATCGCATCTGCGTTGCGTATATCGGCTTCGATGAACCGGTAACCTGCCTCATGCAAATGCCCGCTGATATTCCGCCTTTTTATCTCCGGAGAATAAAAATCATTCAGGTCATCAACGACGGTGATATTCCAGGCCTCTTCCGACAAAAGCCTGTCAACTAAATGGGAGCCGATGAATCCGGCGGCTCCGGTGATAAGGATGTTGCGTTTGGTCATGCTAAAAACCGTTCTTGTGAACTCGGGAGTGTTGATCCGGCATTACGGACGAGATAACAATACCACAAAGCCGTCAATTTAAATGCCTTCGGCGAAGGTGAAAACGATGAAGAAGTTCTTCGAGAAAACCTTCGTATGTGAACGTTTCGCGGTCGTAGCCGGGCTTGAGTTTATACATAAGCGGCAAAGCGACGCGCCACGCCATCCATGAACGCTGCCGATCGGGAAGATCCCATCGCCGCCGCAGGAAAACTTCGACGACTTCCATTTCGTCCTCGGTCAGTTCCGAAACATTTGCCGTGATGGCGGTTGGCGGCTGAACGCGGCGGAAAGCAGCATCCGAAATACGGTTCGAAAAGACATCATCGAATGCCGGAGCTTCGCCGCTTCGTTCGCGAATGACGACGGTTCCCGCAAAAATATCGCCGACGCGCTGGTCGCGGCTGCTCATAAAAATTACGATCAATCCGATGGAATAAACCGGAATAACGAACCCGGGAATGGCGTCAAAGATACGCAAAAGATTGCGCGCCACCGCTTCCCACATCGTTATCGGCCGGCCGTCGTCGCGGATCACGCGAAGTTTCAGTAAACGCTTGCCCGGAGTTTGGCCGTTCCAAAACCATTCAAAGAAAATGAAATAGCTGGCGAAAACGAGGAACACCGCGATTATCATCAACGCGATCGTCCACTTCGGCATCTGCCCACTCGTCGACGGCCCGAAGAATGGATCGCTGCCAACGCCCGCCAAACTCATGAAAACGGAATAGACCAAAAAAATAACGAAGAACTGGATCGCGTGATCGATCGTGACCGCAAGAAATCGGTTGCCTATCGACGCAAGCGAGAACGCCAACGGAACCCGTTCGGGGGTTTCGATTATCAGAGTTTCTTCGGCTTCGACAAGGGCGTTCGGCATGGCGGAATTTTTCCTCGCAATATTATGTCGATTAGCGCACCCGATTGCAAAACGCTCTTTTTTGCTTGTCAACGGCAGCGTTCGTTTTTATACTTGAATTTGGCTTTTTAAGCCGCAGGAGAATTATTTTGAAACCGAAGATCCATCGCGGAAAACTAACAGCGGAAGGGGCAAGCGTCGCGATCGTTGTCAGCCGCTGGAATGATTTCCTTACCGATAAGCTTCTGGACGGAGCTCTCGACGCCCTCGCCTCGCTTGGCGCAAGCGAAAACAACATCGAAATTTTTAAGGTTCCGGGTTCGTTCGAACTGCCGCCGACGGCGATGAAGGTCGCAAAAAGCGGAAAATTCGACGCGGTCATAACGCTCGGCGCGGTCATTCGCGGCGAAACACCACATTTCGATCTGGTCGCCGGCGAAGCCGCAAAAGGCATCGGCAATGTCGCAATGCAGACCGGCGTTCCGGTCATATTCGGCGTCGTTACGACCAATACACTGGAACAGGCCATCAACCGCTGCGGCGTAAAGGCCGGAAACAAGGGCTACGAAGCCGCTATGGCGGCCGTGGAAATGATCGGACTCTACCGCGAGATAGATAATGCGGAAGAGAACAAAGCACTTGAGCATGTCGTTTGAAAACCAAGGAAAGTCGGGCGGACGACGAAAGGCTCGCGAATTTGCCCTGCAGATGCTGTTCGCGGCTGATGTTGCCGCGTCCGGTTCATATCCAACGGACGAATATTGGCGCGAATTCGGCGACGACGAATGCGACGAGCGCACCCGTGAATTCGCCAACGGCCTTGTTCTGGGCACGCTCGAAAAGCTTAATGAGGTTGACGACAAGATCCGCACACGCGCCGAACACTGGCGCATCGAACGCATGGCGATCGTTGACCGCAACGTTCTTCGCCTCGCCGTTTACGAGTTTCTTTATACCGACACGCCGAACACGGTTGTCATTAACGAAGCTCTCGAGATCGCGCGGCGCTTTTCCACATTCGAAGCCACCCAATTCATCAACGGCATTCTGGACGCAATAAAACTCGATCTGGAAAACGGCCAGGGCAAAGGAGCCAATGCCGCAGGTTCGTAAAATGCGTCGTTTCGCTTCTGCCGGAATTCTTTCGGTTGTTTTTATCTTCCTGATCTCTGCTCCGGCGTTCGCACAGCGATCCGACGTTCCTCTGCCGAAAAAGATCCGCGGATATAAAGTTCACGACGAGATCCTGAAATACAGCTTTCCCGCCGAGAACAATGATGAACCGGACGAATTTACGGCGGTCATCGGCGAACCTGTCTTGAACGGCGTTTCGCTTACCGGACTAACCTTCACGCTCGATGCCGAAATAACATCCCTAAAACAAAGCGGCACGATCGAGCTGATCTCTTTCCACGATCTTCGGGTAAATGATATTCCGGTTTCGATAGACGAATTGGACGAACCGTTCGTCCTGAAAAAAGGTGTTCCCGTTCGATTGCCGAAACCCGTGACGGTCGAACTTTCGGCGATCGGCATAGTCCGCGGGGCGTGGAACGAACTCCGCGATTCCAAAGAAAAATGGATCATCACCGGCCGCATTTTCGTGTTCGGCAAATTCAAAAAATTCGGCTTTAATTTCAAACGCGGCGTCCCGGTCGATGTCGTGATAACCATCGATAATCCGGTTCGGTCGCGGCAGAGTTCGTACATTTACCGCGGCACGACGCGAATGGCTTATCTTTTAAATGGTTTTGCGTTAAACTTGAATATTACGCAGCGACTATAAAAGTTCGAGGGTTTACAACAAAGTGAGCGAAAAGATCATAGATATTTCAAAGTACATCGCAGAAAATTTCGGTGCGAATTCGAGTTATGTTGAGGGCCTGTATGCCCGTTTTTCGGCTGATCCGGCTTCGGTCGATGAATCGTGGAGAATATATTTCCGCGATCTGACGGCCGGAACGAACGGCACGGCCGCCTCGGCGGCAACGGAACCGGCTCCGGCAAAAATGACCAAACCGGCGGTGAAGGCCGTCGAAATTCCGGTACCGAAGGAAGCCGAGGTTCGTGCGATAACAGGCGCTTCGAAAAAGATCGTCGAAAATATGGAAACGAGCCTCACGGTTCCGACCGCGACGAGTTTCCGCAGCGTTCCGGTAAAAGTTCTTGCCGAAAACCGTGCGCTTATTAACGAACATCTCGCGATCCAGGGACGCGGCAAAGTTTCATTCACGCACATTATCGCCTGGGCGATCATCCGTGCCGCAAAAGAATTTCCGCAGATGAACAATGGCTTCGGCGTCGTTGACGGCAAACCGTCACGGCTCGAACGCGACAGCGTCAATCTTGGGATAGCCATCGACGTAGAGAAAAAAGACGGTTCGCGGAACCTTTTAGTGCCGAATATAAAAGGCGCGGATAAGATGAACTTCGCGCAGTTCTTCGCCGCCTACAACGACCAGGTCGCAAAAGCTCGTGACGGAAAATTGACCATCGACGATTTCCAGAACACGTCAATATCGCTTACAAATCCCGGTACGATCGGCACTATCGCCTCGAATCCGCGGCTGATGGCCGGACAAGGCACGATCATCGCGACCGGCGCCATCGATTATCCGGCGGAATATCAGGCGATGACCTCCGCGATGCTTTCACAGCTCGGCATCAGCAAGATACTTACGATAACAAGCACCTACGATCATCGCGTTATCCAGGGCGCCGAAAGCGGGCTCTTTCTGTCGAAGATCAGCGATCTGCTTATCGGCAAGGACGCGTTTTACGACAACATTCTCAAAGACCTTGATATCAATTATCCGCCGCTTCGCTGGGCGCAGGATCATAACCCGGCGCTTCTCGGAGGCGATCACTACGCCGAACAAGCTGAAAAGCAGGCGAACGTTCTTCAGCTAATAAACGCGTACCGCATACGCGGCCATCTGCTCGCTGATATCGATCCGCTGAATATGACCGCGCACCATTCGTCGGAGCTCGAGCTTGAATCGTTCGGGCTGACGATATGGGATCTCGACCGCGAATTCATCACCGGCGGACTTCACGGCGAACGCACCGCGACACTCCGCAGGATCTTGGAGATTCTGCGCCGCGCATACTGCGGCAAGGTCGGTACCGAATATCGCCATATTCAGGATGTCAAGGAAAAAGAATGGATCCGCAGCCGTGTTCGCGCGGCGTTCGTCGATTCAGAACCGTTGTCGGCGGATATAAAGAAAGATCTTTTGATGAAGCTGATCGAAGCCGAGCAGTTCGAACAGTTCCTGCACAAAAAATATCTTGGGCAGAAACGCTTTTCGCTCGAAGGCTGCGAAACCGTCATCCCGATGCTTGATCAGCTGGTCGAAGGTGCCGCGGTTCGCGGCGTCGAAGATATGTATATGGGCATGGCTCACCGCGGACGGCTCAATGTCCTGACGAATATCGTCGGCGATCCTGAAACGGGCAACATGGCCGAACGCATCTTCACAATATTCGAAGGTTCATCGCACCCGAGTTTTCCTGCCGACGAAGGCGACGTGAAATATCATCAGGGCGCTGTCGGAATGCGCCATACACGCGCGGGCAAAGACATCCGCATTCAGCTTTCGTGCAATCCGAGCCATCTCGAATTCGTGAATCCGGTTGTCGAAGGCATGGCCCGCGGCAAGCAGGACGATCTTCGTAACGGCGAACAGCGTTCCCGCGAAGAAGTCGTAAACCGCGTTATGCCGGTTCTGCTGCACGGTGACGCCGCCTTTGCCGGACAGGGCATCGTGATGGAAACGCTGCAGCTTGCGAACCTTCCGGGATATCGCACGGGCGGAACGATCCATATCGTTATCAATAACCAGATCGGATTCACGACCGGGCCGCAGGCCGCACGCAGTTCGATATATTCGACCGACGCCGCGCAAATAACGCAGACGCCGATATTTCACGTCAACGGCGACGACCCCGAAGCCGCGTTCCGCACCATGCAGATCGCACTCGATTATCGTACTGAATTTGATAAGGACGTCGTCATCGACCTCGTCGGATTCCGTCGTTTGGGTCATAACGAAGGCGACGAACCGAGCTACACACAGCCGCTGATGTACCAGCGTGTAAAAGCTCATCCGGGCACGCGTCATCTTTATGCGCAGCGTCTGATCCGCGAAAACGTCATTACCGAAGAAGAATTGAATGAGATGACCAGCAAGGTCGTCGAAAAATACGAAGGCATCCTCGAACGTGCAAAAGTTGCGGCAACGCAGACAAAGAAAAAGGTCGTACCAACTCCGATCGTCGAAGAAGACGGTTCGGGAATTCTGCAGACCGGAGCGCCGAAGGAGCTTATCACTGCGGCTTCGGAAAAGATCTCGCTCGTGCCCGAGGGTTTCCAGATCAACCCGAAAATGGTTGGCCAGCTCGCACGCCGCGCGAAAATGGGCGATGGCGAAGTGCCTATGGATTGGGGCTTTGCCGAAGCGATGGCCATCGGAACTCTCGTATTGCAGGGTTATCCGGTTCGCCTGAGCGGACAGGATTCGGGACGCGGAACATTTTCACAGCGGCATGCGTCGATGTATGACACGACCACCGGTGAACGCTGGTCGCCGCTTACCGAACTTCGCAGCCCGGACAATCCGAAGGCGCGTTTCTACGTTTATGACAGCTCGCTTTCCGAAAGCGGCGTTCTCGGTTTTGAATACGGTTATTCCATCGTTTGCCAGAACGACCTGGTCATTTGGGAGGCCCAGTTCGGCGATTTTTCGAACGGCGCACAGGTCATCATCGACCAATACATTTCGGCTTCCGAAGATAAGTGGAAAGAACGTTCGCGGCTTGTGATGCTGTTACCGCACGGTTTCGAAGGCCAGGGGCCGGAACATTCGTCAGCGCGTCTGGAACGTTATCTGCAGCTTTGTGCGGAAAACAACCTGCAGGTCTGTTATCCGACGACGCCGGCCCAGTATTTCCATTTGCTTCGCCGCCAGACGATACAGGAAACGATCCGGCCGCTGATCGTGATGACGCCGAAAAGCCTTCTGCGTTTGCCGGCGGCATCGTCTTCGCTTGACGAACTGACGTCCGGCGGATTCCGGCCGGTCATTGACGATCCGCGTATGAAGGACGCTGATAAGGTCAAACGCATCGTGCTCTGCAGCGGTAAGGTTTATTATGACCTGGACGCCGGACGCGAAGATGCCCACGACGAAAAGATCGCGGTCATTCGGTTGGAACAGTTCTATCCTTTCCCTGAAAAGGCGGTTAGCGAAATATTCGCGAAATACAAGAATGCGACGCAGCTTTATTGGACGCAGGAAGAGCCGCAAAATATGGGTGGATGGTTCTTTGTCGAACCTCGACTGCGTGCCATCAAGCCCGATTCGATGCCGCTCAAATACGTCGGCCGCGTTCCGTCGGCTTCGCCTGCGACGGGTTCGTATTCGATACACGAACTCGAACAAAAGGCGATCGTGGAAACAACGCTGATCGGCGATTCGGACGAAATTTCGGCCGCAAGCGAACCCGAAGTCTCAGAAAAACTCGCACCGGCAGGTGCTTAGTCGATCTGAAGTTAATGAGTGAGGAGAATGCGTGAAATTTTCCTCACTCATACGCCATAATATCTTTCCTTAAACTCTTCCCCCATCGTCCCTTTCTGTGGTCAAAGATCGTTATTATCAATAGCTCCATGACCACAGAAAAAGATGACCAAGATGATCAAAGAAGAAGGCCACTCTCGCATCGGTCATCCAATTGAATAAGATCAATTGATTCGCTTTTATTTTTTCGCTTTTTCGATCTGTTTGATCAAACGGTCGAGGTGATTTCTGGACATCAGCGGAAGGCGGTCGTCGTTGTAAAGCTCTTTCAGGAACGGCAGCATTTGCTCCGGATCGGCTATCTCCTTTCGGCGTATGTATCCGTCAAGAACATCCACTAGGCTCGGCGACTGAAGCGGCTGGTTCTCGCGCGAAACGTTCATTTCAAATTGCCAGATATACTGATTGCTCAGGCCGCGGTAAATTTCCGCAAGTTCCCTCGCCGCCTTGTTCGTGGTCCAGTTGTATTCGGCAGTTCGCTCTTTATCACCGCGAATGAATGTAAAACGCGCCGTTCCCAGATGCGAATAATCCTTTTCATACTGATAATCTTCGGTCGAATTGAAATAATCCAGCTCATCAAGAAGTTCGTTTATCCGAGCAAGCGTCTTTTGCGAAACCTCAAGCGGGTCCGTGAAAACTTCCTCAAGCTCTTTTTTTTCGAAGGATATGGTGCCGTTCCCGGCTTCGTTATGAATGATCTTTATACTCGAATATACAAAGCCCGGCCGCGTGAATTCGTAAATGAAGTGCGGGTCGGTGACGCGGCCGTTATCGTCCGCGGCCGCGATCTGCTCCGGGGCGTCGGGCCGCGCGTTTCGCTTCTTATCGCCGTTCAACGGCTGCGGCGTTTTCTTTAGCGAAGTCTTCGCGGCCTCCGTCTTCTTTGACGGACGGCGGTTCGTCTTTCGCTGCGACAGAGCTGTTACGGCGGAAAACGCAAGAATTACGCAGAGAACGGAAAGAAAAGTTGCGGATCGTTTCATATAACCTTTCGTATCGGCTAAACATATCAGATGTAAAAACCGAACGAAAAGTTTATTCGCCGCGGATAAAATGAGCAAGCCGCTATTCGAATTTTACGGACACGACCTTTGAAACGCCGGCTTCCTGCATCGTCACACCGTAAAGCGCGCGGGCCGCTTCCATCGTTCGTTTGTTGTGCGTGATGACCAGAAACTGAATATTTTCCGACATTTCCTTGATCTTGTTGACGAACCGTCCGACGTTCGCTTCGTCCAGCGGTGCATCGACCTCATCCAGCAAACAGAAAGGTGACGGACGATATTTGAAGATAGCCAGCACAAGCGCGATCGCCGTCATCGCCTTTTCGCCGCCCGAAAGCAGCAAAATATTCTGCAGACGCTTTCCTGGCGGTTGGGCAACGACCTCGATGCCTGCTTCGAGAATATCGTCGGATTCGAGCAGTGTCATTTCGCCGCGGCCGCCGCCGAAAAGCTCCTGGAAAAATTCGACGAAATTCGCATTAACCGCCTCGAACGCCTCTTTGAACCGCGCCCGCGAACGTTCTTTTATTTCGTGAAGCGCTTCCTGAGCCGATTCGATGCTGTCGATTATGTCCTGCCGCTGCGACGTCAGGAACACGAGGCGTTCCTCGGCTTCGGCAAGTTCATCTACCGCGAGCATATTTATCGCGCCGAAACTTTCCAGACGGTCGCGGAGCGTTTCAACCTCGTTTCGAGCCGTTTCGAGGTCGAATCCGTCTTCGGGCGGTTCGCTTGCGACGAGTTCTTCCAGCGGGATATTCAATTCCGCCCGGCATTTTTCCGTGATATTTCGAAGCTGCGTGACGGCTTCGGTCCGCCGTACTTCGACGGCTCCGCGTTCGTTCATCAGCTCGGCAGCTCTGTGGTTCAGGCCGGAAAGCTCCGTGCTTGCCTCATCCGCTGCGGCTCGTGCGGTTTCGACCGCCGCGATCGCGGCCGTAAGTTCTACGGATTCTTCATCCTTTTCGGATGTCGAATTTGCAACGACCGCCTCGGTCTCGCGTTTCGCGGCTTTCGTTTCTTCGATCCCGCGTTCGGTCGCGTGTATGTCCTCGGTCAGCGAAGTGATGCGTTTTTCGAGCTCCGCCTTTTCGGTTTCGACGCGTTTCAGCGTCGCCTGTGCGGAGCGTCGGCGTTCGAGCGATGTCGCCGCGAACGTGCGTTTTTCATTGAGCGAATCGACCTCGATCTGCGTATCGGAACGCGCCTGGCTGTATGCCTGCGTGATGCGTTCGACGTGCCGGCCGGCATCGTCGCGCAATGATTCCAACGCATCCAGATCATTCTTTGTCTTCGTAATATCTTCACCGACCGTTTCGATCTCGCCCGACACTTGCTTCGTCTCTTCGTCAACGATCTTGATGTGCCGTTCGGCGCGTTCGATCTCCTGGCGTTCGTTCTGTGTTTTTAGCTCCAGAGCATCAAGCTTTCTTTCGATCGTTAAAATAACCGACTGAAGATCGACAGTTTTTTCTTCGAAAACGCGGAGTGCGTCGCGCTTTTTCGCGACCTCGGTTTCGGCCTTTTCTACGGAATCGGTAAGCTTTTTGGCCGCGCGCGCCAGATCCGAAAGTTCGCGTTTGAAGGCAAGCAGCGAATCGTTCTTTCCGTCCGTGACGCGAACGCCGGCCGTGAAAAGGCGTTCCGCGGCCAGAATATCGCCGGCGAAATTTACCTTCAACGACGC
>CBFGSN010000096.1:0-10166 GCA_965651435.1 uncultured bacterium | reverse complement strand
GGTCAAACGCTTTCCGATTGGCGGCGAAATTTGGACGAAGCTCTGTCAATGCAGCCCGAGCACCTTTCGCTTTACCTGCTGGAAGTTCACGAAGCGACACCGCTTGCCGAACAGATACGCTCGGGCCGCAGGCCGCTGCCGGACGAAGAACTCGCGGCCGAAATGTACGAAATGATGCTCGATAAGACCGCCGACGCCGGATTTGAGCAATACGAAATATCGAATTTTTCGAAGCCCGGTTTCGGGTCGCGGCACAATACGAAATACTGGCGGCTGGAACCGGTTTTCGGTTACGGCGTATCCGCTCATTCGTTCGACGGCGTCGAACGTTTTGCGAATGAACGCGACACTGCCGCGTATGTTTCGTTGATCGACCAAAATGGTTCGGCCGAAGTGATGCGCGAAAAGATAGATGCAGCGTCGGAGTTCGTTTTCCTTGGTTTGCGTTTGAACGGAGGCATTAGTTTGCGTGAATATGCGGAAAGGTTCAACGCCGAATTAACGGAACGATACGGCCGTGACCTCGAACGCCTGGTCGAAGACGGCTTGGTCGAATCGGAAAAAGACACGCTCCGGCTTACGAAAAAAGGAATGCTCTTTTCGAACGAAGTTTTTGCCGTCTTTGTCTGAAAATTACGAAAGCTGCAGGTGCGTCCGCGCTTCCCAAAGTTCGGGAAAGAATTTCTTCGTCAGCGTCGAAGCAAGATAGCCGACGCCTTCCGATCCGCCGGTGCCGCGTTTCATACCGAGCATGCGTTCGACCATCTGAATATGATGGAAACGCCAAAGCAGAATGTTCTTGTCGTGTTCGAGCAGCAGGTCCTGCATATTATATTCTTCGGGATGGCTTTCGGGTTTTTCGAGTATTGAAACGATCGCCGCGACCTTTTCTTCGTGCGTGCCGACGGCAAAACCGGAGCGTTCAAGCATTCCCCAAAAGGCATCGGCAAGGCTCGGTTCAGCGAGACGTTTTTTAAGGCGTTCGGTCGCAAATTCATCGTTCCTGAAGGCCGACATTATCTTTTCGTCCTTTGCACCCGACGCGAATTCGAGTTCGCGGAACTGCATCGATTGAAAACCGCTTGCCGGATTGAGTTTGTCGCGGAATTCGAGAAAACCGATCGGAGCCATCGATTCAAGAATATGTATCTGCGTGACCAGAATATTTTCGATGGCTATCACGCCTTTTAGGCTGTGGTTGGCGCGGAAGGTGCGGCCTTCGTTTATCCAGCCGATCGTCGCATCAACTTCGTGAAGGATCTGTTTGAACCAGAGTTCGTATGTTTGGTGGATGACGATGAACAGAAGTTCGTCGTGGCTGACCGGGTCGGACAGCGTTTCCTGAAGCTTGATCAGCTCCGGGATCTTCAGATATTTGTTGTATGAAAGCGGCGCGTTCTTTCCATATTCGTCGGACATAGGGTTTCTCTCAGCAGGCTATCTATTTTTATATAAGTATAGCAATTTGTACGCAAAGAACCGAAATTGCCGGCACAGTAATGACAAATACAGACCGCGCCGGTCGGATACGATAAAACGATTCTTGCCTCAAAAAGCGTTTCGGCATAAACTTGCCTGATAACAGAACACCTTTTTCGGAAAAAATGAAATTTTACAACAACATTGTCGAAGTCATCGGAAACACGCCCTTGGTGCGAATAAATACGCTTACTAAGGAACAAGGGATAAAAGCAAAAGTACTGGCAAAGATGGAGAATTTGAATCCGGGATATTCGGTCAAAGACCGGATCGGGATCTCCATGATCGAAGCCGCCGAAAAAGAAGGCATTCTCAAAAAAGGCGGAACGATAATCGAGGCGACGTCCGGCAATACGGGCATCGGGCTCGCGCTGGCCGCTGCCGTTAAAGGCTATAAATGCATTTTTATTCTGACGGACAAGGTTTCGGTCGAAAAGAACAGGTATCTGAAAGCACTCGGCGCGGATGTTGTGGTTTGCCCGTCGGCGGCAAAGGCCGGCGCGCCCGATCATTATGTCGAAACCGCAAAACGCATCGCGGCGGAAACACCGAATTCATTTTATCCGGATCAGTATAATCATCCGGCAAATCCGGCGGCGCATTATCGAACGACCGGTCCGGAGATCTGGGAAGCGACGGAAGGCAAGATCACGCATTTCGTTTCGGGGATCGGAACCGGCGGAACGATCAGCGGCACGGGCCGTTATCTAAAGGAAATGAATCCGAAGATAAAGGTCATCGGTGCGGATCCGTATGGTTCGATATTCAAAACATATAAAGATTCGGGCCGCGTTCCGGAGGCCACGCCGTATTTGGTCGAAGGCGTCGGGCAATCGCTGCCGGTCGGCAATGCGGATATGAAAACGATCGACGAGGTGATAAACATCACCGACCGCGAATCGTTCGACACGGCGCGTCAGCTTTCGCGGCGCGAAGGGCTTTTTTGCGGCGGTTCGTCGGGCACGAACGTCGCGGCTGCACTGAGAATAGCAAAAGGACTCGACGAAAATGCCGTGGTTGTCGTTATAATATGTGACACGGGCGAACATTATTTGTCGAAATTCCATTCGGACGAATGGATGAAAGAAAAGCTGATGCTGGAGCCGAAGCGTATAACGGCCGGATTGATCGCCGAAACCAAAAATTCCGGATCGCCCGAGCAGCTTATCTCGGTCTCGCCGAACGAAACGCTTGCGGAAGCTCTGAAAGTGATGAGTGAAAATGGCGTAACGCAATTGCCGGTTCTGTCGGAAAATGTATCGGTCGGAAGTTTGCGGGAAAGCCACGTCCTCGCGAAACTTTTGAAAGATCAGGAGCTTTTGAATTCGAACGTCGGCGATGTTATGGACGAAAGCTTTCCGGTCGTGGAAATAGATGCGAATCTGAAACAGATCAAAAAGCTTTTGTTAAGATCGCCCGCTGTTTTGCTTGAGGATTACAAACGGATCACGGGTATAATTACCCGATCTGATGTTTTGGACCTGCCGTCGTAACAAGCGGCGGGAAAGTGTGAAGGAAGATAAGGCAATGAACGACGAACAACCCCAGGAAATTCAGTCTTCGGAACCTAACGAAAAGATAGAGGCTCCTCCCGCTCCGCCTCCGCCCGGTAAATGGCAGATGCCGAAACCGGTCTTTAAGAAAACTAGCGGGTATTTGCCGCAAGGTTTCGAAAAGTCGGCAGGTTTTGGTCAAAGCTCCACTAATGCTGGTTCCGCGCAGGCGCCGGCCCCCGCGGCCGCGCCGGCCGCCGATGGTATTGCCGACGTTCCCCCGGCGAGCGTTCCCGTGGGCGAACAGCCTGATTTCCTGGATGAATTTGATCTTGACGACGAGATGATATCGGTCGCTCCGGAACCGGCGAAAAGGTCGAGTTCTGCCTTTCGCATCTTTTTGGCTGTCGCGATCTTCTTTCTCGTATCCGCATTCATCGCCGGATTTTTATACCTGATCTACGTATTGTTCCTTTCGGAGGGAGCCGCATCGCTTTAAGCGCACGAACGCAAAACTGCCTGTATTTCTACGTCCTACAAAATGCGGTTCGCAGGTGTTTTGCCGCCGACGCGTATTGCGATATTTTTGACCGTGAGGAGTATTTTTATTTAGATCGATGCCGAGTGCGAAATTAAAATTCAGCGGACGCGAAATGGTGGTCGGTTCCGGAATGACGACCGTCGGCCGCACATCCGACAACGGCATCTCGTTTCCGGAGGATTCGAACGTTTCGCGATATCACGCCGAGATAGAATCGCGTGAGGACGAATATTGGATCAAGGACCTGGACAGCAGCAACGGGACGACCGTCAACGGTTCGCGCGTTCAGGGCGAAATGCTGCTCAAGGACGGCGATGAAATAGTGCTCGGCGGTTCGAGTTCCGTCACGATCGAGATCATCAAGGAAGAATCGCAGCAGAGCGGCTATGCCGCCACATCCGCGGCAGCTACGGCCGATGGCGAGGACGCCGGAACAGCGGACGACGGCAGGGAAACGTCCGACGAATCAGCCGACGAAACCGCCGACGAAGCGCCGAAGAGCAATTCGACGCGCAACGCTTTGATCGCGGCCGGTGCGGGAATCTGTTTGATAGGCGTACTGGCCATCGGCGGTATCGCCTTTTATGCGACACGCGGCCCGAGCTGTCCGGCGGTCGCGACGATCTCCGGTATTGAGAATGCCGAAACCATCGTCGGCGAAAAAGATATAGACATAGAGATAGAGAACGAACCGAAAGAAGGCTGCGTCGGCGGAGCCGCTCTGTATGTCGATCAGAAACTCGTGTACAAAGAGGAAGGCACGCCATCGAGCATTAAGCTAAATTCGAACGACATTCCGGAATTTGCCGACGGACTTACGCATTACCTAACGGTCGTACTCGTCGATGAGGACGACGGCGTTATAAGCAGTTCAAACCAGATACTCGTGGCGTTCGAAACGCATAAGGCCGCGAAGCCGGAACCGGAAGAAAAAGATAAAGGCGACATCGCGGACGGATCGAATACGGACGAAAATGCAGGTGATGCTGACGGCGGAAAAGAACTTTCGCTGATCGAAGTCAACACGATGGCGAAACAGCTTTTGACAAAGTTCTCGGGTAAACGAACCTATGACCTGAGCGATCAGCAGTTCCTGCAGGAAGTCCGCAAAAAAGCGTCGGATTTCGCTTCGGCCGGTTATTATGAGCGGGCACAAAAATATCGTGACCCGATAAACGTAGCGTTCGTTCATGAGAACAACCTTGACGCCTCATTCGGCTTCATCCTGGCAATGAGCCGAAGTAAATTCGTTCCTGCAAAACAGGGAACGGGCGAAGGGCTCTGGAATATGGATCCGCAGTTTGCAAAGGACAACGCGTATGTCGGAACGTGCGGCACCGAAACCATCGCCGATCCGCAGCAAAATTGCGCCGCACGTGCCGCCGCGATGTATATGAAGAGTATCGTCCTGACCGTTTTCGAAGGCGACATGATCTATGGCGCGGCGGCTTTCGGAAAATCGCCGGCCGATGCTGCTGCGTGGAAGGCGACACTTCCGGCAAACCGGGCCGATATTTGGGGTTCGATACGAACGCCGCAGGAACGCGAGAATCTGATAAATTTCTTTGCCGCCGGAATCGTCACGGAAAATCCGCAAAAATTCGGCCTGAAGGACAGACCGCTGTCGGAGTTGTACCGGCTTACGTTGTAGAATGTTGCGTAATGCTCGAAGTTTTGCTGACAGTTGGAACAGGCGAAGACCCGCAGACGATCGTCATCGATGAATATCGGACGACGTTCGGCCGCGGCAGCGATGCCGTGTACCGATTTGAGGACGCGGGGCTTTCGCGGCTGAATTCCACGATCTATCGCGATGGCGACAATGTTTGGATCGTCGATGAAAATTCGACGAACGGAACGCTGGTGAACGGAGTGCCGGCCGCATCCGCGGGAACGCCGCTCAATGACGGCGACACGATAAAGATCGGCAATTCCACCGAGATATCCGTTTCGATAAAAGATCCGGCGAAAGCAAAACCGGCGGCTGCGGCAGCGGCAACCGTCACCGCGTCGTCGGCTCCGCAAAAAGACGGCTTCGGGCTGCTGCCGATCGCTTTGATCGGATTTGCGTTCTTTGTGATCCTTGTGTCGATGGGTATCATTGGCCTGGTGGTTTTCGGCGGTGAAAAGCAAAAGGTCGTGGTCGATGATCCGATCATTGCAAAGCGCGACGATCCCGGTACGTCGCCGAGCCCGACGCCTAAAACCGGCAGCAGCGACACGACATCGTCCGGCAGCGATGATTCGACACCCGAAACTATACCGGGCGGCGACACGCCCGTTACGCCGACCGCGCCTGAAAAGAAATATGCGCAGATGTCAGACCCGGAAAAGCGCGATTACATCGCGGGTCGCGCAATGCGGATCGCACAGCTCATCGGCAACAGTTCGGCTGAAAAGATCCCGCCGGAAGCGATCACGACGATCAAAGCCGACGTCGATGCATATGTCAGAAGGCTGAACAAAACACCGCTTTCGGGACAGTGCAGAATGGGCGACAACCTTCAGGTCACGTATGACCGAGCAAAAAGGAACGCGCCGTTCATCATCAGGGCGTTCAATATGAAAGGTGTCGACCCGACGATCGGGCTTTATCTGGCGATGATCGAATCGGAACATTGTCCGTGTTTGCAGTCCGGCACAGGGCCGCTTGGTATGTTTCAGTTCGCGCGCGCGACGGCACAGGCTCATGGACTGGATGCAAAACCCGGTGCGTCGCCAACGAACCCGGACGAACGGTGTGAACCGGAACCGGCGGCTCGTGCGGCAGCATCGTATATGAAAGCTCTGATGGGGCGTTTCGGGACCGGGCCGTCGAGCGTTCCGCTGGCGATCGCAAGTTACAACAGCGGCGAAGGCGGTCTGAGTTCGAATTTGGTAAAAGCCCTGAGCGCGGATAAGGACGCGCAGCGTGATTTTTGGACGCTGGTCGCCAACAGCAAAAAACTTTCGAGCCAGTTCCAAACGGAGAATTTCAAATACGTCCCGAAATTTTTTGCGACCGCGATAATTGGTGAAAATCCGCAGGATTTTGGGCTGAATCTACTGCCGCTTTCGACCTATACTAAATGATATGGCCGTACTTCGACTCGTTTATTTCGATACAAATAATGAAGAGAGGACGGTTTTGGTGGATAAGGATATTTTCACCGTCGGCCGAAGTTCGGAAAACGACCTTTCCGTTCCCGATTCGCGCCTTTCGCGCGATCACCTTGAGATCGAACGCGCATATGGCGAATTCACGGCCCGCGATGTCGGTTCAAGCAACGGCACGAAACATAATGGATATGACCTTACCGACGCGGTCGTAATAAGGAACGGCGACGAATTTGACCTCGGCGGCGGACTTCTTATAAAAACCGTGCTCGATGACGGCGCCAAAGAGCGAGAGCCCGAGCCGTCTGTTGAGGAGACCGCACCGGCGGCAAGCAAAAAGGCGGCACCGGTCGCCGCCGCTTCGTCCGGCTCATCGAGTTCGCTGCTGACGATGTTGATATTGATCATTCCGGCCGCGGGAATCGTTTTGCTCCTGTTGGTCGGCGGTGCTTTTCTGCTGGTTCGAAATTCCGGCACGGACAGCAACGATCGGGTATATTCGGACCGAACGGACACTGACAGCGACGATGAGGCGACCGTAAGTACGCCCACGCCAAAGAAGGACATTCCGGACGATGACCCCGGACCTTCGGACGATCCGTCCGACGACGCTTCGGGCGGTGACGACCTAGGAACGGACGCAAGTCCGACGCCGGCCGAGGAAACTCCGGAATTCTTGGCCGAAAAGCATGGCGCCGAATTTCTTCGCGCCATCGCGCAGAACGAACCGCGCGCATTCCTTACGGGTGAACAAGGCCGCATCGTCGCACAAAAGATAAAGTCGATAGCCTCGCCGACGCTTGCCGAGAATATAAAGTCGGCGAAGAGCAATGCGTCGCAGATAAGAACGATAGCTGCTGCGCAAAACCTGAAACCGCAGATACTTGCCGCTGCCGCGATCGCAAAAATGGGCGGCGGACGCGGCGATGTCGTGCAAACTGCAAAAACAATGGCAGAAACGCTTAGCGTTTTACGCACTCAAATTGGACAAGAATT
This sequence comes from uncultured bacterium, assembly GCA_965651435.1. Classification (GTDB taxonomy): domain Bacteria; phylum Acidobacteriota; class Blastocatellia; order Pyrinomonadales; family Pyrinomonadaceae; genus OLB17. Next base: position 2,561 of record CBFGSN010000096.1, on the reverse strand, counting down.
CGGCGACGATGTTCTCCTGACGATAGCGGCGTATGAGCAGGGTGCGGCGGGCGACACCATGAAGATGCGGAATATGCTGCAGGCTTTGGCAGGTAAGAAGGAATATCAGGTGAGCACACGGACGATACGGTCGATCTGGTTCCTGAAAAAGAACGATCTGATCACGGATCAGCAGTATGAATTTGCTCTCAGGTTCCTGGCCGTCGGTACGGTCATGCAAAATCCTAAGGCATTTAACGTCAATGCTGAACCGGTGGTATTTTAAAAACAAAGCCCGGCAAAAATCATGGAAGAACCGATCACAGACCAATGGACGACCGGCACGATAGAAATGACGGTCGGCGGCATTCCGCTGAAGATGGAGCTGACCGTTCCGAAAACGCCTGTCAAACCGCACCGTATGCTGCCGATATTTCAATATGCGGCGAATGCGTTCGTGGATATGAGCGCACAATCGGCTGAGGCTCAGGGCAAAAGCATTTCGTGCAAGGCGGGATGCGGAGCGTGCTGTTCGCAGGCGGTGCCGATAGCCGAGATCGAGGTTTACAACATCGCCCGTGTTGTCGAGGAAATGCCCGAGCCGCGCCGAACGGCTGTAAAAGAAAGGTTCGCCGATGCCGTTCGTCATTTCGAAGAGAAAGATTGGTTCGGCCGAATGAAACAGGCTGCGGCAAAAGCGGGAACCGTTTCGCGCGACGAAGTGATGGAAGAGGTGCAGACGCTTGCGCTCGAATACTTTCACGACAACATACCGTGTCCGTTCCTCGAAGCAGGTTCGTGTTCGATACATCCGGACAGGCCTATCGCCTGCCGCGAATATCTGGTCACGTCACCGGCGGAAAACTGCTCGAACCCGACGGCCGGCACGGTCGATAAGGTAGATATGTTCGTGAAAACGTCCGACGCCGTCAAGACCATCGGGAGGACGGAACGCTTTCGGCAGATGGGTTTCATTCCGCTGATAAAGGCGCTCGAGCTTGCGGAAAAATATCCCGAATCGTTCGTCGAAAAGCGGGGCGAACGTTGGGTCACCGATCTTTTTTCTCAGCTAACGCGTTCTGAGATACCGAAAAAAGGCATAAAGCCAAAGCCGCGGCCGCTCGGCAAACGCCGGACGAAGAAGAGAAATTAAAAACGAAATTTGATAGAATTTGACTTTGCCCTTTCGGCTGTTTACTTATTTCGCTGTAGGTTCTAATATTTACCTCTATCTCGCATATGAGCAAGTACCGTAAAATCGTTTGGAATGAAGGTATGCTGCTGACGCCGCATCACTTTCAGCAGTGGGACAACTATTACGAAGACCTTCTGGATTCGCGTCTCAATGCCGTCGTGCCGTACGATTACGGCATTCTCGAACTCCAAATAAATAACGAAGCGATCGCGAACGGCAATTTTCAGATAACGACGTGCCGGGCCGTCATGCCGGACGGTTTGATGGTCAATGTCCCCGATGCCGAAGGCGTTCCCGACATGCGGCCTGTCGCGGAACATTTCTCGCCCGAAGCCGAAAAACTCGGCGTTCATCTGGCGATACCGGCGAAAAAGATCGGCGAGGCAAATTATCAGGCCGGCGGCGCCGCTCGCAACGCCAACATCCGCTATCTGCAGGAAGGCTCACTCGTTAAGGACGAAACGACCGGCACGAATGAACAGCCGCTTGCCTATGCAAAAAGCAATTTTCGTATCATTTTCGACGCCGAACTTCGCGACGGCTTTACTTCGCTCAAGATCGCGGAACTCGTTCGGACGCCGACCGGCCAATTAAAGATATCCGAAGATTTTATTCCGCCTACGCTGAAAGCTTCGTCGTCCGTCTGGCTCGTGAATATGCTTCGGCAGTTGGTCGAGATATTGATCACGAAAAGCGGAAGTTTGGGCGAACAGCGTCGGCAGAGAAATGCGTCGCTTGCGGATTTTACGACGTCCGAGGTCGCGGTGTTCTGGCTGCTGCACACGATCAATTCGTCGATACCGGCGATGGCTCATTATTTTCGAACACCGCTTCTTCATCCGGAAAAACTTTATCTGGAAATGACTTCGCTGATCGGAAAGCTGATGACCTTTGCGCTAGAGATGCATCCGAAGGACATTGTGAAATACGATCACGACGATCTTTATTTCACGTTCTTTAATCTTTCGGCACAGCTTAAGGAGCTGCTCGAAACCGTTATCCCGAGCCGGTGCGTTCCGATCCCGCTCGAAAAAACGCGTGAAACGCTTTACGTCGGCCGCATCGACGACGAACGCCTGCTTAAGGAAGCCGGTTTTTATCTCGCTGTCGCGTCGAAAATGCCGGAGTCGAAACTTATCGAAGGCGTGCCGCGTGTCGTCAAGATCGCCTCGCGCGACGTTATCGATTCGGTCATCGGATCGGCTCTGCCGGGCGTTGTTCTAACCCATGCGAGTCCGCCGCCGGCTCCGATACCGGCCCGCGTCGGCTTTAAGTATTTCCAGCTCGACAGCATCGGACCGTATTGGAATGGCATTAAAGGTTCAAAGGTCGTCGCGGTTTATGTACCCGATGAAATACCGGACGAAAAGATAGAGATGTACGCAGT
>CBFGSN010000095.1:0-10648 GCA_965651435.1 uncultured bacterium | reverse complement strand
CCGCCGCTGATCGAGAACCAATCGCCTTCGGCCATCGAAACATCGGCCGCCTGTTTCGCTCCGGTGTAATTTCGTATCTGAACTGGCAGCGATATCACGTCACCTTTCGTCAAATACCGCGGCGGGTCAAGATCGATGAAGAACGGCCGGAACGCGGACGTTTCGCCTTCGGTCAGCGCGACCCTTCCCGAACGGTCGGATGCGATCGCGTACATTCTCCATGTCGTTATATTGTCCGCCATCTTAAAGTTCGCCGTGATCTTTCCGTCCTTATCGGTAACCAGGTCCGGCCGCCAGAGCAGCGTTTCCGGAAAGTATTCACGCAGCCGCGGCGTGAATCCGACAAAACCGCCCGCAAGTTTTGGCGTCTCTTCTTTCGGCTCCGTTGTCGGGTATCCCGCGACAACGTTCGTTGCAACTCTGGAATCCGTCGCATCTACGGTTACGCCGAGCGAATCGCCGCTAACGGTCACATCCACCAGTTCGGCCGATGGATACATGATGAGATCTACAATGCTGGATGTGTCCTTTTCAACCCTTACACCGATGATCTCGGTTGTGGCAAAGCCGGAAAGGGCATCTGCAACGACAGAATAGATGCCGGCCTTAAGCCCGCTCACCCACAGATTGCCCATCTTGTCTGTCGTGAATACCTTAGAAAAGTTTTCACCCCTTAAGGCTATATTCAAGCCGGGAATGACTGCACCCTGCGGATCTGTGGCGGTTATGAAGATCGACCCCGCTTCATCCGAAATGACGTATCGTTCAACGAACTTCTCATCCTTTGAAATGGATCGAAGAATGATCACATTCGACACAAGGGTAAAATCGTCAAAAGTGCCATGCTTGCCGTCTTTGCCGATGGAGCGCAGATCGAATCTTACGAATTCCTGCGTTACGGGGTCGAACTTTGTAACTGTTCTTGTTTCCTGCTCATCGGCATTGCGCGTGACCACAAGCCGCGGCCGGTCAACGTAGCGCGCACCGGAGCGTACGCTTAAATAAACGGGCGACCCATACCCATCGTGAATTTCCGCGACGGGCATTCCGTTCCGCGCCAAAAGGGACCTGAACGCAGCGGCCGTACTTGGCTTTTCGCCCGAGCTTTCGAGTATCCTGCGTATCGAATCCTGAATGTCGGATGCATAACTAATCGACGACCGCCAAAGCTGAAAATCGTCGGACCGCGTCTTTTCGTTATTCGAATGGCCGTCTTTACCTGCACTTAGAATGGTTATGACGTAACGCGAATCGTCAACCGAAAAATCGAACATATATGGATTGCCGTACCGATCCGGCAATTCCCCTACGCCCAGTTCGTGAAGAAGCGTCGCTCGGTCGCGAATAAATTTGCCCGTGCGGTCGTGATAATTCTGAACTGCTTCATCGATGGCCTTTCCGGTCCGATCGAAATATTTATAGGACAACGAAAGCGTCACGATATCGTCATCCGTTTCCGCTTTTCTATCGAGTCCTTTCGAATAGATATTAATCGTATCTTTGTCGTTCGCGAATCCGAACTTCACGTAGTATTTTTCATCCCACGGGTCGAGGTGATCATCCAGATCCAAGCCGTGTCCTCGCGCGATCCGGTCAAACGACGCGCGGTCTGTTGCGTGATCGAAGTTCATTTCCTTGAACTGCCTATCCATTGCGACTTTGAATGGCTTCATCTGGCCGTCGAAGTATTTTGCGAAAACGCGGTTCGCCGTCCTTCGATAATTTAAACTTGAGAACATCCCGGTAGAAACATAAGCGCCGCGCAGTATTCTTTCGGCGACAAGATCAATATCTTTCGGGACCGGTTTTGAGAGGTCAAGCCGTTCAATATCATCCATCGTCACCGAACCAAAGCTCTTCGACCCCAGAACAGATTCAAAACCCGAAATGACCGAACCGCTTCCATCAGCGATCGCACGCAAGGTTACCGCTTTATCGAAGATCGAAACGCCAAGGGCGGCTTCCACCGGTGAACCGTCCGCATCCGTCACAACGAACGAAAGCGAACCTTCCTCGCCCGGTTTATAGACCGGTTTGTTGAACGACACTCCGACCTTAATTCCCGATGTCTTCGGGTAGATGACGCCGGTCGTTTCACCTTCTTCATCAGCCGGCGAATACACGGCGATGAAGATCTTGCCGCTATAGGCTTCTTCATATGGAACCGTGATATGAGCCTTTCCGCCGATCAAGTTCGTCGAAAATGTATTTAGCAAACTACGGTTCTTATCGAATACCTGGGCGATCAGCCGTGTGTCGTCAAGGTTCGAGATGATGTTCAGTTCTATATTTTCGCCGGGCCGATATATCGTCTTGTCGGTCCGTATGTGTAAGCCGTCCGAACGAGAGTACCAAACGTAGTCTTTATATCGAGCGGTGTTTCCTTTTCGATCAGACGCTGTAATGCGGAGATCGACATCCGCATACGTGTCTTTATAGTTCGGCCGCAGCAGATCGAAAGCGGTCAAGCCGTACTTGTTCGTCCGAACGTGCGTTAACGGGATGTAATCGTCGAGGTCTTCTTCGCTTACGCTTATATCGATACGGCATTCCGCCGGCGTTCCGTCCGGGTAAAATGCCGCGATGTACATGCGTGAGGGAAGCCCTTGAATATGGTCCAGACCATTGTCGGAGATGTAGATATGGATCGGTTCGCGCGATATACGTAAGTCAAATCTGCGGCGTTCGGTGCGGTTGGTCGCCGCATCCGTAAAGTAAGCGGTCAAGGGAATTTCGTCATAGCTCCTAGTTTGCCGGCTGAACCCGGCGGCATCTTTCACATCGTCTTCGACGAACTCTTTCATCTCTTCGGAAATGTCGAACCTTGTTGTGAACCTTCCGTCGGAGTCGGTTTCGCCTTGAATAATACGTCCTTCCTCGAAAGAATATTCTTGCCTGCTCCAGTCCCATCTGCGGCCGATCTCTTCGACGATTCGCACTTTTCCTTTTGGCACCGGTTTTCCAAAAATGTAATCTGCGCTTATCGTGATCTCAGCAGACTTATCCGACGGCAGATAATAATTCTTGTCGGTTTTAGATCTTACGATGAAATTCGGAAGGTCATAACGTGTAATTTTTGTTGTCAGCTGACCGACCTCATCCTCGTCACCGACGGCGGTGATGGTATATGCTCCGAGCTTTGCATTTTCCGGGATCTGCCAATCCGCCGAAGCAACGCCAAATTCCGACGTCACAAGTTTCTTACGAAATAGAAGCGTGTCATCCGGGTCTTCGATGCGAAGCTCGATGTCACGACCGGGAGCGATGGAGTTTCCGCCGGAAGTGTTCAAAAGCATTCCGCGTATGTGAATTGTTTGTCCGGGCTGAAATAGCGCTTTATCGGTCATTATCAGGAACTGCATATTCGGCGAGAGCATCGAAATATCGTCTTCGGCGGATATCGTAAGGCCCTTGCGTGTACCTTTTATCGACATTCCGAGATCGTCGTCTAAAACAAGGCCCTTTGGAACTGTAATATCGATGAATGCGGAACCATCGCTGCCGGTTATTGCTGATGCATTCATCTCAAATCTGCTTCCGTCTTTTTTGTCGCCCTTAAAAATGGCCGCGAGAGCAACATCGCTGATAGGTTCGTCCGTTATTGGATCGAGCGCTTCGACGAGCACTTGATATGTCTGTCCCGGGCTCACCCAGCCTGCCGAGGAAACGCGCAAACTGAAATTGTCGTGAAAAATATCGGTCAATGACACGATACCCCGGGTTTCACCTATCGACCAGCGAAGCCTAAACCACATCAGTTCGTCACCTTCGGTTTCGGCAAGATCGCCGAGTTCCATTCGCATCGTTACCGTCTGTTCGCCCGGCCGGATCGATGCTGTCATCGTCGCCGATGCGCGTTCGACATTATTCGTATCGAGCAGTTCGGCATGAACCGGCATTGAATATGTATTTTTATCCGCGTGAACAACAACGCCGAGACCTACAACCGCCGTGTGGTCGTCGATCGTGAATGTCGTTCGGTCAATATCCAATGTCTGTGCAGCGGCCGCGGCCGCCGAAAAAAGACACAACGATACCAGGAGAAGAGATCTTCGCAGCATTTAATAAACCTCTATGAACTTTTGTGTTTCGAGCCGCGGAAAATAAACGGCGGGAACATTTACGAACTGCGCTTTGAGATGCCCGTCTATTGTCGAATGGTTGCATTTGCGGATGGAAAAAAAAGGCCGTCGTTGCCGGCGGCCTGAGCGCGGTTTTATGCGGATGCTGCAAAAGCGCAGCGAAAGTTCGCCTGCTTTACTGCAGCGAAACGTCATCCACCCTAAAGGTGGTCGGGAGGCTGTAATCGGTCGTCGCACGGAACTGTATGCGGACGGTCTGGCCGCGGTACGCCGACATATTCAGCGTCTTTTGCGAATAGACACCGGCCGTGCCGCGGTTCAGGTTGCTGTACGTCGCCAAGGTTCCGAGCAGCGATCCGCCGGTTGTGCGCACCTCGACATACATTCTGTCGTACTGATAGTATGACGTGCTCTCGTCGGACGAAACGCTGAGCCAAAACCGCAGCGTTCCGGACGCATTGCTCGGTATCGATACGTTCTGATAGATAGCGCCGGATGCGTAATTTTCCGAACCCAGGTAAATGTAGCCCAAACCGCCGTGCGGATAATTTCCATACGAAGTGTAATAGACACCCGAGCCGGATCCTGCCCACGGCAAATATGTGTTTTCGAATCCGCCGTTGCTGATCAGCTGACTTCCGCCGGGAGGCGTCGGTGTTGCTGTCGGTGTCGGCGTGGGTGTGGCCGTCGGAGTCGCGGTCGGCGTGGGCGTCGGGCCAGTCGGACAGCTTCCGACTCCTACCGCGCACCATGCGGTGGCGATTGTGTTGTATTGCGAACTGGACGAACCATAAAGTTCCGAAGCCGCGTTGAGCGTTGCGGTCCGTGCACCGGAAAACGTCGTGCCGCTTGTCATGTATTCCGTTAGAGCCAGATACCAGATCTTTCCTCCCGCCGTTGCGCCTGCGCCGGTCACGGTCACGCCGGATTGCGGATGGGTTCCGCCGGCAACGACCAGGTAGAACACTTTGTTCGGAATGCTGGAATTCGTATGAACTCCGCACTGATCATTGTATTGCGACGGCGAACAGCTTCCCGGATACAAGCGCTCGCTGTAATGATCCGGATCGCCGACACGTGTCGGGTCGTCCATGTATCGAAGCGCGTCGCCCGTTCCGTTGGACGGCGTGTATGCCTGTTCGCCGATCTTCCACGTATCGGCCGTCGGCGAACCGCCGCGTGCGTAAAGTTCGACCATCGCACCCATCGCATCCGACCACGATTCGTTCAAAGCGCCGGGTTCACGCGAATACGTCAGGTTCGCCGTGCGTTCCGTAACGCCATGCGTCATCTCGTGGCCGCAAATATCGAGCGTCGTCAGCGGCGAGAAATTATATCCGTCACCGTCGCCGTAGCTCATCTGGTTGTTGAACCAAAAGGCGTTGTTGTAAGCGCCGCTGCTGCCGAAATGAACACGCGAAGCAACAAGGCTTACACCGCCTGTTGCCGACGTGACGGTTCCCGGCCCGTAGTTGCCGTCGATGCCGTTGCGGTTATGCACGTTCTTGTAATAATCGAACGTCATCGCCGCGCCGTAATGAGCATCGACTGCGGCACGCTGCGCGGTCGAATTCCAGGCGTCGTCGGTGTCCGTGAAACGGTACATCGTTCCGCCGGAACCTGTCGATTCATTTCCGGTGCTGTTCATATTGAACGTGCCCATGCGACGTGTAGTGTCTTCGAGGTAATAGGTCGAACCGGAGCGGATCGTCGACACCGATACGGTTCCGCTGTAAAGCGAATTGCCCGTGCCGGTTTTCAGATCGTTATATTCGAATACCTTTTCGCCTGTTTGAGCGTCGATAAAGACGACCGGCGCGGTCGGATCGTCCGAGCCTTCGACCATCACTAGCCGTACGCGGTAAACGAGATGATCGCGGTCTTCGCCGCGGAATATCCATTTGTCAACGACGGGTTGAACTTCCGACGCGCCGTAGATGCTTTCGGCCATTACGACTGCGTCTTTTTCAGACAAAGCCGGTTCGCCGGGAGATACGATATTCGGTTTCAGGTCGTCCGTGATGACCGACAGCGCACCGTCAGCTTTCAGATGAACGATGGCTTCGCCTTCCCAAACCGGAACGCCGCCGACGTATTGCTGAAAATGCGTATGAGCAGTTTTCCGTTCGTCTATGTTGACGCGTTTAACGGAATATTCGTCCGGGTTGCCGATCGCGGACTGGGCCGCGCGGTTGCGAAGTATCTGTAAACTGATCTCTTTTGCACGTTCCAGGTCGTCCGCACCTCCGTTCGTAAAGACCGCCTTTTCGGCGCCTGCTTTGCTTGTAACGATCCCAAAAACGATCGATCCGATGGCGAATGCCGCCAATATACTAAGAAATTTTTTCACGCTTTTTTGTCTCCTTGGGAAATATTTGGATGCCAAAAATTATCAGGCCGAATTATGTCGGATCACCGATCCGGATTCGGAGCAAAATGCGCTTCGATCTATTCGAATCTAAAAATTTATGTAAAAGGTTGGGGGGAAACCTACAAGAAAAATCGGGGGTAAATTGTGTAAAGCTTTTGAAGTATGTACGCCTTTTTTCGATCTGTCAATAGGGAAAATACGGAGCAGAGAAAAAATTTTTGACAGCGAAAAAAGTGATAACTTTTTCTTCGGTGCGGATAAATATCACTTATGCTTTGGGATGAGAACGGTCGTAAACCTCGATCATTTTCTCCATCGAAACCTGCGTATAGATCTGTGTCGTCGACAAACGCGCATGTCCCAAAAGTTCCTGAATGTCACGAAGGTCGGCCCCGGAATCGAGCAGATGCGTTGCGAAAGAATGGCGAAGGCTGTGGGGCGAAATATCATGAATATCCGCACAGCGTTTTATGTATTTATCGATCATTCGGCCGACGCTTCGCGTCGTCAGCCGTGTGCCTTGATAGTTCAAAAAGATCGCCTGATCGTCGCGTTCGGTAACGGGACAATTATTTAGAAAGATCGGACGCACATCGTTCAGATAAACAAGCAACGCCTGCTGCGCGAATTCATGGAACGGCACGACGCGTTCCTTTTTCCGTTTCCCAATAACGCGGACAAGGCGTTCGCGCATATCCAGATCTGCGAAGTTGATGCTGACGAGTTCGCTGACACGCAGGCCCGTCGCATAAAGAAATTCGATGATGGCGCGGTCGCGCTTTCCCAGATCGGTGGAAATGTCCGGCGTTTCGATAAATCTAACGGCATCTTCGACCGAAAGATGATTCGGCAGTTTGCGTTCGATCCGCGGTGTGGCAACAAGCTTTGCGGGGTTCGTTTCGACGATACCTTCGCGAACGAGGAACTCGAAAAACGTCCGAAGGCTCGCGATCTTTCGCGCGATCGAGGTTTTCTTGTGGCCGCCGTGAAGTTCGGACATCCATTCACGGATCGTCAGCCGATCAACAGCCGCAAGAGGGACGTCCGGCCGTTTTTCAACGCCCAATAAATAGTCACGAAACTGTGCCAGATCGCTGGCATAATTTCGAAGCGTGTGCGGACTGACCGCGCGCTCATATTTCAGATGCCGCAAAAATTCTTCGTACGCATTGTTGAACATTTTCGTATCGGTCATCTTATGTAATAGCCTTTTCGAAAACGTATCATGACGTTGCCCGGACGTTTGTATTTCAGGTCGAACGTTCGAAAAGTTCCGCTGCGTTCCGGGTCGGGTTCGGGATAATAACTGATAATGTACTGCTGCGAGAGTTCTGCTGATATCTGCCTGAAGGCTCCATCCAGTTCTGTTCGGTCGATGGGTGAATAAACTGCTCCGCCGGTCTGTTCGGTGATCTCTTTCATACGCCTTTCGGCGGCGAGCTGCCGCGTATTCGCACTGCCGGTGCGCGAACCCGTACGGATATAATTTTCAAAATCGGTGGTTTTTACGACAAAAACCTGACAGTTCGTGGATTGCAGAGTTTTGATCGTCTTTTCGAATGTCGAATCGCTGACGGTATCGTCGCCGTCCGAAACAATTACGATGACGCGCCGGCCCGTCGTGTCCTCCAAATAATTCGCTGCCTGGATAATGCCGTCAAGCAGCGCCGTCGCTCCGGCGGGCTGCGGAAAAAGTTCGATCGAGCGGACCAGCCTGGAAACATCGCTTGTAAAAGTTTGTTCAAGCTGTGTTGCCGTCGCGACGCTGAACAGCGCCGCGAGGTCTTTGTCAGGACGGAGAACGCGTTTGAAAAACCGTACGGCCGCATCTTTTTCAAATTCGCGTGCGACCATCACGCTCGACGAATTGTCAAAAAGCAGCGCCAGCCTGACCGGCGTGTCGGATGTAAATAGCTCCGAGATCTCAGCCGGTTCGCCGTCAACCGTCAGTGTAAGGTCTTCCTTAATAAGATCCCGGATCGGGCGGCCGTCGCTGCCGATCAGCGAAACCGGAATCGGAACAAGCGTGGATTCTATCGAAATGACCTCATCATCGGGCGGTTTTTGAGCATTGCGGATCTCTTCGGGCGAAAGCTTGCGGGGGCGATCGTTCGTCGGCGTATAACTTCCGCCGCGGTTCGGAGTCGCACGCGGTTGTGCCCGCGGCGTTTCGGTAGGCTTTACTCGGCCTGATTGGGCAAAGGCCGTTCCGCCCAACAATATGATCAAAAAGACGAATCGCATCTCAGAACTTAATATCTTTGATTACCTAACAGGCGTTTTGTATGCCCGACGGTTCAGTTCTGCGAACATTATAATCTAATCTGAGCGCGGGGCTAACTTGTTTTCACTTTTATATGGCAAAACGAAAGCCTCTGTTATAAACTGTCGGATATGAAACCGGCATTGATGATAATCGACATGCAAAAGGCATATTACGGCGGGCCGACGGTCGAGCAAATGGACGCGGCGGCCGAATACATTAACTATATTTTGCCGAAATTCGAGGCGAAAAGCCTGCCTGTATTTTGGGTGTATAATTTGGATGAGGAAGACGGAGCCGTGCCCGGAAACGATGCATTCGAGTTTATCGATTCGCTGAAACCGGCCGATGGTCACATAAAGATCCACAAAGCATACGGCAACAGTTTTAATAAAACTGAGACAGACGCTTTGCTGAAAGAACACGGCATCGACACGGTCGTTATGACCGGCTTCTGCGCCGAACACTGCGTGCTTTCGACATACCGCGGGGCACGCGATCTGGATTATTTTCCGATCATCTTAAAGAACGCCATCGCCAGCACGAAAGACGCAAATAAAGAATTCGTTGAAAATATCAGCGAAACGATCACTGCCGGAACACTGATCAAAATATTGGACGAACTATAAGCAGAAACGCCTGTTCGTATACGGTATAATAGAACCATGACAGTTACGTTGGACCTAAAACCTGAAACGCTCCGACGCGTCGAACACCGCGCAAAAGAGAGCGGAAAACCGGTCGAGGATTTTTTGGAGGAACTAATCGAGGAAAAGGTGGGTAACGAACCGACACCTTCCGCCGGCTTTGGAAAGCCGGAATGGAAAGAGCGTTTTCGTGAATTCCTTGAAGACATCAGGGAGAAAGATTATCCGCCTATAGCGAATGAAGCCTTACGGCGTACGAATATCTATGAGGATAGGTCTTAATGAAATATCTTACAGATACGAGCGTTTTGGTTCGACTCTACGATCCGACGTCCGACGCCTTTGTTGCGGTAAAGCTGTATTTGGAAAAGCTTAATTCGCAAGGTCACGATCTGTTGGTTGCTCCACAAATAATTTATGAGTTTTGGGCCGTAGTCACACGTCCCAGAAATGTGAACGGCCTTGGGATGTTACCCGATGAAGCCGAAAGACAGATATCACAACTTCTTGTTCTATTCGATCTTGTTTCTGAATCCGAAGTTGTCTTCGACGAATGGCGAAAGCAGGTTTCTCTCAAGCGCGTCAGTGGACGGCCATCTCATGACGCACGGATCGTTGCTTTTATGATCTCGAACGGCATCGAAAATCTTCTGACTCTAAATCCGAAGGATTTTCGACGATTTCCGGAGATCAAGGTTGTAGACCCGACTGTTGACTAAAATATTTGAAGAAGCATGGAAATGGATCATTTTAAAGGCGGCGAGTTTCTGATCACAGAAGCCGCCGATATTTTTACACCCGAAGATTTTACCGACGAACAGCGAATGATCGGCGACACGAGCCGCGAGTTCATCGATAACGAAGTTCGGCCGAATATTGCCGCGATGGAAGATCACGATTGGTCGGTTTCGCGCTCGCTTCTGCAAAAAGGCGGCGAGCTCGGCATTCTCGGCGCAACGATCCCCGAGGAATATGGCGGGCTGGGACTTGACCAGACGACCGGCGCGCTTATAGCAGAAATGATGGGACGTGCGGGCGGTTTCGGTACGACGTTCGGGGCTCAAACTTCGATCGGGCTTCTTCCTATTCTGTATTTCGGTTCCGAAGAATTAAAGCAAAAATGGATCCCGGGCATCGTATCGGGCGAAACCGTTACGGCATATTGTCTGACCGAAAGCGGTTCAGGCAGCGATGCTCTCGGAGCAAAAACGGCGGCGCGGCTTTCGGATGACGGCGAACATTACATTCTGAACGGTGAAAAAATGTTCATCACGAACGGCAGTTT
>CBFGSN010000094.1:0-10698 GCA_965651435.1 uncultured bacterium | reverse complement strand
ACTCCGCACACGCTGAACGTTTCGTTCTCGCTAACCTCGGCGATCTCGTTATAGCTGATTCGTGAACCGTCAACGATGGTGGCCGAACCTTGTCCAAAAACCTTCAGAACGCCTTTGCCGTCGAGGATGATCGCCGTGTTCTCGTCGATGCCGATACCCAGATTATAAGGATTATATGAAACCGCGGTTATGAGCCGGCTGATGCGGCCGCGTTCCGTGAAATGCTGGTCGATGATGATGTTTTTGAGAAAACCGAGGCCCGGCGAAAGCTTGACGCCGCCTTTTTGCGGATGCGAGGTAGATTCGCCGCGAACGATCATCGATGTGCTCATTCCGGCGGCTCCGGCGCTTGTTCCTGCAAGGACGATATCGGTTTCGCGAACAAGCTTTCGCAGCTTTTCAGCGAATTTTGTTCCGCCGAGCAGCGAAACGAGCCGCATCTGATCGCCTCCGCTAATGAAAACGCCGGTTACGCCGTTGAGCAGTTCGTCCGGATCGGCCTGAAAAACGTCCTGCCGCGACGTTGCGCGAAGCACGCGCGGGTTTGCCACGCCCAAATTCCGAAAAGCTTGTGTATAAACATCCGCCGCAAATTCCGGGTAATCCGATGCGACCGGAACGATCAGCACCTCTGCCTTTTCGCCGCCCGCAAGGTTCAAGAATTTCTTCAATATCCTGCGTTCGTTGTATTTATCCTCAGCACCGCCGATGACAAGAAGATGCCCGCCGATGATCTCCCGATCCGTTCCTTGTATCATTTAAATTTTGAATGTATCCCGTTTAGCTTGAAAACAAAAGAATTTTGTAGCTTCAAAGGTATGTCAATAGGCCGATTTTTTCAAGAAGACAGCATACAGGCCAGAACCGCAAAGCTCCCTCCGGCTCGAAGATGGGTGGACGCCGCTTCGGGGAATGGACGATGGAGGCGACCAGGTTCCGGTTACATCCGTTCTTCCTGATCATCCCATTCAGTGGTTTTCCGGTTTTTCGGCAAACATCTTTTCACCACAGAAGGGGATGAACAAGAAGAAAGAGAGAATACGTTGCGGTATTTTTCTGCGATTTCCGCGGTTCTGCCTAAAAGATAGAACCACGGAAAACGCAAAAGTCACAGAAAGGATCGGCCTATTCGTCGTCGTCATGAGCACGGACGCGTCCGGCGGCGACGGCTTCGTCGATGACCTTTTGGGCGAGATTTCCCGGCAGCGGATCGTAATGCGAAAACTGCATATGATACGAACCGCGAGCCTGCGTCACGCTGTTCAGTTTCGATTGATAATCCAGCATTTCGCTAAGCGGCACTTTGGCCTTGATGACCTGCTGTTTGCCGCGCATCTCCATTCCGCCCACTCGGCCGCGACGCGAATTCAGGTCGCCCATGATATCGCCGGAAACTTCCTGCGGCGTGAAAACTTCGACGTCCATTATCGGTTCCAGAAGCGTCGGTTTTGACTTTTCCATAGCGGCGCGAAATGCCTTTCGTCCCGCGGCCTTGAACGAATGCTCGTCCGAATCGACCGTGTGATAGCTGCCGTCGAGCAGCGTCACGCGAAAATCCACCAGCGGGTAGCCGGCGAGAGCACCGCCCTGGGCGGCTTCAAGAATGCCCTTTTCGACCGCCGGACGGAAGTTCTGCGGGATCGATCCGCCGAAGATCTTATCGACCCACTCGAAACCGCCTCCGCGTTCCAGCGGTTCGAACAAACACTTGCAATCGCCGAACTGCCCGCGGCCGCCGGATTGTTTCTTATGACGTCCCTGAACTTCGGCCGGCATCGTGATCGTCTCCTTGTACGGAACCTTCGGCGGATGCAGCGTCACCTCTACGTGATAGCGGTTCTTGAGTTTATCGACGACCGTTTCGATATGAAGCTGGCCGCTGCCGGAAAGAATGAATTCTTTCGTCTGCGGATCGCGTTCGAACCGAAGCGACGGATCTTCTTCGAGAATTTTGTGCAATGCTCCGGAGATCTTGTCTTCGTCCGCACGTGATCTCGGTTCGATGGCGAATGCGATCGCTGCTTCCGGATACTGCACCGACGGATAAACGATCGGGTTGGCCTTTTCCGAAAGCGTGTCGCCGCTTTGCGTGTCTTTTAATTTGACCACGGCAATGATATCGCCGGTCTGGGCTTCTGAAACTTTGTCGAGCGTTTTGCCCTGAATAACATGAAGCGCGCCCAATCTTTCGGCCGAATCGCGGGTCGTATTGTGAACCGTTGCGTCCGATGAAACCTTACCGGATACGACCTTCATCACGTTTATGCGTCCGGCGAACGGATCGGCGACCGTGCGGAATACAAATGCCGAAAAAGGTTCGTCGCTGCTGTATTTTCGCGTAACGCGGTCGCCGGTCATATCGGCGTCGGCAAAGCCGTATTCGGCTTCGTGCGTCGCCGGATTCGGTGCGAATTCAACAATGTGGTCGAGCAGTATCGAAAGGCCGACGAGTGTCTGCGACGAAACCGCGTAAACCGGGCAAAGCTTGCTCGCCGCGATCGCTTTCGCAAGGTTCGGCATAACGTCGTCTTCTTCGAGCGTTCCATTCTCGAAATATTTTTCCAGCAGGTCGTCGTCAGATTCGGCGACGAGTTCGATCAGGCGAAGCCGCGTCGATTCCAACAGGCCTTTGCCGTCTTCGGGGATCGGGATCTCTTTGGCTTTGCCGTTCTCGTCAAATTCGTATGCCTTCTGATGCACGACATCAACGACGCCGCGAAAATCGGCCTGTGAACCGATCGGCAGCGTGAACGGCACGATCGAACGCGCGAAAGATTCGGCCGCGGTGTCCAGAGCGTGGCCGAAATCGGCGTTCTCTTTATCCAGCTTATTGACGACCATAAATCGCGGGAGGAGAAATTCGTTGGCGTATGTCCAGGTCTTCTCGGTTTGCACCTCTATGCCGTTCACGCCGTCAACGACAACGAGGGCACAATCGGCAACGCGAAGCGCCGGACGTGCGTGTGCGACGAATGCCGCGTATCCGGGCGTATCTATAAAATTTATTTTCGTGTCGTTATATTCGAGGTGAGCAAAATTATTGTTCAGCGAGATCTTACGTTCGATCGAATCTTCGTCATGATCGGTGACGGTCGTCCCTTCGTCCACTTTTCCCCAGCGCGGTGTGGTCCCGGCAACATATAACAGCGACGCGACGAGCTGGGTTTTACCCGCGTCGCCGTGTCCAATGACAGCCATGTTTCTTAAATTCTCTGTTGCAAAAGCTTTCATTTTCGGCAAGATCTCCTTTTTTTATTAGGTTGGATTTGGCCAAATAGCTCCGGCATTCGTGAACGCCGCAAAAAGAAGCTTGTGCGAACGCTGTCGTGACGGCCGAAAGTTACGGCGGCGGCGTTCAAAGCGAAAACGAAGTGTTTGGTAAGAATTTACGTTATACGACATCGATCAAAATCGCAAGAGAAACCTGCGGCACAATTTCATTTGTTTTGAGGTTTTTATGTTAAACTGATGCCGGTTGCCCTAAGTGTTTATTGATACGGATCTGAATTTACGAATATGCCCTGTCCGGGCGATTCGGCAAAATCTGATGTTTTTCGCGTCTGTTAATATTGGCAGTTTGCGGCCGCTGTGCAGTTGACCCACGGGTTCACCGAAAAAAAATGGCCGGAGGAATGATGAATGTTTAATATCTCAAGCCGTAGAAAATATAAACTCTCGCTGGTGCTTCCGGCACTGCTCGCCATCGGCGGCATTGTCGCACAGGCGCAGGACCTCGTTCCGGTCGGCAGTATCGCCGGCGGTTCAAGCGTTTTTGTCTTTCGCAGCTCGGTAAAGGCCGCACCGCGAAAGTATGTTTCCAAAACAAAGACGCGACGAAGCTCTTCGCAGCGTAAAGCCAGCGCCCGTAAAGTCAATTCGCAATATGCGAGGCTTTCGAAAGCAAAGCCCCGCCGCGTGCGTTCGAATGTTGTTGAACCGAACAAGCTTCCGCCGGAAATTCGCATAAAAACGATGCCGAAAAATGAGGTTAGCGTCATTTTTGCGGGCGTCGGCGAATATTACGTAAACCAGAACAACCTTGACGAAGCGATCAGCTTTTTCCGCGAAGCGGTCACGCTTGATCCAAAGAACAAGAAGGCCACCGACGGCCTTAGCGAAGTTCTCGCGTTGAAAGGCAACGACGTTCTGCTGAACGATTCGCCGCAGATAGCTCAAACATTCTTTACCGAAGCCCTTACGCTTAACGCGGAAAATTCGCCTGCTTATTACGGACTTGGCGAAGTATATTCGGCTCTCGACGACGATCAAAAAGCGATCGAAAACTACGAGAAAGCTCTTCGATACGACAGCGAACTTACCGAAATTTACGTGCCGCTGGGCATTCTGTATTACCAGCGCGGCAATCCGGGTGATATCGAAAAGGCGGATCCGATGCTCACGAAGGCGCTTTTGATCGACGCTGAAAGCTCGCAGACCCAATATTTCCTTGGCCTCATTCGTCTTGGCCAAAACCGCGAACAGGAAGCTTTGGCGGCGTTCACGAAGGCAAAAACGCTTGACCCGAACTATACCGAAGCGTTCATTTCGTCGGGCGACGCACACATGCGTTTGGCACAGCCGGCCGAAGCCGAAGCTGATTACACAAAAGCGACAACGCTTGAAGCAGATTCGTTCGAAGCTTGGTTCGGGCTCGGCACGGCACTGCAAGTACAGTCGCGATATGACGAAGCCGCAAAGGCATACAAACGGGCGTCGGAACTCAAGAATGACAATAGCGATGTTTTCCTGAACCTCGGCGACGTTTACCGCCAGCTTGGCAAATATAATGACGCCGAAGCGAACTATAACCTCGCCGTTCTTTTCCTGGAACGCCAGCCGAATTACGACAAGACCGTTGCCGCGGATATCTACAGCAACATCGGTTTTGTGATCGCACGGCAATGCGAGATCAACACGCAGCGAGCCGTTCCGTGCAAATGGCCGGTCGCGGTGAAGGCTCTCGAAAAAGCGGTCGCACTGTCGGGAACGAACATCGATTACGCAAACCTTGGTTGGGCTTACTATAACGGTTCAACAGCCGATCTTGCCGCGTCGCGTGAGGCCAAAAAGAACGGCCGCACGGCGGAAGCCGACAGCCTGAGCGCAGAATCGCGGGCGAAACTCGAAAAGGCGAAAACGAACCTGCAGCGTGCCGTAGATACCGATCCGAAATTTGTTATCGGCCCGCTGATGAACCTTGGAATGGTTTTGACGGACCTCGGCGATTATGCCGGTGCCGCCGAAGCCCTGAAAAAGGTCGTGAAGGTCGAACCGGATTGGGTTTTCGCTCTCAACGAACTCGGAATCGCTTACCGTAAGCAGGAAAAATACGGCGACGCGATCGAACAGTTCAAACTGGCGATCAAACGCGACGACAAATACGCCATCGCCTATTACAACCTGGCCGAAGCGGAATATCGCAACGGCAATCTTGGCAATGCGAAAAAGGCTTATCAATCGCTGCTTAAACTAAAGCGGCGGGACCTCGCCGGACAGCTCGAACTGCTGACCAGCGGAGCGATAGCCCAAAAGTAGTAAAAAAACGGCCGCCTGAGATTGAAGCTTAGGCGGCCTTTTTCTATCATCGAGCTATGCCATCTGCGCTCGACATTCGTGAGAATGTCATTCTAGCTCCTTACACAACCCTAAAGGTCGGCGGGCCGGCAAAATATTTCATTGAAGCGAAAAGCGAGGAAACGCTTTCCGCGGCAATGCAGCTTGTCCATACGGCGAACGCAAAATTTCTGATACTCGGCGGCGGCAGCAATCTGCTCATCGCGGACGAAGGCTTCGACGGCTACGTCATTCATATTTCGTTGAAAGGGATCCGCTTCGACGACCTCGACAATTACTGGCATGTGACTGCCGCGGCCGGCGAGAACTGGGACGAATTCGTCGATGAATGCGTCAAACGGAATCTTACCGGCGTCGAATGTCTGAGCGGAATTCCGGGAAGCGTCGGCGGCACACCCGTCCAGAACGTCGGAGCTTATGGCCAGGACGTTTCGCAGACGATCCTTGCTGTCAGATGCTTTGACCGCGTCGCCAATAAGATCGTCGAACTCGACAACGCGGCATGCCGTTTTGCCTATCGCCGCAGCATTTTCAATTTCATCGAGCGCGGCCGTTATGTCGTGCTTTCCGTTACCTTTGCATTAAAACCGAACACACCGCCGAAGATCGCATACGCCGAGCTGAAAGATCGCTTTGAAGGAACCGAACCGACGATCGCCGACGTCCGCAAAGCCGTGCTCGAGATCCGCCGTTCCAAATCGATGGTCATCGATGAGGCCGATCCGAATTCGCGAAGCGCCGGTTCGTTCTTCAAAAACCCGGAACTCACGCACGAAGAATTTGCAAAGCTTGCCGAACTCGCCGCTTCCGAAGGCCTTGGCGAAGTGCCTTCGTTTGCGTCGTCAAAAAAACGAAAGGTTCCGGCCGCATGGCTGATCGAACATGCCGGATTTTACAAGGGCTATAAACTGGGCAATGCCGGAATTTCCGAAAACCACGCGCTCGCGATAATAAACCGCGGCGACGCAAAAGCCGCAGATATGATCAGGCTGAAAGAAAAGATACAGGCCGCGGTTCGCGACAGGTTTTCGGTTGAGCTCGTACCCGAACCGGTGTTCGTAGGATTCGATGAATAGGTTTTGAAAGCGGTCTTTTCGTAAAAGCCCGTGTTTGTAATAAAATGAAAAGTTTGAGCCGAGACGTTATCGACAAATGCCAAAAAGAACAGATATTAAAAAGATCCTCATCATAGGTTCCGGCCCGATCGTCATAGGACAAGCCTGCGAATTCGACTATTCCGGAACACAGGCGTGCAGGGCGTTGCGAAGCGAAGGCTTTGAGGTCGTTCTCGTCAATTCGAACCCGGCGACGATCATGACCGATCCTGAGATCGCCGACCGGACCTATGTCGAACCGCTCACCGTCGAAAGTCTGACGGCGATAATCGATAAGGAACGCCCGGACGCACTGCTTCCGACCGTCGGCGGACAGACCGGCTTAAACCTTTCGGTCGAACTTTACGAACAAAAGATACTGGATAAATTCGGCGTTCAGCTTATCGGAGCAAATGTCGATGCGATAAAGGTTGGCGAAGACCGCGAACTTTTCAAAGCTGCGATGGACGAGATCGGCATTCCTTCGGCAAAAGGCGGTTTTGCACATAGCTGGCAAGAGGCAAAGTCTCTTGTCGAAAACATCGGTTATCCGGCGATCGTTCGGCCAAGCTTCACGCTCGGCGGAACTGGCGGCGGAACTGCGTACAATCCCGAAGAATTCGAAGAGATCGCAAAAAGCGGTCTGGCAGCGTCGCCTGTTTCGCAGATCTTGGTCGAAGAATCGATCTTGGGCTGGAAAGAATACGAGCTCGAGGTAATGCGCGACCTCGCGGACAATGTCGTCATCATCTGTTCCATCGAAAATTTCGACCCGATGGGCGTCCACACCGGCGATTCCATAACGGTCGCGCCGGCACAGACGCTTTCGGACGTGGAATATCAGCGGCTTCGCGATATGTCCATCGCCTGTATCCGAAAGGTCGGCGTCGAAACCGGCGGTTCGAATATTCAGTTCGCCGTAAATCCGGAAAACGGAGATGTCCGCATCATCGAAATGAACCCGCGCGTGTCGCGTTCGTCGGCTCTCGCATCAAAAGCGACCGGTTTCCCTATCGCAAAGATCGCCGCAAAACTCGCCGTCGGCTATACGCTGGACGAAATACCGAACGACATCACAAAGAAAACTCCGGCGTCATTCGAACCAACGATCGATTATGTCGTAACGAAGATCCCGAAGTGGGCGTTCGAAAAGTTTCCCGGAGCCGAGGACGTACTTGGAACGCAGATGAAATCGGTCGGCGAAGTAATGGCGATCGGGCGCACATTCAAAGAATCGTTATTCAAAGGGCTTCGTTCGCTCGAAGCCGTAAAGCCGCTTCGGCTGCAGGATGTTCCCGATCACGAACTTCAGCAGAAACTAGCGCGGCCAAATTCGCAGCGTTTTTCGTACATAACCTATGCATTCCAGATCGGCTATTCCATCGACGAAATTCACCGGCTGACCAAGATCGATCCGTGGTTCCTGGATCAGCTTCGTGAGGTAATGGAATTTCAGGATTCTCTTTCGGATGAATCTGAACAGGCCGGTGATCCGCGGGAACTGAACACATACACGATCGAAGAGATCCGCGCGGCAAAAGAATTCGGGCTGTCCGACCGCCGACTCGCCTATCTCACCGCAACGGACGAACTTTCCGTCCGCGAATATCGAAAAGGCCTCGGGATCAAACCGGTCTATAAACGCGTCGATACCTGCGGAGCCGAATTCGAATCGTTCACGCCGTATCTATATTCAACATACGAAGAAGAATGCGAAGCCGACCCGCGTGACGTTCGCAAAATAATGATCCTCGGTTCCGGACCGAACCGCATCGGCCAGGGCATCGAATTCGATTACTGCTGTTGTCACGCATCATTCGCCCTGCACGACGCGGGCTTCGAAACGATAATGGTCAACTGCAATCCCGAAACCGTTTCGACCGATTACGACACATCTGACCGGCTTTATTTCGAACCGCTTACGTTCGAAGACGTGATGAACATCGTCGATACCGAAAAACCGGATGGCGTCATCGTTCAATTCGGCGGGCAAACGCCGCTCAATTTGGCCGACCGCCTTCACCGCGCGGGCGTTCCGATAATCGGCACGTCGCCGGATTCGATCGACCTGGCCGAAGACCGCGAAAGATTCGGCGCGCTGCTCGCGGAACTGAGCATTCCCTGTCCGGAAAATTCCAGCGTCACGTCGGCGGAAGCCGCAAAAGCCGTCGCTGAACAGATCGGTTATCCGATCGTCGTGCGGCCGAGCTTCGTGCTCGGCGGCCGCGCGATGGCGATTGTTTATGACGAAGAAACGCTTGACGAATATATGCGCACGGCGGTCGATGCTTCGCCCGAAAAGCCTATACTGATCGACAAATTCCTGGAACGCGCATCCGAAATAGATGTCGATGCTCTGTGCGACGGCGAAACCGTCGTGATCGCGGGGATTCAAGGCCATATCGAAGAAGCCGGAATACACTCGGGCGATTCGTCCAGCGTTCTCCCCGCACAGAAGATCGCACCGGAACATCTCGAAACCATCCAGCATTACACGAAACTTCTCGCACACGCGCTGAAGGTCGTCGGCCTGATGAACATTCAGTTCGCCATACAGCACGACCGCGTGTTCGTGCTTGAGGTAAATCCGCGTGCATCGCGAACCGTTCCCTTCGTTGCAAAAGCGACCGGCGTTCCGATCGCAAAGATAGCTTCGCTGGTAATGGCGGGCGAAGTAAAACTCGCCGAGCTCGGTTTGCCCGAGGTTCTGCCGATTCCCGGAATTTTTGTGAAATCGCCCGTTTTCCCGTTCAAAAAATTCGCCGGCGTTGATCCGATCCTGGGGCCGGAAATGCATTCGACCGGCGAGGTTATGGGTGTCGGCGAAACATTTGGTGAAGCTTACGGAAAGGCGATGGAAGGCGCGGGTTTGAAACTGCCTGTTCCAAATTCCACAGTCCAAACTCCAACGCCGGAAACCGCGGACACGGCTTCAATGAAAGCATTCATCTCCGTGAACGACAACGACAAAGGCCAGGCTGTCGTGCTCGCCCGGCGTTTGCAAAAACTCGGCTTCCGGCTGGTCGCGACGTTCGGCACGGCGAAAAGACTTCGCGAGGTCGGACTTGAATGCGAAAGCGTTTTTAAGGTCAACGAAGGCCGGCCGAATATCGCCGACCTGATCCGCCAGGGCGAAATTTCGCTGATCATAAACACGCCGCTCGGCCGCACATCGCACTATGACGAAAAAGCGATCCGCAAAGCCGCGCTTCAGTTCAACGTTCCGTGCGTCACGACGATAACCGGTGCCGAAGCATTGGTCGAAGCCATCTCCGCAAAGGTGTCGCAGACCGGCGTCGCCGTTCGAAGTCTGCAGGAAATTCACTCATCGGTAAATTCTGCGGTGATGTAAATATTTTGCGAGGGGCCGGATGCCGCGGCGTCAGTACTTTCGGTTCTCTTCCGGGTACATTTTTTCGAGAGTGTCCGGCATTTGCTCCGATTCCATTTCGCCTTCATACGGCCGCAGCAACGCCTCGTCGCCGTCATACAACCAAAGTTTTTGTTCTTCGAGCGTGCTTAGGATCACGGGCATCGCCTTTTCATGGATCGGTTTCATAAAATCGTTCGGTTCGGTCGTGAACGACGTAAAAGAATACCGTGTTTGGCCGTCCTCAAAATAGCGGCTCCAAAGACCGGCGAGTGCGTACGGCTCGCGGCCTTTCACAAAGATCTCGACCGGCGGTAAACCCTTTCCCTTCACAGGCCATTCGTAAAAACTATCGATCGGAAAAATGCATCGCTGGCCTTTGCGAAGCAGGTCGGGCCAAAGTTTCTTCGTATGCATCGTTTCGACGCGCGCATTGAACGTCGGGTATTTCGCTTCGAATTTACGGGCTCCGTCCCATTGGCACCACCAACGTGCCTGGAGCGTCTTTATCAAACCGTCGCCGCGCCGCGCAACGATCCACGCCGGTTCGGTCGGCCGCAAATTCCGCCGCGGTTCGAACTCCTTCGGCTCAAGCCACTCCGCGATCTTCTGCCGATATGCTTTTATCTCCGCCTGTGATGCTCTTCCACACATATTCGT
>CBFGSN010000093.1:0-10807 GCA_965651435.1 uncultured bacterium | reverse complement strand
CTTAAAAACCGTCACGGATCATAAAAACTGCTATTCTGCCGGGCGTCGAAAGATGTAATAATTGCGACGCTGGGCGGTTCGTCCGGTTAATTCTACACGGTTATCGGTTTTTAGTTGAAAGTTTTCAGTTCCAAAGAGGCCCCGAAGAATCAATTACGAATGTCGAATTGCGAATTACAAATAAAGAACCATTGCCGCGAATCCGGGATCTAAAGTTGTTTCACGTGTTTCACATGTTTCACGTGTTTCAGTTGTTTATATGTTTCAGGTGTTTCACGGACCTTTTCCCCGCTCAGAAACAAAACACGCGGAAAGTTTGCGGCGGCGAATGCGTTTGAGGCAAAATGACGGGTATGAAAAGCACAGCACATCACGACGAGAGGATCGCGAAAATGTCGTTCGCGTCGGTTTATCCGCACTACGTCACGAAGGTCGAATCGAAGGGCCGGACGAAGGAGGAGCTGCACGAGGTGATAGAGTGGCTGACCGGTTTTGACGAAAAGAAGCTGCAGAAAATGATCGACAAAAAAGTGACGTTCGCGGAATTTTTCGACGCGGCAAAGCTCAACCCGAACGCGCGGCTCATCACCGGCGTCATCTGCGGCTACCGCGTCGAAGAGATCGAAAATCCGCTGACGCAAAAGGCGCGCTACCTCGATAAACTCATCGATGAACTCGCCAAAGGCCGCAAAATGGAAAAGATCCTGCGAACGCCGTAAAGGTCAATGGTGATCGCTGCCCTCGGGTTTGCCGTGATAAATTTCGGCGCCGGTTGCGACGAATTCCTTCGCTTTTTCGCTCATGCCGGCAGCGAGTGCTTTTTCTTCGGCGATGCCCTGTTCCTTGGCAAATTCGCGGACGTCCTGCGTGATCTTCATCGAGCAGAAATGCGGGCCGCACATTGAGCAGAAGTGGGCGAGTTTGGCGCCTTCGGCCGGCAGCGTCTCGTCGTGAAACTCCTTCGCCTTTTCCGGGTCGAGGCTTAGGTTGAACTGGTCTTCCCAGCGGAATTCGAACCGAGCTTTTGAAAGCGCGTTGTCGCGGTATTGCGCACCCGGATGGCCTTTGGCCAGGTCGGCGGCATGTGCCGCGAGTTTGTAAGTGATGACGCCTTCTTTCACGTCTTGTTTATTCGGCAGCCCGAGGTGCTCTTTCGGCGTGACATAGCAAAGCATTGCCGTGCCGAACCAGCCGATCATCGCGGCGCCGATGCCGCTGGTGATGTGGTCATAGCCGGGAGCGATGTCGGTCGTCAGCGGCCCGAGTGTGTAGAACGGAGCTTCGCCACAAACTTCGAGCTGCTTGTCCATGTTCTCTTTGATCAGGTGCATCGGAACGTGTCCGGGCCCTTCGATCATCGTTTGGCAATCCATTTCCCACGCGATCTTTGTCAGCTCGCCGAGCGTTTCCAGTTCGGCGAATTGAGCCTCGTCGTTGGCGTCGGCAATGCTGCCCGGACGCAGGCCGTCGCCGAGCGAAAAGCTCACGTCGTAGGTGCGCATTATCTCGCAGATCTCGCGAAAGCGCGTGTAAAGAAAACTTTCTTCGTGGTGAGCAAGGCACCATTTCGCCATGATCGAACCGCCGCGGCTGACGATGCCGGTCGTGCGGTTCGCGGTCAGCCGGATAAAGGGAAGCCGCACGCCCGCGTGGATCGTGAAATAATCGACGCCCTGTTCGGCCTGTTCGATCAGCGTGTCGCGGTAAATTTCCCACGTGAGGTCTTCGGCTTTGCCGTTCACTTTTTCAAGCGCCTGATAGATCGGAACGGTGCCGATCGGCACGGGCGAATTTCGCAGGATCCATTCGCGCGTTGCGTGGATGTTCTTGCCGGTGGAAAGATCCATCACAGTATCCGCGCCCCAAAGCGTGGCCCAACGCATCTTTTCGACCTCTTCTTCGATCGACGAAGCGATGGCCGAATTGCCGATATTGGCGTTTATCTTCACCAAAAAATTGCGGCCGATGATCATCGGTTCGCTTTCGGGATGATTGATGTTTGCCGGAATGATGGCTCGGCCGCGGGCTATCTCATCGCGGACAAATTCGGGAGTGACGAATTCAGGTATCGCGGCGCCGAAAGAATGACCCCGATGCTGATGATAAAGTGATGAGCGGTCGTTCGAAGTTTCGCCTTCGGGTCGCCCGTTCGCAGCGAGGATGCCGGACAAAGCCGGAACTGCGAACTGCCGGCCGAGGTTTTCGCGCATCGCCACGTATTCCATCTCCGGAGTGATGATGCCTTTGCGCGCATAATGCATTTGCGTTACGCATTGGCCGGATCGGGCGCGAAGCGGAGCAAGAGTTACACCTTTAGGAGTGAATTGGTGCCGGGCATCGGCGGAGTTGGTTTCGGAAATAAATGCGTGACCTTCGCTTTCTTCGACATCGCCGCGGGCGACGATCCATTCGCGGCGAAGCGCCGGCAATCCGTCATGAACGTTGCAATGAACGTCAGGGTCTGTCCACGGGCCGCTTGTGTCATAAACGCGGACGGGCGGATTTTCTTCGAGCGTGCCGCTGATATCTTTGGACGGTGCGAGCGCGATCTCGCGAAACGGAACCCGCAATTTATGCGAACCGCCGTTCACGGTCGAACCGTTCGTTTCTATATAGATCTTTCGCGAGGCGGGAAGTTTTACCTCATCGCTGGTAAGTTCGCGCGGCGTTTCGCGCGCTGCGTCGGGCGTCTCTTTCATCGTTTTTCTCCCTTCGTCGGTATTATCCGCATCAGGTTTTTAGGGTCTTCGGATGCGTTCCGAACTCTCAGCCAAAGCAAAGGCTCCCCTGAAAACTTTGTGCAAGATTATCTTACCCGATAACGCAGATTAAATTAAGCCCGGTCAGTTGCCGTTCAGAAAATTCAGAGCCGCTTCGATATCGGCGTCCTTGCCCGGGACGGGTTTTACCTCGATATCAGGCTCGATGCCGACGGCTTCTGGGCGAAAGCCTTTCGGCGTGCAAAAATCGGCTTCGGGAAGCTTAAGCGTCCATCCGCCGATGATGTCGTAATTTCTGGAGGAAAGAAGCGCGCCTTCGGTCCGTCTGCCGATCAGCGTTGCGGCACCGGTTTCCTTGATGGCGCTGATGAAACCTTCGCTCGCGCTGGCCGAATTTCCATCCGTAAGAACGACGACCTTTCCGCGATAGGGTTTTTCCGCACGGCCGCCGGTCACGAGCGTCACGGCACCCCGCTGATGCAGCGCATCGAGGAAGCCTTCGACATTGTAGCCGGAATATTTCGGCAATTTGCCGGTGTTCAATTTTTCAATACTGTCCACCTTGTAGCTGTCGAGTCCCTGACGTGTGGCGAGAACTCCGAGCATCTGCGGTTTGTCATAAATGTAATCGCCGAGCCGCATGGCAATGCTGAGCGTGCCGCCTTCGTTTCCGCGGAGGTCGATCACCAGCGAAGGCAGATCGCCGATATCGGCAAAGGCTTCGTCGATGTCCTTGACGTATTCTTCGCCTTCGGAAAAACTGCTGATCTTTAGGTAACCGGTTTTTGGGTCAAGCCGTTTCCAGGTCACGATCTTTTGTTCGGGAGCTTCGGCCGGAGCCTTCGCACTCGCGGGTCTAGCCTGAGTAAAAACACCGCGGTCGGCCGCAGAAAATCCGACGTGCGAGCTTTTCAGTTCGGCCAGCATCTCGTTTATCAGAACATAAAATTCTCCGTCATTCGCGGTACGTTTTGCCCGCTCTCTGTATCTAGCTTTCAGCCCTTTCCAATCTGCTCCGTTAAAAGCCGGACTGTAAAACTGCGAATTCGTCGTTTCCCAAATTTCGTCGAATGCCTTCAGACGCAGGGCCGACGGCTGGAATTCGCCGTAGATTTTTCCGGATGCCGCAGCGGTTTTCCATGTGCCGCTCATTGCGGAACCATTGACGGTGGCCGTGATCGAAACAGGTTTGAACAGAAATTCACCGCTCATTGAAATAACGTTCTCGCGCAGCGAGGCTTCGGAAATGTTCAACCCGCCTCTTAGGATAACGACCGATAATTTTCCGTCCTTTTCGTGAATATCGACGGGGTATGTGTAAGGGCCGTTCGCGGTTTCGAGCACGATCGACCACCTTCCTTCCGCCGGAGCGTTCGCGAAAACGCCGGCGGCCAAGGCGCAGAATAAAATTACCAAATGAACTACAAGGCTTATCTTTATTTTCATTGTTTTTAATGCGAGGGAGTTAATCTCCGGTTGTCGCGGTAACCGTGGGTTCTATATTTTTTCCCGTGAATTTTGCCGTATCAAATATGTAGGCTACCTGATCGGCCGTAAGGACGAACATCTTTTGGCCGTCGTCCATAAAAGCTAGGAAAACGAGCGGACTTGTAAAGCCAAGTCTTTCTTTCCGGGCTCCCGTGTCGAGGTCGTAGATATTGATCCAACCGACAGGATTTTCCACCGCGATCAGCTTCGCGTTCAAGGAGATCTCCGAAGAGCTGCCGAAGAATCGGTGCAGAAGTTTTCCGTCGGAAATGGAATAGATCAACGTACGATTCGCGTCGTCAACGACCGTTAGGTATTTACCTGTCGCCCAAACCGCGGTCGGGCTGAACGAACCTTCGCCGGTGCGGATCATAACCCGGTTTGCGACCCGACCGGTCGATGTGTCAACGACCTCGACAACTAGATCATAGTCGGACGAACCATCGGCTTTTGACGCTTGTTTTAGCTTCATATCCGCGTCGATAAGCTTCTTGGCAGCCGTCCGGTCCGCACGCCAATAGAATGTGACCGTGTCGTCCTTTGTATTGAAGATATACCGCGGAGCTTCGTTCTCGAACTCGCGTGTCCAAAGTGTTCTTCCGGTCGCAGTATCTGATATCCGAAAAGTTACATCGGACGATCCAACCCATGTAGGTTCGACCATACCCGGATTGTATGCCACACCCTCTTCTTGGTGTTTTCGAAATTTCTCGGACCGAACGGTTCCGTAAAAGCGTTTGGTGGCTTTCGACGACCTTGTAAGAAGATATTTTCCGTGCTGTCGAGTTAGGCCCTCGGGAAGCTTATAAGCGCCGCGTTCGACCTTTGCCGACTTCAAGTCGATATGTGCGACGGTGCGGGTTGAAAAATCGTCTTCCGGATAATCGGCGTACACGATGCCCTCAGGGGAAATATAACTTCCCGCGAAATAACGCATATTGAATATCGGCCGACCGGTCGTCAGATCCCAGGCTGTGCCTCGAGCGCCTTCTGACAGCGTCAACCAATGCGCATCCGCGGAAAGCGAAACCGTTCTGATAGAACCCAATGGGCTTGCCGGAAGTTCGGTTTTTGCGAGGACTTCCGCGGTATGAAGGTTGGAAAGAGCGATCTCGCCCGTAGGCAGTTCAGATACAACATAATCTCCATATACATCGATGGCGGTTTTCCTGCTTGCGATGACAAAACGTTTTTGTTTTATGTCGAACACGCCGGCAGGAGCATTCACGACGGGCCTCACGGTTACAAAGTCTCCCGAAAGCGCTGGGGTGAATCGAACGCCTGAGAGTTCGAATCTGTCTAATCTTTCGCCCGAAGGAAAGGCAAAGATGCCTGATTGATCGATGTCCTCATCTATCTTTCCGACAACGCGGTCGCTGCCGATGAACGCACCTCCGTTAAACAGCAAAGTTTCAATGTTGTCTCCGACCTTGATCTTTGCGAAAGTGCGCAGATCAACCGCCATCGATTTGAACGAATTGCCTTTATTAATACTGACTCGTGTTGCCCTGACCGGAGCAAACGGGTCTGATTTATTCAAATTTCCTGATCCGAGATGTCGGCCAAGAACGACGTATCGCCCGTCCGGAGAAAACATGCTGGATAATCCGACGAAGAATGAAAATCGAATACGGAGCCGTGCAAAAAGCCTTTCTACCTCACCGGGCGTGTAGAAGTTTTTCTCGAAGAAAACTTCACGTCCGGAAGCCATATCGAAGATCAAAAGGTCTCCGTTCTCCTTAAGAATGATCGCGTATTTTCCGTCAGGCGATATAAGGGATTGAGTTGTTCCCGACGGTTGCGGAAAATCATTGACGGAGATCCTTTCCTTTCGGGAAATATCCCATATCTCAACACGGTCAGAGCTGGTTCGGGCGACCACCTGTTTTGAATCCGGGGAAAATGTCGCCGGAAGTGTGTCGGGTGCATTGATCTTAAAGAGCACGGTGAACGGTTCCCGCCGCAATATCGTAATTGTCGTGTAATCCTGAGCCAGGATGTACTGTCCGTCCAAACTGAAACGGAAATACTGAACTCCGCTTTTGAGCGGTGCGAGCTTTATCTTTTTCGTCAAACCGCTGAGGACCTCTTTTTTGCCAAGGCCGGTAAACGCTATGACATTTTCACGCCATTCGTTGAAACTCGCGGTTTCGACGTTTTTGTCTGCGACCTGCCGGCATTCGGCCGGGATCTTCTTTAGTGCCCCGACCATTTCGCGAAGCCGTTTATCGTCCGGCGTTTGCAATCCGAACAGGCGGCTGAACATTCCTTTTTCCTCGGCATCGGTCAGACGCGACCAGAAATCCGCGAACACATTCGGGTCGTAACCGGCGGCGTAAGCGGCATAGATGCCGATCTTGTCGGCTTCCATCTGTTCGTTTCCGGAATGGCTGCGTGAAGTTTTAACCCTGCGCGTCGCGTAAGATTCCATCATTCGGTTATATTTTTCAAAAATATCTTTTCGGTCCGATACCGAATTTACACCGAGCAATTGCTTGAAGTACTGCGAAACCTCTATCGCGCTGTGCCTTACGACGGCGTGGCCGAGTTCGTGGCCGATAACGGCGGCCAGCTCGTCCTCGTTCCTGGCAAAGCTAACCATTTTGCGGGTTATCATTATTCGTCCGCCGGCCAATGTCATGGCATTTGTTTCCGGCATATCGATCAGAAAAAATCTGTATTTCAAACCGACGTCGGGCAAGTTCTTTGCTATTCGGTCGCCGATCGATTGGAGATATGCCGTGAGTTCGGGGTCGTTGATGACCTGAAAATCACCTGCCGTGCGTTCGAACATTACGTCGCCAAGGATCATTTCCTGTTCGGGCGTAAAGATATTCTCAGCTTTCGAATTAAAAACGATCGGCGGCGGTTCGCATGTTTGGGCGTATGAGACGAACGACGAACTGACGACGATGAACAGTAATGAAACCAGAAGACGGTGGGGCATTTTTTTGATATTTCCTTAAAGGGTTTTGCCCGTCAAATTTATCAAGACCCGCTTAGATCGGTCAAGCTTTTTCGCGCCCTTTTTGTGTATCCATTACACACATAAGCTTCGGCGGAATGCCGTTCGGGGAAGGGAAAGCGCGCGGATAAAGTACACGGAACGGACATTGCGTCGTTATTGGTATTACCGGCGACAGAACGGCTCACGCCGGAATGCGACGATATTAAAAAGGAGAAAGATCATGAACAACAACGAACAGACATGCGCACACGCGAACTGTAATTGTCCGCGTCAGAACGATCAACAATACTGCAGCGACCATTGCCGCGATGCCGCACAGACCAATTCGGAGCTTAAATGCGGATGCGGCCATCCGCAGTGCGACTAGACAAGGAGGTAAATTATGCGTAACAGAAGTAGAAACTATGATCCGGTCAGACACGAGAGTTATGGCGGCGGCCAACCGGGAAATAGACAGTTTTCCCAAAGGGACCGGCAGGGCCGCCGAAACGAATACCGCGGCGAACGCCCGTATTTCGACCCGCAGCGGGCATATGGCGAATATAATCGTCCGCCATATGACGAAGTTCCATATCGCGAAACACGGTCGAACTATTACGATCCGGTAACCGGGCTCAGGTTCGATTTTGAATATCCGGATTCAGAGCAGGGGTTTGACCTGCACCACGAGGACGACCGGAGTTGGTGGGACCGCGCGGCCGATGAGGTATCGTCGTGGTTCGGCGACGAAGAAGCAACCCGAAGGCGGCGAATGGACGAACAAAACGAATCGCACCGCGGCCGCGGGCCGAAAAATTATATGCGTGCCGACGCGCGGATCGCCGAAGACATTAACGACCGATTGACAGATCATCCGTATATCGACGCTTACGAACTCGAGGTCAGCGTTTCGGACGGCGACGTCACGCTTTCCGGTTCGGCCGAAAGCCGATATGACAAACGCCTTGCCGAAGACATCGCATATGATGTCGCGGGCGTAAAGAACGTAGAGAATCGCATTCGGATCGAAAAACCGATCGCATCGTCGATCGTCGATACCGAAAGTGACCGGCAGCCGATGCACCGTTCGCGGTCTGCTTGATCGTCTCGAAAATAAACATCGAACGGCTTGCCGAAAACGGCGGGCCGTTCTTTGCATCTTTTTCAGAAACGTCAAAGTTTTGATGTTAGGATATAGATATGAGATATAGCCGATCCATTCTGCACGCGTTCATTTGCTGTGTTCTATTGGCGACGGCCTGTAACAGCGCGCCGCCGGCCGCGAATTCGGGCGAGAGCACGTATGAAACCACGGACAAAGAAACGCGGTTTCAGGTAGAAACCGTTGCCGAAGGTTTAGAGGTGCCGTGGGCGTTCGCCTGGCTGCCGAACAAAGATCTCGTGTTTACGGAAAGGCCGGGACGCGTCCGGATAATTCAGAACGGCAAGCTAAAACCGGAGCCGGTATATACGGTTCCGGACGTTGAACCTTCGGGCGAAAGCGGGTTGATGGACATCACGCTCCACCCAAGATACGCAGCCAATAAATTCGCTTATCTCGCCTATGCGTATAACGAGGACGACGAAAAATATGTAAAGGTCGTCCGGTATAAATTTGACGGAAAAACCTTTGCCGAACCGAAGATCATTATCGACAAGATCCCGGCCGCGCCGAATCATGCGGGCACGCGTGCGCGTTTCGGACCGGACGGAAAACTTTACATCGCAACGGGCGATTCGACCGATTGGGAACTAGCGCAGGTGACCGATTCCTTGGCCGGAAAGGTTTTGCGGCTGAATGACGACGGAACGGTTCCTACTGACAATCCTTTCGTCAAAGACGAAGCATATCGCCCCGAAATTTGGACGATCGGGCAGCGAAATCCGCAAGGCCTGGCGTTCCAGCCCGGCAGCGGCCTGCTTTTTGAAACCGAACACGGTCCGAGTAATTTCGAAGGAAAAGGCGGCGGCGGAGATGAAGTAAATATCATCGAACGCGGTAAAAACTACGGCTGGCCCGAAATACATCACCGCGAAACGCGCGAAGGCATGGAATCGCCGCTGCTGGAATATTCGCCGGCGTGCGCACCGGCGAGCGCGGCGTTTTATAACGGGTTGGTGTTTCCGGCATTTAAGGGAAATTTCTTTTTCGGATGCCTTCGCGGAACGCGTATCATTCGCGTCGTGTTGGACGGCCGCAAGGTCGTCAGTCAGGAAGATCTTCTTTCCGGCGAATTCGGCCGCATACGCGAGGTGGCCGAAGGCCCGGACGGATACATATATTTTTCGACATCAAACCGCGACGGACGCGGAAACCCCGCTGACAACGACGACCGCATTCTGCGGCTCGTGCCGGTCAAACCGAAACCAACGGCAAAACCGAAAGCTAACGCGAATTAGCCGAATTTACAGTCAGATTCGAATTTGCCGGGGCCGGAGTTGAATTTGCGGCCACGTTCGGAGCCGAGTTGGCGCTCGGGTCTTCGGTACGAACGTTCGAATTTGTCGCTATTCCCGCCGGCGGCGGCTCCGGCGTACAGCCGAATGCAAATAGCGATGCGATGACGACAAAAAATAGTTTCTTCACGATCTTCTCCTTTTATGCTAACTCGAAAATTCCCGCGGCTCCCATTCCGCCGCCGACGCACATCGTGACCATCCCGTAACGCGCGTTGCGGCGTTCCATTTCGCGCAGGATCGTCGCCGTAAGTTTTGCTCCGGTGCAGCCCAAAGGATGGCCGAGAGCTATCGCTCCGCCGTTTACGTTCACCTTTGCCGGATCCATCTCCAGCAGTTTTATGACCGCCAGGCTCTGCGCCGCGAAAGCTTCGTTAAGTTCGATGACATCTATTTGGTCAAGCGAAAGCCCGGCTAGCTTTAACGCTTTCGGTATCGCATGAACCGGTCCGATGCCCATTTCTTCAGGCAGACATCCGGCGGTCGCAAACGAAACGAACCGCGCGAGCGGCGTTATGCCGAGTTCCTTTGCCATATCCGCCGACATTACGACGGCCGCGGCTGCGCCATCCGACATCTGCGACGAGTTTCCGGCGGTAACGGTTCCTTTGGCGTGAAAGGCAGGTTTGAGCTTTGCAAGAGCACCCATCGATGTGTCGGAGCGGACGCCTTCGTCGGTTTCGAAAACAATTTCGCGACGCATTACGCGGCCGTTTTCGTCCTGTTCATCGACAAAAATATTGAGCGGCACGATCTCTTCGGCAAACTTTCCCTCGCTTATCGCCACAGCGGCTTTTTGGTGTGAACGAAGCGAAAATTCATCGGCCTGTTCGCGGGTTATCTCATATTTTTTTGCAACGTTCTCCGCGGTCAAACCCATATTCAGATAATAATCCGGATACGTTTCCGAGAGGTTCGGATTCGGCCGGAACGTGTTTCCGCCCATCGGTATAGCGGTCATTGATTCCAGCCCTCCGGCAACGATGGCATCCGCGCCGCCGGTCATTATCCGTTCTGCCGCAAGAGCTATCGTCTGCAGCCCGGACGAACAATATCGATTCACCGTCATTGCCGAAGTTTCCACCGGCAGACCGGCAATGACGGCCGCGGTCCGAGCCACGTTCATGCCCTGTGATGCTTCGGGAAACGCGCAGCCCATTATTACGTCGTCTATTAACGTCGCATCAACGCCCGC
>CBFGSN010000092.1:0-11076 GCA_965651435.1 uncultured bacterium | reverse complement strand
TTTGACCTTAGCGAGGACTGACTCATCCCTTATTGACCTTATATCTTTTAAAAAGCTTTCCTTGAACTCCGCCTTCAATTTACGGTCTCCAGCACATCGAATATCGACTCACGACTAACCCGAGCGGTTTGCTCGCCTTCGGCAATTGCCTTTGAAAACGCGATGTCTTCAATTATCTCTTCCAATATTTCGCGCACCAGTTCTTGACGCTCCTGCAAAACCTCGACGATCGCGGATTTAAAAGCCTCTTTTAATTTTTCGTCGCTCTCAATAACAGTAGCCATAAAACACCCCGCATAAATAATATCACAACTACTTCCCTAGAAATTTTGCGATTCCCTTTTGGCAATCTTCGGTCATTCGGGCGGCGGCGTTGGTTTTTGATCCGGCTTCGAGAGCTTCGGCGAACTGCATTCCGTCCATTTTATAGAGCAGAGATTTGCTGAGCCGGACGGCGGAGGCCGAGAGTTTGCGATAGACGGCGGCGTATTCGACCGCGGCGTCCGCAAAATTTTCTTCGGGCAAAATTCGGTTCACCAGGCCGTAATTTTTCGCATCGGCGGCGGTGAATTCAAAGCCCTGCGTTACCAATTCGAACGAAAGTTTTTCGCCGAGGTTTCGACGGAGTATCGCCATAACTATCGCCGGCACAAATCCGATCTTGACCTCCGGATATCCGAACCGCGCCGTTTCGGTCGCGAGCACAATGTCGCATCCGGTCGCCAGCCCGCAGCCGCCCGCGAGTGCCCGTCCGTGAACCGCCGCGATGACCGGCACGCGGCATTCGCGCATCAAAACAAAAAGTTCCGCCAGCGAACGTGCGTCTTCCAGATTTTCTTCGAGCGAAGCGTCCGCAATTTTCTGCAATGCCGAAAGATCCGCTCCGGAACAGAAATCCTTTCCCGCTCCGCGCAATACGACCGCACGCACGCCGTCATCCGCGTCCGCCTCGCGAAACGCATCTTTCAATGCGCCGATCAAAGCATCGTTCAACGCGTTCCGCTTTTCCGGACGGTTAAGCGTCAAAATGCGAATGCCGTCAGAGTTTTCGATCAGAAGTTCATTATTCATACGCGCCAATTTTTTCCAATTGACAATTCAGCCAATGAACAATTTACAATTGGTTTCCGCGAGCCGTTCTTACAATGTTGTTCAGCATACTCGCGAGTTCTTTGCGGTCGGCTTCCATCGAAGCGTATTCCTTAGGGTTTATATAACCGCCGAAATGAATCAGGCTAAGCCAATAATCGGTTAGATCTGCGTCCTGCAATCCTTTCGCCATGTTTCGAATAAAGCTTTCGCGCGATTCGCCGCTAACCGCCATTTTCACAAATTTGCCGATGCCCGTGCCAGACTGCGACAATTCCCTGCATAAAGAAAATTCTTTGTGTTCTTCGGCGAGGTAGCGGCACAATTTTATGATCCGCAGTGCAAATGCGAACGATTTTTTAACTATTGGGTTATCTTCCATTGTAAATTGAAAATTGTTTTATTGTTAATTGGGAGGATCAGTCTTCCGTCTCGATCTCCATTCGCAGAAGCGCGGTCGAAAATGTCTTGCCCTGGGCGTCGGTCATTAGGCTGAGCGTTCCTCCGCCGCCCAGGCTTCCGTGCAGAAGAAAATTGAGGGCGTTCAGGTTCGGGAGTTCGAATCTTTCGACCTCGCCTTTGACCATATCGCCGAAATGTTCTTTTACGCGTTCGGCGGTCACTTCGCGGACGAGTATCGGGTAATGTTCGGCTTTTAGGGCGATGAGTCCGACGTTCGCGGTGTCGCCTTTGTCGCCGGAGCGTGCGTGTGCGATGTTTACGAGTTGAGTCTTCATACAAAATTTATATCAATTCTGCTCGGATTTTGCGAAGCGCGGCATCCAAAGCATTTTCTTCGATCGCGTCGATCAGCCCGATCCGCAGAGCTTCTTCGGCGGTCACGCGTTTTGCCAGAAAGAACATCTCGAACGCATTCGCTTCGCCGACGGCCCGCGGCAGCCGCTGAGTTCCGCCCCAACCGGTCATAATTCCTAGGTTTGCTCCGGGATGAGCGAAAACCGCGTTGGGCGAAGCGATCCGATAACGGCAGGAAAGCGCAAGGTCAAGCGCACCGCCGAAGCAGAAACCGTTGACCGCCGCCGCGGTGTGCGAAAAAGCCGCGATCTTTGCAAAAATACGCTGGCCGCGAAGCGCAAATTCCGCCGCGTCTTCGGGCCGCACTGCCGCGATCTCGCGCAGATCCGCGCCGGACGCGAAAGCGTTTTCGCTGCCGGTAAAGACGATCCCGCCGCCCGCGAACGACGAAATTATTCCGTCGAGCTCATTCAGGACTCCGACCGAAAGCGGGTTCCGCAATTCGGGCCGAATGAACCTGATCGTAAGTATAGAATCGCTTTCGCTGAGTTCCAGAAGTTCGGGCATTTGCCGAAAATTTTACGCGAAAAGAACGACACCGACAAACGGGAGCCGTTCTCGGGATTTGTGCCGTGCGGTTTTAGGCGTATAATCCATTAGTTTTTATTTCACCAGCCTAAAAAAGGAGACATTTGATCGTTATGAAAAAGAAATCGCTGATGTTCTTTTTAGTTGTGTTCGCCGCCGCCGCTCTCGGCGCGTGCGGATGGAATCCGGAGGTAACAGCCGTTCCGATAACGGCTCCGTGGAGTTCGATGAACCTGCCGGTAAAAGACAACGCCATCGTCTGGGCCAGCTCGGCCGCGGAACTCAAGGTCGCGCACAAAGACGACAAAACGACCGTGATGGACGCGTATAAAAAAGCCATCGAAGCCGCCGGCTGGCAGATGACCGATATGGACGTGTCGGCGGAAACGTCGAAATTCCTGACATTTCAGAAAGACGGAAAAACAATGGAAGCCGAGTTCTATGATTTTCAGAACACAGGCGTGATCCTTCAGATCAAATAGATACGACGGGCCGCTTCGTTCCGAACGGAGCGGCCGCAGTTTGGGTCACGAATTCGGCGGCACGCTAAGTTCGGACGTGACAAAAACACCTTCGCGCACCTCGGGTAAAATTCCCTTGCTAATGTAGATCGGCCGAACGAATTCGCGAAGCCGCGGCAGGGCGAGTTGGAACCAGACCGCGCCGACAATGCATCCGATGCCGCCGACGAGCAGCGTTTCCGGTGCGCCGATACGTTCGGCGAGCGTTCCCGCAAGCAAACTGCCGAACGGAATCGTTCCCATAAATGCCATCGTATAAAAACTCATCACACGGCCGCGTTTATTTTCTTCGACGATGGTTTGAATGATCGTGTTGCTTACGGCCATCTGCACCATAAATCCTAATCCGGTCGCGACCAAAAGCATTACGGACAACCACATCGAACGCGAGAACGAGAACGCGATCAGCCCGATGCCGAACAATCCGGCCATTCGCGGGATCTGGCGGCCGAGCCCGAGAACTGTTTTTCGCGACGCCAGAAACATCGCTCCGATCAATGCTCCGATTCCCGTTGCCGCCATCAAAACGCCCAGCGTGTTCGGCCCGCCGTTCAGTATCTTTTCGGCAAAAACCGGCATCAGGACCGTGTACGGCATTCCGACCAAACTCACGACCGCGAGCAGAATAAGTATTTTGCTGATCGGCGGCGAACCGGCCACGTACCGCCAGCCTTCGCGAAGCTCGCCGAATACGTTCGGGCCGCCGTCCGGAATTTCTTTGGTCATCGCACGGTTCACTTTCATTGCCAAAAGTGATCCGATGACCGCGATGTAGCTGATCCCGTCGATGGCGAAACACCAGCCTTCGCCGACGGCGGCAATGACGACGCCGCCGATCGACGGGCCAAGCAAACGGGCACCGTTGACGAGCGAGGAATTGAGCGCGATCGCATTCGGAAGATCTGCGGGATCTTCGACCATTTCCACGACAAAGGCTTGACGGGCCGGCATATCAAAAGCATTTATCAGCCCCTGAAAAACGCTCAGCGCAATGACGTGCCACATTTCAATGTATCCGGTCAGGGCAAGCACAGCCATCGCC
Source organism: uncultured bacterium (assembly GCA_965651435.1). Taxonomy (GTDB): domain Bacteria; phylum Acidobacteriota; class Blastocatellia; order Pyrinomonadales; family Pyrinomonadaceae; genus OLB17. The sequence goes on along the minus strand of CBFGSN010000092.1, from coordinate 7,080 downwards.
AGCGATTGGACCATCGCCAAAACCTGTGTGATCACGAGCATCCGGTGGCGGTTCATCCGATCGACAATTACGCCGGCGAACGGAGCCAGAACGAACGCAGGGATCTGTCCGGAAAATCCGACAACACCAAGCAGCATCGCCGAACCCGTAAGTTTATACACCAGCCAGCTTGTCGCAATGCGCGTCATCCATGTGCCGATCATCGAAATGCTCTGGCCGGAAAAAAATAGCTGGTAGTTTCTGTGTGACAAGGCCCGGAACATAAATCGTATTCCGGTCTTTTGGGATTTGTTGCTTGCAGTCTCCGAAGACATTGTGTTTTAGGATTTTAGCATGACTAACGACGCATACCGAAAATGAACGACCAACAGTGGAACGGCGTCAACCATCTGCCGCCGCGGCCGGGACTGACCTGAAGTGGGACAGAAAAAGAGCCGCCGTATTTCGGCAGCTCCTTTTTACGTTAAACGTTGGTCAGGAATCATAGATAAACCCGACGTCCGTTTCTGACATAGAACTTTCTTCCCTTTGACGAATAATAACGCCGACCGTTCTTTGTATAAAGATACGTCGCACCGGCACCGGCAAGCGCACCGACGATCATTCCGGTTTTGCCGCCGATCCAGGCTCCGGTTCCGGCTCCGAGCAGCGAACCGCCCGCGATCTTCGCCGCACGGCGATACTTCGAATGACGCGCTCGACGCTTGGAACCTTTACGGCTCGAAGCATAGAGCAAACCTGCGCCGGCACCGATCATTGCGCCGTTGCGTCCGCGGCCGATCAAAGCTCCGGCAACAGTGCTGCCGGCAACGATCGCGATGTTGGTCGCAAGGCCGCCGTGTTTTTTCTTTTTATGACGCCGCTGGCCGTAAGCACCGGGCACGATCATCGAAAATGCAAAGATGAAAACTAAAAATGCGGTCCAGAATTTCTTCATTTCAATATTTCCCCCAAAATATTTGAAATGTAAATAAGTCAATATGCGTGCCAGAAGAGCCGCGTGTTTCGACACTTTGCGGAAACGCTTTGCTTAAAAGGAAATGCGAAAGCCGCGTGTTTACGCGGCCCGGCGAATGTTACACGAAAAAGGACAGAGGCGTATCCGATATCGTGCGCGGAACGAACAGGTGTAATATTTCCGTACGCAGTCACGCCGCCGCGGTTCTGCGGCCGGCGAACGCACGGAAAACGATCAGGTCGAGGAATAAGACGATCAAAAGCGATGCTCCGACGAACGGCAGAATAATTCCGAGCGCCAAAATTAACACAAGAGCCATTCGCCGCATTCGCGGATCGGCCGGAACCGGCGGCGCACCGAGCTTTTTCGCAGGACGGCGTTTCCACCACATAAGGATCCCGCTGAATGCCAAAAACAGAACCGAAAGTGCCGCGACAAGCATCAAAAGCTGGTTTGCAAGCCCGAAATATCTTCCCTGATGGATCGATATCGCGAACGACACGATCCGCGGAACTGTCGGATAATCCGCAAAGCCGACCTGTGCAAGAACCGCTCCGCTGAAACGGTCAACATGTATCGTGTCCTGCCGGACCGGATCATCGGCCGGAGCAGCGATGGTATAAACACCGTTCGGCGTTTGCGGAAACAAGATCGAATAACCGCTGATGACATTCCTTTCGCGGGCGGTCGCGACGATCGAATCGAGCGTGACATCCGCGGCCGATGCCTCCGGACCGGCAGGCGGCATCTGCATTCCGGCGTGATGTTCGTGATGCCCCGATTCCGGCAGCGGCATATTCTCCGCCGCCCAGGCGATCTTCTTTTCGGCACCGCTGTTGAGCGAACCGGTCGTTTTTGCGGAACTGAACGCCGTCGGGTTTTTGTCCTTCGGAAAATCGGACCACAATCCGGCGAACTTTACGCCCCAAAGATCGGTCCAGAACAATCCGCTGATGAGCATAAAGAGTATCAGCAGCGAAGCGTAAAATCCGGCGGACGAATGCAGGCCGTACCAGAACGAACGTTTGTTTTTGGTTCGCAGATTCGGCACCAAAGCCGCGAACCATCCGCGGTCGCCGCGAGGAAACCATAGATAAAGACCGGTGATCATCATTACAACCGCCCAGCTTGCGACAAGTTCGACGATATGATCGCCCCATTTTCCGATCATAAGCTCGCCGTGAATTCCAAAAGCATAATTCGGCAAGCTTTTGTCCGTTTCGTAATCGCCCAGAACATTTCCCGAATACGGATCGACAAAAACACTTAGGCCTCTGCCGTCGGCGGCCGTTATGTCGAACTGCGACGAACGATCCGGCCCGGACGGCGCGGTGAAACTTTTTATCGCCGAATTCTGATACTTTGCGAGCACGGCGGACCTCTGAGCATCAGCGGTGACTGCCGTGCTCTGCGGAGTTACGAACAGAAGCTCGCGGTAGATCGCGGCGTCGAGCTGCGGTTTGAAAAGATAGATGATGCCGGTTATGGAAAGAATAATGACGAACGGGATCACAAAAAGGCCGGCATAGAAATGGCACCGCCAAACGGCGCGGTAAAATGCCCGGGCCTTTCCGCTCGGTTCGGCCGGCACGGCAGATGAATTAGACATAGTTTCCGAACGAAAGAACATTTTTCGTGTGTATATAAACAATAATAGAAGATGCTGCGTAAAATGTTAAACGGATTCGCTTTACCGTGTGAAAGATATGTCGGCCTGAAGCCGCATCGTCTTTTTGATGTCAAAATATTGCATCCGGTTATGAAGAATCGGGCATTTTGTGCAAAACTATTGACACTCATTTTTAGATACGTTTCGAAAACTAAATAAATAGAGGAATAGGAGAACCGATGAGAATTGTGATTTCCAGCATCGGGCTGATGCTGATCCTTGCCTGTTCTTTGTTCGGACAGGAAAAGCCCACGGCTTATGTCAACGCAAAGATAATCCCGATAGTCGGCCAGCCGATCGAAAAAGGCATTCTGCTGATACAGAACGGAAAAATTACCGCGGTCGGCGACGCCCGCACCGTCAAACTTTCGAGCGACGTCGAAATAATAGACGTTTCCGGCAAAGTGATAATGCCGGGACTTATCGACAGCCACAGCCACGCCGGCGACGCATCCGGCGGCGATTCGTCAAATCCGATGCAGCCGGACGTGCGAATTCTGGACAGCATAAATCCGCGTGCGGCCAGTCTTCAGCGCGTTCAGACCGGCGGCATTACGACCGTAAATGTAATGCCAGGTTCGGGCCATCTCGACAGCGGCCAGACGCTTTACCTAAAACTTCGCGACGGAGCAACGACCATTGACGACCTGCTCCTTTACAAAAAAGACGGAACCATCGCCGGCGGGATAAAATTTGCGAACGGAACGAATCCGATCCGTCCGGGCGGCGGAAACTTTCCGGGAACGCGCGCACGGTCCGCTGCGATCGTCCGCGACAGATTCATAAAAGCGCAGGAATATCAGGCCAAAATAAAGGCCGCGAACGGCGACAAAACAAAGATGCCGCCGCGCGATCTCGGGCTCGAAGCTTTGGTCGAGGTTCTGGAAGGCAAACGCGTCGTTCATATGCACACGCACCGCGCCGACGACATTCTGACGGCTCTTCGCCTGCAGAAAGAATTCGGTTACCGCCTTGTTCTGCAGCATGTGTCCGAGGGCTGGAAGGTCGCCGACGAGATCAAAAGATCGGGCGTTCCGGCATCAATAATCATGATCGAAACTCCGGGCGGAAAACTCGAAGCCGTCGATATGTCGATCATCAACGGTGCGGCTCTTGAAAAAGCCGGCGTGCTCACCGGATTTCACACGGACGACAGCATTACCGATTCGCGGTGGTTCCTGCGTTCGGCGGCGCTTGCCGTTCGCGGCGGAATGTCACGTGAAAAGGCTCTTTACGGAATGACGATGGCGAACGCGATCATACTCGACATGGCTGACCGCATCGGCTCGCTCGAAGCCGGCAAAGACGCCGATTTCATCGTTCTTTCCGGCGATCCGCTGTCGGTCTATACGCATGTGATGCAAACCTGGGTCGAAGGCAAAAAGGTCTTTGACCGCGACGACCCGGAAGATTATCTGCGTGCCGTCGGCGGCAAAGGTGCCGGCGAAGACACCATGATGCATGACCACGACGACGAAGGAGGTATGAACTAATGAAAAACATACGAAATATTTTTAGCGGTACGTTCTCTTTCATCGCGCTTCTGATTTTAACGGCGGCGGCCGCTTCGGCCCAGATCGCGGTCAAAGGCGAAACTGTTTACACGATGGCCGGAGCTCCGATCACGAACGGCGTCGTCCTTATCAACAACGGAAAGATCGAAAGTGTCGGCCCGGCCGCATCGGTCAAAATTCCGGCGAATTACCGCGTGCTGTCGGCAAAGGTCGTCACGCCGGGACTCATCGACGCCCATACCGTCGTCGGTTTGAACGGCTATTTGAATCAGCCGCACGATCAGATGGCGTATGACGGCAGCGGCGCGTTCCAGCCGGAACTCCGCGCCATCGACGCGTACAACCCGAACGAGATCTTGATCTCATGGCTTCGCGGGCTCGGCGTCACGACGATACAAACCGGCCATCAGCCGTCGGCTTTGGTTACGGGCCAGATGATGATCGCAAAAACCGTCGGCGAAAGTGTCGAGGAAGCGACGATCGTTCCGACATCGATGATCGCGACGACATTCGGCCGCTCAGGTTTGAGCCGCTCCGGCTCGCCGGGCACGACCGCGAAAGCCGCCGCGATGCTTCGGGCCGAACTCATCAAAGCCCAGGAAGACGCCGCGAAAAAAGAACCGTCGAAAGATCTTCGTTCGACGATAATGCGCCGCGTCGTCAACCGCGAAATTCCGCTGCTTGTGAACGTCAATCGTTCGCAGGACATTATGACGGTGCTTCGCATCGCCAAGGAATTCAACATAAAGATCGTTCTTGACGAAGTGGCGGATGCGCATCTGCTCATCCCTGAAATAAAGGCTTCGGGCTTTCCGGTGATCGTTCATCCGACGATGGCCGGAGCTTACGGCGACAGCGAAAATCTTTCGATGACGACCGCCGCAAAGCTCAAGGAAGCCGGAATTCCCTTCGCTTTTCAGAGCGGTTACGAAAGCTATGTTCCGAAAACGCGCATCGTTCTTTTCGAAGCGGCGATGGCGGCGGCTAACGGGCTTTCGCGCGAAGATGCTTTCGCGGCACTGACGATCGATGCGGCAAAGCTGCTCGGCATCGACAGCCGCGTCGGTTCGCTCGAAGCCGGAAAAGACGCTGACATCGCGATGTACGACGGCGATCCGTTCGAATACATCACGCACTGCACCGGTACGATCATCAACGGCAAGCTCGTCAGCGAAGGCGAGATGCGGATCGGAGCCGAAAAATAACCCTCGCACAACACGAACCGGCCGGAGCTTTGTCCATAAAAGCTTCGGCCGCACAAAACTTGAAAAAATTATGCTCGCAGCAATTCTTTTTCCGTTGTTAATGTTCTTTCAGGCGATGCCCGCAGCGACGCCTGCCGCTTCGCCGACGCCCGACCGTGCAAAAGCCGAAACCATAAAAGAACAGCCGCCCGTCGTTACAAAACATTCCGTGACCATCGGTTCGCGAAAGCTCGATTACACCGTCACGACCGGCTTTCTGCCGATCAAGAACGAACGAACGCAGGTGACCGAAGGCCACATTTTTTACATTGCATACACGCTGGACGGCGCGGGCGACCGCACAAAACGGCCGCTGACCTTTTCGTTCAATGGCGGGCCGGGTTCGGCTTCCGTCTGGCTGCACATGGGCGCACTCGGGCCAAAGCGCGTGAAAATGCTCGATTCGGGAATGCTTCCGCCGGCTCCGTATGAGCTCGTGACGAACGACCAAACGTGGCTTGATATGACGGACATCGTGTTCCTCGACCCGGTCGGCACGGGTTATTCGCGTGCGGAAAAGGACGAATACGCGAAGAAATTCTTTTCGCTCCGCGGCGATATTGCATCGATGGGCGAAGCGATCAGGCTTTATCTCGGCCGCGCCGAACGCTGGAATTCACCCGTTTTTCTCGTCGGCGAAAGCTATGGAACGACGCGCGCCGCCGGGCTTTCCGATTATCTTTTCGAACACGGAATTTCGCTGAACGGCGTGATGCTTATTTCGACGGTGCTCAATTTTCAGACGATCCGCTTCGCCGACAACAACGATATGCCGCTGCTGCTGATCTTTCCGTCGTACGCGGCGACCGCGTGGTATCACAAAAAGCTTCCGGCCGAATGGCAGAGCAAGCCGCTTCGCGAAGTGCTCGATGCGGCCGAAGCATTCGCCGCGAATGAATACGGGCCCGCGATGCTGCGGATCGACCGGCTTTCGGACGCCGAACGCGATGCTCTCGCGCAAAAATTCGCGTCGCTCAGCGGACTTTCGAAAGCGTATGTTCTGAACAACAATTTCCGCATCGAACTCGACGAATTCAACAAGGAACTTCTCCGCGACCGACGCCGCACGACCGGCCGGCTCGACAGTCGTTTCACCGGCATCGACAAAGATTCGGGCGGCGATTCGAACGAATTCGACCCGAGCATGACCGCGATCCGCGGCCCGTACACCGCGACGTTCAACGATTATGTTCGCCGCGAACTCGGGTTCAGATCGGACCTCGAATACTACATTCTGGGCGGCGGAATTACGGCTCCCTGGGACTGGAACACGAACAACCGCTACGCCGATGTGTCGGGTTCGCTTTCGTCCGCGATGCGGAAAAATCCGTATATGAAGGTGTTCATGGCGTGCGGTTTTTACGATATGGCGACGCCGTATTTCGCCGCGGAATACACGCTGTCCGCGATGAATCTGGAGCCGGAACTTCGCAAAAACATCAGCGTTTCGTACTACGAAGCCGGACATATGATGTATATCGAGAAAACTTCTCTGAAAAAGCTGAAGGACGACGCCGCACGATTTATGCAGCAGGCGCTCGTGAAATGATCGCCGGTGTTTGGGTTAATCCCGAAACGTTTGACGTATTTTGCCGCTGAAATACGCCACTTTCGTGTGATATATAAAACTATTGTTTGTTATACGAAACTTTCGTTTGTTATTTCGAACTTTTGCGTGTTATTTCGAACTTTTGC
>CBFGSN010000091.1:0-11083 GCA_965651435.1 uncultured bacterium | reverse complement strand
TGGAGCCGGTGAAGGGACTTGAACCCCCGACCTGATGATTACAAATCAACTGCTCTACCAACTGAGCTACACCGGCGTTTGGTTGGTTACGGCGTGCCGAACGGCTTCGGCCTTTAACACCGCAAACAGAGATACTAGCAAAGCCGGAGCGATATTCGCAAGTTATAACATTTTCACTTTTTCACACTTTCACTTTTCCACTCTATCAGGCTTCTGGAATTTGAGATTCTCCGCGCCTATACTTGGGTTAGACAGCTTGTGAATTACGTAACGGCTCCGCGCGGAAAAAGCGCGAGCGTTTCCCTGCGGTCTCGGGAGACAAATGAGAAGGCTTTATTTTTTTATAATTTTTGGAATATTTTTATTTACGTCAGTTTCATCATTTGGACAACAGAATATTTCGGCGGCGTCGCTGAGCGGCACGGTCACCGACGCAAATTCGGCGACGGTCGCGGGCGCAAATATCGTCATTACGGAAAAAGCGACGAACCGCTCGCGCACCGCAGTTACGGACGTGACGGGACGTTATCTTTTCAATTATGTGCCGGTCGGCGATTACACGATCCGTATCGAAAAAGAAGGCTTCGAAACGCTGGAACGCGGATTTGATGCCTCGGTCGGCCAATCGCTTACGATCAATGTTTCGCTGACGGCGGCGGCCATTTCCGCGGACGTCGATGTGTCGGCGGAGGCTCCGGTCATCGAACAAACCCGTACGCAGATCGGCGAAAGCGTGATGCCGAAAGAGGTCGATTCCCTGCCGCTTAACGGCCGAAATTTCCTCGATCTCGCTTTGCTTTTGCCGGGCGTTTCGAAAACGAATACCGGCAGCGTTCAAAAATTTGCGGAAACCTCGGCCGTTCCCGGAACCGGAATTTCGGTCGCCGGACAACGCAATTTGAACAACAGTTTCATCGTCGATGGTTCGAGCGCAAATGACGACAGCGTCGAACTCGCCGGCACATATTACAGCCAGGAAGTGATACGCGAATTTCAGGTCGTAACCAACGGCGCGCTTGCCGATTACGGCCGTGCATCCGGCGGTTTTGTCAGCATCATAACGTGGTCGGGTTCGAACCGGTTCCGCGGAAAGCTTTACGGGTTCCTGCGCGACGCTCATTTCGACGCACGAAATCCGATGGCGGCGACCCGCGATCCGCTTACCCAAACGCAATACGGCGGAACGCTCGGCGGTCCGATAAAACGTGACCGAACATTCTTTTTCGCGAATTTCGAACAAACGCGCCGCCGCGATTCGAACATCATCACGATCGCTCCGGCAAACGCCGACGTGATAAACGCCCGGCTCGATGCGATCGGCTTCGGCGGACCGCGCATCGAAACAGGATTGGTTTCCGGCGGCTACACGACGACGAATATCTTCGGCCGCATCGACCATAAACTTCTGACGAACAGCGACCTTTCGGTCACGTATAATTTTTACGACATAAATGCCGACAACGCGCGAACCGTCGGCGGGCTCAATGCCGTCAGCCGCGGAACCGACCTGGCGAACACCGATCACACCATCAATTCGCAGCTTGTTTCGTCGCTTGGACCGTCGGTTTTCAATGAGCTTCGCGTCCAGTTTCGGCGAAGCGAACTCGGCGCTCCCCCGATCGACGAAACCGGGCCGGCCGTTAATATTTCCGGCGTCGCGAACTTCGGCACGGCAACCTTTTCGCCGACGCGGCGCGACATCGATCTTTTCCAGGCATCGGATGCGGTCACGTATGTCACCGGTTCGCATTCGCTGAAGGTCGGCGGCGAATTCATCTACAACGATCTGAGTATAGATTTTCCGGGAGCGATGCAGGGCGTTTACAGCTTTAATAACCTCGCGGCCTTTCTCGCGGGAAATTACAGCCAGTATCAGCAGGCGTTCGGCTCACCGACGCTAAGGCAAAGCAACCCGAACGTCGGATTTTTTGCAAAGGACGAATGGCGTGTGAACCGCCGGCTTACATTAAATCTCGGTGCCCGATATGATCTGCAGTTCCTGCCGGATCCGATCCGCACCGACACTAACAATTTCTCTCCGCGCATCGGTTTTGCCTATTCGCCGGATGACAAAACCGTCGTCCGCGGAAGCTTCGGCTTTTATTACGACCGAATTCCGACACGCGCTACATCGAACGCGCTACAGCGCGACGGCGTAAATTATTACGTCGCCATATTTTCACCAACGACTGCCGGTGCTCCCGTTTTCCCGAATATACTGAACACGGCTCCTTCGTCGCTGGCGATCAAACCCAGCATTACGCGCATCGACCCGAATATCGAAAACGGCGAAAGCACCCAGGCAAGCCTGCAGATCGAACGAGAACTGCCGTGGAAAATTTCCGCGTCGATCGGTTATATGCACCTTCGCGGACGGCATATCATCCTTTCGCGAAATGTGAACGTGCCGACGTGTTCGGACGCAACGCAAAATCTTTGCCGTCCGGATCCGAATTTCGGGAACATTTCCTATATGGAGTCTTCGGGCGACAGTTGGTATGACGGAGCGTTTCTGACGCTCGGGAAACGTCACGGAAACTGGCTAGAAACGCGATTCTCATATACATTCTCAAAATCGCTGGACAACGCCGGGAACTTCTTTTTCTCGTCACCGCAGAATAATTTCGACCTGCGCGGCAACAAGGGTTTGTCCGATAACGACCAGCGTCATCGCCTGACGTTCAGCGGCAGCCTATCGGCACCGCAGCAAGGGCGTTCGACGCTGAACCGGATCGTGAAAGGAGTTCAGTTGAGTTGGATCTATTCCTATGCGTCGGCGCTTCCGTTCAATGTCCAGCTCGGCTTTGACCGAAACGGCGACACGAACAACAACGACCGTCCGGTCGGCGTAGGCCGCAACACGGGACGCGGCTTCGACTTCAGTTCGCTGGACTTGCGGCTTAGCAAAAAATTCGGTTTTGGCGAAACACGCAGCCTGGAACTGCTTGTCGAAGGATTTAACGTCCTGAACCGTTCGAATTTCACGGTTCCGAACAATATCTACGGCGCCGGAACGTCGCCGCTGCCGTCATTCGGACGGCCGACACAGGCATTCGACCCGCGGCAGATACAACTCGGGTTTAGATTTGCGTTTTGATGAATTGTGAAACCGTCTATTTTTTCGGCTTTGTTTCTGCAAGAAAATGGATCGCCGGGTCATCTTCCATTGACACGATGTGTGAACGGAAATGCTTCTTTCCCTGAGATATAAATGTCCATTCTATTTTCATGGAGTTGGCGTTCGGTTCGATAGGAACCTTGACAGTTATCTCGGCTCTTGAACTCGAGCTTTTAGCTGTTTGGTGGACGAGGGCGGTTCCACCCGCGGTCTGTTGCTTTAGAACCTTCAGGTCCCTGCTGCGTTCAACGTACAACGGCGTAATTTTAATATCGAATTCGCTGATCTTACCAAAAGCAACAAACTCAATGGAAACTTGTTCGTCGTCATCGCCTTGCTTTATCCACGACGCCAAACAGAATTCTATCGGCTCGTCTGTTGAAGGTCTGGCGAAGTTTTTCCAACCCGCGTACGCTTCATCCAATGTGATACTTTGAGCATTCGCTCCGACACAAAGCAAGAGCAAAGCTAGTACTAGAAAAGGTGTCTTCTTCATATTCCTGATCAAAATCCAAACATACTTTAATCATTTATAGCCATGCTTGTAAATGATAAGCAAAGCTATTTTCGGCTTCGAACACGACCGCTTCGCGCGTATGCGGATGTCGGAACGATAATTTCCACGCGTGGAGGCAGAGGCGTTCGAATTCGCGGCCGCCGCGTTTTATGTCACCGAGAATCGGGTGGCCGATGTGTTCGCAGTGTATGCGAAGCTGGTTCGTGCGGCCCGTGAAAGGCTCGAGCTCGAGCAGAGTCGTTCCGCCCGATCTTTCCAGAACACTAAACTCCGTCCGCGCCGGTTTCCCGTCTTCTTTCACGTCCCAAAATTTCGTCTCCGGATAACGCCCGATCGGCGCTTCGATGATTCCGGCGTTGTCACGAACAATGCCTTCGACCAGCGCGAGATACTTTTTCTCAACGGTCCGCTTCATAAATTGCGCGGCTATTTTTCTATGAGCCGCAGCCGTTTTCGCAAGGACGACAACGCCCGACGTTTCTTTATCGAGCCGATGGATCAAGCCAGGCCGGATGAACTCCCCATCGTCGCGATTCGCGTTCACGTGATACGTCACGGCATTGAGCATCGTGCCGCTGCGTTCGCGGTGCGTCGGGTGAACCAGCATTCCGCTCGGTTTGTTGATCGCGATCACATGACCATCTTCGTAAATGATGTCGAGCTCGATCTTCTGCGGCCGCATCGCGTTCTCACGCGTCGGATCGATGACGATCTCGATCAGGTCGTCCGCACGCACGCGAAAGCCTTTGTTCTCGAAACGCCCATTGACCTCACATTTTTCCGAACGGATGACATCGCGAATGTACATTTTGCTCAGGCCCGTAAAACGCGCCAGCAGGAAATCCTCCAACCGCGTCCGCGGAACGCCTCTCGGCACAACTATTTCCATCCGTTCATCCATGCATATATATTAGAATACGAGCCGCATTTTTTCACATTGCCGATCTTTTCGTATGTTTCGCGTCCTTCGTGGAAGAAGGCGAGGACATAGATCAAATAAGGTTAAACGTTACAATTTTGTCGGATTTGATTTCCGAACGGCCGTGCGTTCTGCTAAACTTTCGTTTTCCTTATGAACTCCGACGCAATAAAGCTGATCGCAAAGATCAACGACGCTCTGGCCCGTCCGAACGACGTTCAGGCGAATATCCGCGCCGCCGCGGAGATCGTCCGCGACGAATTTTCCGCCGAATTCGTTTTTGTTGCGCTCGACCGTCCCGAAACCGAAGGCCTCGCTGTTACGAACGCCGTCGGCATTGGGGCAAACGACTTTCGACGGCTCGAAAAACGCATCGAAAAGAGTTTTATCCGCCGCGATCTGGAAACAGGCGAACCCGTTTTGAGGGAAAAGATCAGCCGGGACGACGAACTTTCGTTTCTTGGCGACGTTTCACTTTTGACCGCTCCGATAAAACTCGGCGACAAGACGCTCGGCATAGCCGCGGTCGGCTTTGAAACGGACGGCGAAAACGCAGAAGATCTCACCGCCTTCTTTCCGCTTGCGGCTTCAATGATCGCACAAACCCTGCGGATCGAACGTGCCGTGCGCGGACAGCGGCAAAAGCTGCTGGATGAAAATTCGCACCTGCGTCAAGAATTAAAAGGCAAATACGAATTTTCGCACATCGTCGGAAATTCCGGACCGATGAAACAGGTTTACGAACTCGTGTCGCAGGTCGCACGAACGAACGCGACCGTTCTGCTCCGCGGCGAAACCGGCACGGGCAAGGAAATGATCGCGAACGCGATACATTACAACAGTCTTCGTGCAAAAGGGCCGTTCGTAAAAATAAACTGCGCCGCGCTTCCCGAATCGCTGATCGAAAGCGAACTGTTCGGCCATGAAAAGGGCGCGTTCACCGGCGCCGAAAAAATGAAAAAAGGCCGTTTCGAACTCGCCGCGGGCGGGACGCTATTTTTGGACGAGATCGGCGATCTGCCGCCGCAGACGCAGATAAAGCTTCTGCGCGTTTTGCAGGAACGCGAATTCGAACGCGTCGGCGGCACCGAAACGATAAAAACTAACATCCGCCTCGTCACCGCCACGAACAAAGACCTGGAAACGGCGATAACGACCGGCGAATTTCGCGAAGACCTTTATTATCGGCTAAATGTTTTTACGATCCATCTGGCCCCGCTTCGCGAACGCCGTTCGGACATTCTGCTGCTGGCGGAACATTTTTTAGAAAAATACGAAACCGAACACGACAAACGCATCCGCCGAATATCGACGCCTGCCATCGATATGCTGATGGCATATCATTATCCGGGAAACGTCCGCGAGCTTGAAAATGCGATCGAACGCGCCGTGCTGGTGTGCGATGCGAACGCGATCCATCCGCATCATCTGCCGCCTACGCTGCAGACGGCCGAACTCACGGGAACCGAACCGAATCTGAGCCTGGCCGCGGCGGTCGAAGCATTCGAACGCGGACTTATTCAGGACGCATTGAAATCGACCTCCGGCAACGTCGCAAAAGCCGCGAAGATGCTGGATTCGACCGAGCGCATAATCGGCTATAAAATAAGGAAATATTCGATCGACCCGGGGCGGTTCAAGCTGTAAGGCAAAAGTATGTTAACGTCATTTGTCGGAAGAATTTTCCATTCTAATTTCTTGCGGATAACCAACTCTTTTTGATGTCGAACGCAGAAGCACTGTGCAAAGACCTTCCCGATGCCGAAGCCGCGTTGCGCTTTTTTCGCCGGCTGGAAGAAGATCATCCGCGCGTTGCGGCTCGGCTTCAGCAAAACGATGCTCTCCTTTCGGACGTTCTCGCTCTCGCTTCGTTCAGCCCGCTGCTGAGCACAACGCTGCTTCAGCACACGGAATATATCTCGTGGCTCGGCCGCCGGCGAACGACCGTCGGCGTTCGCGGAAAGGAACAGCTTTTGGAATCGCTCGCGCGGTTTGAGCTTACAAATTCAACGGTCGGAACGAACATTTTGCTCGCCCGATTTCGCCGCCGCGAACTTTTGCGGATATTTTTGATGGACATTCGCCGGCTGGCGACGGTCGCGGAGATCACCGAAGAACTATCGAACCTGGCGGACGCGATACTCGAAAACGCTCTGCGCCTTGCGCGTCAGGAACTCGACAACAAATACGGCCGGCCGGAGGAAACCGACGAAAAAGGACGCGTCCGCGGCGCCGAATTCTGTATCGCCTCGCTTGGCAAACTCGGTTCGCTTGAGCTGAATTATTCATCGGACATCGATCTGTTGTTCATATATTCCGCCGAAGGAAAAACGTCCGGCAACGGCAGCCGCGGAAGCATCACGAACCGCGAATATTTTGTAAAGCTCGGCGAAGCCATCCGAAAGACCATCGATTCGCCCGGCGGCGAAGGTGCGGCATATCGTGTCGATATGCGGCTTCGGCCGCACGGACGTGTCGGTTCGCTCGCGCTTTCGCTGGCCGACACGGTGAAGTATTACAAAGGCGAAGCTCACGCGTGGGAACGGCAGGTTCTGATCCGTTCGCGTGCAAGTGCGGGTGACGCGACGCTTTTCCGCGAATTTTGGGACGCCGTTTCGGCAAGCGTTTTCGCGGCGAATATTCCGGTCGGCGAAGCCCTCGCCGGTGTGCTTCGGTCAAAACAGCAGATCGATCTGGAACAGGCACGCCGCCGCGGATTTAACGTAAAACTCGGCATCGGCGGCATACGCGAGATCGAATTTATCGCCCAGGCTTTGGAGCTGGCGTACGGCGGCAGCGATCCGTGGCTTCGCGTACCGCACACGCTTATTTCGCTTGCGCGGCTCGCCGACCGTCGGCTGATCACGGAAACAGAGCTGACCGAACTCGCGGCGGCGTACGAATTCCTTCGCCGAACCGAACATGTTCTGCAGATGGAAAACGGCCTGCAGGTTCATACGGTTCCCGACGATGCGGAAAAACGGGCTTTGCTTGCGCGAAAGATGGGTTTTGACGATGCCGCCGCATTCACCGCGAAACTCGAAACAATGGCCGCGTCGGTTAACGTCGTTTTTCGCCGCATCTTTGACGTCGAAGAAATAAGCCACCTCGCAACAGACATCGCGCATGCGCCCGATCCGGCCGAAGAACTTCTGACGCCACTCGAACCGGACCGTGAAATGTCGAGATTTGAACGCTATTCGCGCGTATCGAAGCTTTTTCGCGAACAGTTCGCCGCCGTGCCGGACATCGGATTCGATGATGCGGTTTTCGTCGACCGTGACGAACGCGATTACCGCGAACTCTTAGTTGAACCTTTGCGAAATACCGAAGGTTTCCGCTCTCGGCTGAACACGCTGCGTAAAGTTTGGCACCGTGAAATGCTGCGGCTGATCGTCGCGGATATCGACGGAGCGGTCGAACTTTCCGCCGTTAAAAACCGCCAGAACGCTCTTGCCGAAGCCGCGATCGAAGCCGCGCTCAATGCGGCACAAAGCGAGATGGAACGGCGGATGAATGTAAAATTCGGAATGCTTCCGCTGGCTTTTTTGGGCTTGGGTAAACTCGGCGGCGGCGGTGTTGATTACGGTTCGGATCTCGATCTGGTGATCGTTTACGACGAAGGCGACATCGGCATTCCGAACGATATGACCGCCCGCGAATTTTACAATCGCCTCGTCGAACTTTTTGTGAGCGCGCTTTCGGCAATGACGCGATATGGCAGTTTGTACCGCGTCGATCTGCGGCTGCGGCCGTACGGCAAGGACGGCGCGTCCGCTATCACGCGGCGTGCGTTTTTGGATTACATTTGCGAAAACGCCGCCATTTGGGAACTGCTCGCGTATGTGAAAATACGCGCCGCGGGCGGCGATATGGATCTGGCCCGCGAAATAGAGGATGAACTTCGCAACGCGATCTACGCCCGCGCAAAATCGTTCGATCCGGCCGAGCTCGCGGCGGAAACGTTTGAGATCCGCGAACGGCTCCGCAGGCAAAAAGCAGCGGCAAAACGAACCGGCGACGTTGACATAAAATACGGCGAAGGCGGAATGCTCGATATTTATTTTGCGATCAGATTTCTGCAGCTTCGCGACGGCGTTCCCGACAAAGGCGACGACCGTTCAAGCTCCTTTATGCTTCGCGAACTTCATAACGCCGGTTCGCTTTCGAACGAGGAGTTCACCATTTTCAGAGACGGCTACGACCTTCTTTCGCGGCTCGACCACACGCTCCGCCTGACCGTCGGCCGCTCAACCCGCCTGCCGCTTTCCAATACCGAAGCGATGAACACCATCGCCGGACGAATGGGGTTCGATACGACCAAAAAACTGCTGGAACACCTGGCCGTTCATAGGATGAATGTTCGGGCAGCGTTCGAATCGACGTTGAAAAATGTCGGAGAGATCAAATGAAGATCATCAACATGAACTTCTCCCTGGCGGCTACGATGAGTTTTATTTTGGTTTTCCTATCTTCTATTTTTGCGGGCGGCTGTTCTCACTCTGTAAAGCCGCTCTGTAAATCCGCCCTCTTGGACAAAGGCCTTTTCCTGGGCGGCTATTTGGCGATCTAAAAGACTACAGGCAACCGTTATCAGGGCCAAGGCCCCGTTTGCGGCGATCTCGGGAAAAGGTGGTTTTCTTGTAAACTCGGTGGACGAGATGGACTTTGTGGACTCTGTGGACTTTGCCAAACGTCCATCCAGTCCACCTCGTCCATTCTGTCCACTATTCATTTCTCCGGCCATTTCCCTGACCGCTCTCGCCCATTCGGCGACATCGTCGGCGGTTTCCGGTCTGCTGTCGATAAGCATGGCTCGGCGGTCATCATTCCGCGGCCACTGCGGCAGATTCCGGTGCCGCAGAAAGTCCTCGTAATCCAATTTCAGTTCTTCCAAACTTGCGCGGGCGACGCTGGTCAGTTTTAGTTCAAATTTTTTCGATGTTCCGCTTGCCTGGCTGCCTTCGGCGATATTTTGGACGCCGCTGCGCGCGGCCTGAACCATTTGGTCGTGAGTGCGGCTGCGCTTGTCGATATACTTGTCGCAAAAACGCACCGTGACGTCATAAACAAGCTGGGCGACCTGAAAGCTTTTCAGCTTTCGATAACCCCCGTGCTTTGGGATCAGTCCTTCGGTCTTGTCCGGTTTGTCCATAGGTGAAAACGTATCGGTCAAATGATAGCAGAATCGCCGCCGAAACGCGGACGGCTTCTTGAATCTTCATACCAGCAGCGGACGCAGAATCGGTGCGTTTTCCTTCTTTCGGGTGTAAATTCCGCAGAGCCGGGCAGCCGCTCAACCAGAAACTTCTGTTCATCCGTCAGTTCGTCCCACGGCTTCATCCGAGCCTTTCCGCATTTTGGGCATTGATGTTTCGGCGTAAAACTTTCCATATGCTTTTTGCGTTTAATTCTTTTCAGTTTAATATTTTACCGACCGAAATAATACCTTTTGAATCAAACAAGCCGTTATCAAAGATATGAAAAGAATTTTCTGCGTTCTGCTTTTCTGCGTCGTTTTTGCATCCGTCGGTTTTGGACAAACCGAGGAGAAGTTCGATTTTTACACGCGCGGGCCGTATAACGAAAGCGTGCCGCGGCCGCAGAGCATTTTGCGGTTCGACATCGGCGATCATCATACGACGTACGCGCAAATGGAACAGGTCATTTTCGCGATCCAAAAGGCCGCGCCCGACCGCGTAAAGATCATCGAGATCGGCACGACGAACGAACACAGAATGCAGTATCTGGTCGCGATATCTTCGCCGGAAAATATTGCCCGGCTCGATGAGATAAAGTCCAACGTCGCACGGCTTGCGGACCCGCGCGTCACGTCCTCTTCCGAAGCCGCTAACATCGCCGCGAATACGCCCGCCATCGCGTGGATGGCCTATACGATTCACGGCAACGAATCGGCCTCATTCGAAGCGATGATGCAGGTCATCTACCAGCTTGCGGCGTCGAACGAACCGGCGACGCTCGATATTCTGAAAAGTACCGTCACACTCGTTTTGACCGGCGAAAATCCCGACGGCCACGAACGCTTTGTCAGTTGGTATAATTCCGTCGCCATCGGTGATCCGGACCACAACGCAATCGAACACAGCGAACCATGGAGCGTTTACGGCCGCGTTAGCCATTACCGCTTTGACCTGAACCGCGACACGCTTGCTCTCACGCAAAAAGAAACGCGGAATATGCAGGCGGCGTTTATGGAATGGAATCCGCAGGTTTCGGTCGATCATCACGGCCAGCCGGAGCAGTTCTTTTTCCCGCCGGTCGCGCTCCCGATCAACCCAAATCTGCCGCAGCCCGCAACGAACCGCTGGTACGACATCTACGGACGAGCAAACGCCGCCGCCTTCGATAAAAATCTGTGGGATTACTACGTCCGCGATGTTTTCGACGCGTTCTATCCGGGATATTGGGATACCTATCCGTCGCTGAACGGAGCGATCGGAATGACATACGAAACCGACGGCGGCGGCTTCAAAGGGCTTCGATGGCGACGGCAAGACGGAACGATCGT
>CBFGSN010000090.1:0-11260 GCA_965651435.1 uncultured bacterium | reverse complement strand
TTATCAGCATCATGATCTTTGCAATATCCTGCGAACGTCCGAGTGAGATCAGTATGACCATCCGCCGATCGCATCTAGGTAGATGTCCTTTTTCACACAATTTTCGCGGATGTGCCGAAAAAGCCGTGTCCGCATCTCTTTTGTAAGCAACGGCTGCCGCTCTTGAGTTGAAAATACCGCGTGCACCCAAATTCGAACAAATGACATAATTTTATTTGGGCTAAAGCCCGAGATTTCTTTTGCCCTCTGTCCGTTGCCTAAAGGCAACGGCAATATAAAGGCAACAGAATATCAAAGACAAGCGGAAATTGTCGGTTCAGTCGTCCGCGGCCTCGCTGCTGTGCTTTATGAAAACGGCTTCGCGCAGATATACATTCAGCTCGCAAATATCCTTTACATAATCGCCGATGCGCTCCAGGTGTTTTGCGACGAACAGCAAATGTGCGGCGCCTGTCGTTTTGCCCGGATCGTTCATCATTAGTTCCAGTAAATTATTGAAAACACTGCGGTAATCGGCATCGATCTCTTTGTCGCGAAGTATCACCTCGCGCGAAAGTTTTGAATCCTCGTTCGTAAAGGCATCAAGCGCGGCACGGAGCATTTCGGACGCGGCGGCCGCCATTTTCGAAAATTCGACGAACCGCGGAACTTCGGGTTCGTTGTTCAGTATCATCGCGGCTTCGGCGATGTTGCTGGCGTGATCGGCGATACGTTCGAGTATCGGCGTAATTTTCGCGACCGATATAACGAACCGCAGGTCATGCGCCGCCGGCTGCTGAAGCGCAAGTATCTCAATGCCGAGCCGGTCTATTTCGAGCTCCATACGGTTTATTTCTGCATCTTCGTCCAGCACGCGGCGGGCAAGAGCGCTGTCGCGTTCGGTCAGCGCGCGCATCGCCTGCTGCACGGCTTTTTCGGTGGCACCGCCGAGCAGCAATATCTTGTCACGCAGAACATCAAGTTGTTCGTCAATAATTCGATGGTCCATTTTTAACCAAACCTTCCGGTAATGTAATCCTCCGTCAGCTTTTCGTCCGGGTTCGTGAACACCTTATCCGTGCTGTTGAATTCTATCAGTTTCCCGAGCATAAAGAACGCTGTTTTATCCGACACGCGCGCCGCCTGCTGCATATTGTGCGTAACGATAACGATGGTGTAATTGTTCTTTAGCTCGACGACGAGTTCTTCGATCTTTTGCGTCGCGATAGGGTCAAGAGCCGATGCCGGTTCGTCCATCAGAATAACTTCCGGCCGAACGGCAAGCGCACGCGCGATGCAAAGCCGCTGCTGCTGTCCGCCGGAAAGCCCGAAAGCGCTCGCCGTCAAACGGTCTTTTACTTCGTCCCAAAGAGCCGCGTCGCGAAGGGCTTTTTCCACGCGGTTCTCAAGGTCCGCTTTGTCCGAATGTATCGCGTTTATGCGAATGCCGTAGGCGACATTTTCGAATATCGATTTCGGGAAAGGATTCGATTTTTGAAACACCATTCCGACCTTTCGCCTAAGTGCGACAACGTCCGTTCCGCCCGCGTAAATATTTTTACCGTCGATAACGACCTTTCCTTCGGCACGCGAATTCGGGATCGTGTCGTTCATACGGTTAAGCGTCCGCAGGAATGTGGATTTTCCGCAGCCCGACGGCCCGATGAACGCGATGACCTCGCGTTCAGGTATTTCGATATCTATATTGTGAAGCGCTTGTGATCTTCCGTAAAAAAAGTTCAGACCCGAAACGCTGATCTTGCTTTTCATTCGTTAATGTTTTCGTCGAGTAAGAGTTCTGACGACAATATTGATTATAAGTATCAACGCGAC
Organism: uncultured bacterium; assembly: GCA_965651435.1. Classification (GTDB taxonomy): domain Bacteria; phylum Acidobacteriota; class Blastocatellia; order Pyrinomonadales; family Pyrinomonadaceae; genus OLB17. The sequence continues at coordinate 9,448 of CBFGSN010000090.1, read as the reverse complement.
CAGAATAAGCGTTGCCGCCCAGGCCATCGCGTGTTCTATCTCGAACGGACCGGTCGCGTAATTGTATATCTGAACGGTCAGCGAGGACATCGGCTGATCGAAATAATAATTGTAAAAACGGCTGTTCAGCGCCGTGAACAAAAGCGGCGCGGTTTCGCCGGTGACGCGTGCGATCGCCAGCATTGCGCCGGTCGCGATGCCCGATGCCGCCGCCGGCAGAACGATGTTCCACGATACGCGCCATTGCGGTGCACCGAGTGCCAGGCCGCCTTCGCGCATCGCGTTCGGGACGAGCCGCACCATTTCTTCGGTAGTTCGCGCGACTATCGGTATCATTATGAACGCTAACGCCAGTCCGCCCGCGAAGCCCGATTGCCGGCCCATCGGAATAACGACCAGCGTGTAAACAAAAATGCCGATTATGATCGACGGAATTCCGATAAGCGTATCGGCGACAAAACGAATAATGCCGCCGTACCAGTTTTGGCCGAATTCCGAAAGATAAAATCCCGCGGCGATGCCGACCGGCAGCCCGATCGCCGATGCAAGCGCCGTCATCAGAACCGAACCCAGGATCGAATTGCCGATGCCGCCGCCTTCGCCGACCGGTTTCGGAGTTTCCGTCAGAAATTCGATGCTGATGGACGAAACGCCAAGCCACGCGATGTAGCCGATAATGAACAGCAATATCAAACTAACGGAAACCGCGCACGCCGCCGTCAAGCCGGTCATTATCGTGTTCACCAGCCGTCTTCGGTTAAAATTTGTCGCCGCAGTTGCCATTTTCCGTTACTTTCCTATTTCGCGCGCTTTGTGCATTTTGTGGTTCTCTCTCAGAAAAATTCATAACCACGAAGCACACGAAAGACACGAAAAGATACGAACTTCACGCACGCGTTCGCCGCTCCACGCTCATTATCAAAAGCTTTGCGAATGCATTCACCGCAAAAGTGACAAGGAACAGCACCAATCCGATCTCGATCAGCGAACTCAAATAAACGTCGTCCGTCGCTTCGGCAAAATTTGCCGCAAGCAGCGATGCGATCGTGTTAGCCGGTTCGAAAAGCGAAGCCGATATCTGCGGCGAATTTCCGATCACCATCGTTACGGCCATCGTTTCGCCGATCGCCCGTCCGAGCCCCAAAACGACCGCACCCGCAATTCCCGATGCAGCGTTGCCGAGAACGATCATCGTCGTTTCCCATTTTGTCGCACCGAGCGCAAATGCGGCTTCACGCTGTGCCGTCGGCACGGCTTCGAGCACATCGCGAACGACCGCGGTAATTATCGGCGTTATCATCAGCGCCAATATTATCGCCGCCGTCAGCATTCCGATGCCGGTCAGCCGTCCGCCGAATATCGGTAAAAAGCCAAGATATTCCTGCAGCGGCGGACCGATGTATTCGCGTATTATCGGAGCAAGAACAAAAATTCCCCAAAGGCCATAAACGACCGACGGTATCGCCGCCAAAAGCTCTACCATAAAACCGATCGGCCGGGCGATACTTTTCGGTGCCTGTTCGACCAGGAATATCGCAATGCCGAGCGAAACCGGAACCGCCATTACGAGCGCCAGCAGTGACGAAACGACCGTGCCGTAAATGAACGGCAGCGCGCCGAAAACGCCCTGTGCCGGTTTCCATTCGGTGCCGAAAAGAAATCCGGCGCCGAATTCCGTGATCGTCGGCCAGGCGCTCCGCAGCATCATGACAAAGATCGCCGCGACGATGAGCAAAATGCTCGTCGCCGCCGCGGTCAAAAGCGTCTTGAATATGCGGTCGCCGAATGCTCCGGTCTGTGCCAAGTTCTTCGCCTCCGATTATTGCTGACGCAAAGGCTTGCCGCCGCTTGTCATCGAATTAAGTTTCGGTTCGACCTTTTTCAGGACTTCGTCCGGCAGCGGCACGTAATGAAGTTCGGTCGCGTACGAATTCCCTTCGTGAAGCGCCCACCAAAGAAAATCGACCAGCGTCTTTCCGGTCACGGCGTTCGCCTGTTCCTGATAAACCAAAATGTATGTGTAGCTCGCGATCGGATAACTCGCCGGATCCGACCCGTCCGTGATCGTCATACGAAGGTCGTCCGGCATATCGGCGACCTTTTCCGCTGCCGCGGACGCGACGCTCTCCGGCGTGGCTCCGACAAATTCGCCGGCGCGGTTCTGTATCAGCGCCGTCGTTAGGCCATTGGCTTTTGCGAACGTCAACTCCACATAGCCGATCGCGTTCGGCGTCTGCGTAACCTGCCCCATAACGCCGTCGTTGCCTTTTGCCCCGACACCGACGCCCGTTATCCAACTCGGCTGTTTGTTCGTGCCGACCTTTTCTTTCCATTCGGCATCGCTTTTAGAAAGAAAGTCCGTAAAAACGGCCGACGTACCGCTCGAATCCGCCCGGTATATCGGCATAATATCCGCATCCGGCAAAGCCGCGTTCGGGTTGAGTTCTTTAAGTTTCGGATCGTTCCATTTTTTTATATTGCCCAGGTAAATATCGGCGATCGCCTTTGGCGTAAGCCGCAGCGGTTCTTTGACCGATCCGAGGTTGTAGGTAAGCACGACCGCCCCGAGAACCGTCGGAATGTGCAGCACCGGCGAACCTGCTTTTGCAATGTCGTCGTCCTTCATCGGATCGTCCGATGCACCGAAATCCGCCGTTTTGTTTATCAAAGCTTTTTGTCCCGCACCGGAACCGGTTCCTTGGTAATCGATCTTTACATTCGGATGGATCTTACCGAATTCGTTCGCCCATTTTTCATAGATCGGTTTGCTGAATGTCGCGCCCGAACCTTGTATGCGGACCACGCCGCCCGTTTCTCCGCCGCCGGTACTTTCGCCGAGCTTCTGGCCGCTGCACGCAAATGCGGCCGCAACCATCGCCGTTAAAATTATCGTTAATATTTTTTTGGATATCATTTTGTTAAAAACTCCGTATAAAATACGCCTGTTGATGAAATTATACGGATTTCAAAAATGCCGGAAAGTTTTCCACCGCCCAAGTTAACATTCCGGTAACATCAAATTAATACGGCCTTTCAGATACTCCGAACATATTCATTTATCACATTTTTTTGCGGCGACAGCTTCCGTCGCACACCTTGCTTCTGGCCGCAGATGCGTTTTTTCGGTAAACGCATTCATTCGTCTTTGCCATCGAACACACGGCGACCGAAAATATTTATAAATTCTCGGTTTTTGGATTAGACTATTTAATGAATAAAAAGAGTCGTTGAGGAGGAACAATGAAACACCGATCTATTCAGGCACGCCTAATGGCCGTTGTTATGCTGTGGTCGCTTGCGATACTGCCCGTGGCCGCTATCGCGCAAACGCGTGTCGATATACCAAAGAATAAATATAAAGTTCAGGACGACGTAAAGATCGGCGGCCAGGCCGCCAACGAAGTCGAACAAAAATTTCCGATTTTGAATGACAGCGCCGCGCAAAGCTATATCTCGCGTGTCGGCGAACGGCTTGTCAGCGCGATACCGCAGCAGTACCGTCATCCGGAATTCGATTACAGTTTTAAGATAGTCAATGCCAGCGACATCAACGCATTCGCGCTGCCGGGCGGGCCGATGTTCGTCAACCGCGGAATGATCGAAGCCGCCAAGAACGAAGGTGAAATGGCGGGCGTCATGGCCCACGAGATAAGCCATGTCGCGCTTCGTCACGCAACGGCGCAGCAGACTAAACAAGGAAGCTGGCAAAATCAGCTCGGTGTTATCGGGCTCGTGCTCGGCGGTGCGATATTGGGCGGACAAACCGGCGCACAGCTCGGCATGCTCGGCGCACAGGCGTGGATGACCAAATACAGCCGCGATTATGAAACGCAGGCAGATATTCTCGGTTCGCACATAATGGCGAACGCGGGTTACGATCCGACCGACCTCGCGAATATGTTCAAAACGATCCAGGCACAGGGCGGCGCCAGCGGCCCCGAATGGCTCAGCAGCCACCCGGATCCCGGCAACCGTTATGAAAAGATCACGCGCGAAGCATCGTTCCTGGACGTTTCGCCCGAACCGATCAAAGTAACGCGCGATTTTTCGCGGATAAAAGAACGGCTCAGCAGCATGCCGCCGGCACGCACGATGGCCCAGATAGAAAAGAGTTCGTCCGGCGGAGGCAATAGCGAAGCGAACACCGCGATGGCAAACGGCCGTTATTCAACGCGGGTCGCCACGCCTTCGACGCGGACGCAGCGTTACAGCACGCAAAGCATTCAGTTCAATTATCCGTCGAACTGGCGTGTTTTCGCCGACAACAGCCTGACGCTTGCACCCGAAGGAGCGTACGGCAGCGACGGCATCACGCACGGCATTATGATCGGAGCGTTCCAGCCGCAGTCGAACAACCTGCTGAACGAAACAAAGCAGTATGTTGACGGGTTGCTTCAGGCAAACGATTACCTGCGTCGGTCCGGCAATTACACGCGAACGACGGTCGCCGGACAAAGCGGTTATACGACAACGCTTGTCGGGCGTTCGCCGATAACGCGTCGCGACGAACGCGTCACGATATACACCGCGCAGACACGCGGCGGAGCCATTCTCGCGATCGCGGCAGTTTCGCCGAACGCCGAACGCACGCGTTATTCAACGGCTTTCCGCAATATCATCAGCTCGATACGCGTGAATAATTAACAGCATCGGGACAAATATTGTCCCCTCTATACGTTCCTCTTGATCTTCCTGTTCTGTGGCAAAAAACCCACGGAACAGGAAGACAAAGAGGGACGTAGAACCCGGTCGCTATCGCTCCCGGTTCTGACTGTCGGAATCACGCTTTTTCACTTTTTCACTCTTTCATCCTTTCACCATGTCGCAACGAATCTCCGCCGTCGATCAGCACGATGAACAGCACAGCGGCGATCAGCGATATTGCGCCGCTTGTTAAAAACGCGGTTTCGGGGCCGAACGTCGTCCACAAGAATCCGAATAAAAGCGACGCCGGAAACACCGAAATTCCGAACGCGAGGTTGTACAATCCAAAAGCGGTTCCGCGTTTTTCGGGTGCGACCATATCGGCGACAAACGCTTTTTCGTTGCCCTCCGTCATACCGAAATAGACGCCGTAAATAATGAACAGAACCCACGCCTGCCACGGCCCGGAAACAAAAGCGAATCCCGCGTAAACCAACGCATAAACGATCCATCCGCCGATTATCAGGCCCTTGCGGCCGATGCGGTCGGAAAGTTCGCCGAACGCGAGCGAGCTGAAAACCTTGCTGAAATGCAGAACCATCCAAAGTATCGGCAGCATCGCCGGCGCGATCCCGGCCTGTTCCGCACGCAAAAGCAGGAACGCGTCCGTCGAATTTGAGATCGTGAAAAGAACGATGACGCCGAGAAATCTTTTCAGATCCGAATCGAATTCGCGAAGCGAAATTTTCATCGGCGCGTCGTTTTCGAAATTCGCGGGACGCGGTTCTTCGCGAACGAAGAATCCGACGACAAAAAGCCCGATAACAACCGGTATCGACGCAAAAAGGAACAGCCGACGGTAATCGTCCGACGTCGGTTCGGCCGGGTTTGATGCAAGATATGTCAGCAGAAAAAAGGCGATGACCGGCCCGACGACCGCGCCGAGATGATCGGCCGCGCGGTTGAAACCGAACGCGAAACCGCGTCTGTGCGGCGAAACACCGGCGGCGATCAGGGCGTCGCGCGGAGCACCGCGAATGCCTTTGCCGATGCGGTCGGAAACGCGTACGAACAGAACCTGCTGCCACGTCGTGACAAACGCAAGCAGCGGCCGGGCAACCGCCGCCAGCGAATATCCGAGAAAAACCGGCAGCTTTCGGTTGCCGAATTTATCGCTCAGATAACCGGCGAAAAGTTTTAGAATGCTTGCAAAAGATTCGGCGAAACCTTCGATGAGGCCGATGTAAAAAGGCGACGCGCCGAGCGTCATAAAAAGGAAAACCGGCAAAAGCGGATAAACGATCTCGCCGGATGTGTCGTTCAAAAAGCTGACAAAGCTGAGCGCAAGGACATTTTTGGGAAGCCCGCGGTATTTCTGCCAAAATCCCTGTTTTTGGCTGTTTTGCGGAGTTTCCATCGGGGTTTATTTTGTGCGGGTTTTGACCGGTTTTTCCGTGCGGATCTTTTCCCTGGCCGGCGAACCGGACGCGCCGAAATACCACAACGCCAAACCGCCCGCTGCGGCAATGAACAAGATGAACACCGCTATGCCGAGCCGCATGGCGAATTTCACCGACTTTGCAAGCGCGCGATACGCGACATAAGCCGCCGCCGCCAGCAGCACGAAAAACATCAGCCCGATCAGCAGCCCGAAAAGTCCCGCGCCGCTGAACGGATCGATAAACTGTAATAAAACCGTCATTCTCTATTCGCCGGAACTTTCTGCGTCTTCCCGTGCTTTCTTTTCCAACGCCGTCTGAAGTTCGTCAAGTTCCTCTTCCGTCATTGACGAAGTTTCCGCCGGGAGCGAGTATTTTTCCTCGGTCCACGCACCAAAATCCAAAAGCTTGCACCGCTCCGAACAGAACGGCCGAAACTCGTTGCCTTCATACTTCGCCTCTTTGCCGCACGTCGGACATTTTACTAAAACCATAACAATATTCGCGTTAGGACAGATTATCACAACGCATACAAGTTTTGCGATGTATCCGTGTTTCGCTCCGGCGGCTTTGCGGTTTATTATTTATGAATGATCTCGCGCTCGATATTTATGTTGGCCTTTGTATGCGCTTTGGCCGTTTGCGCTTTTGCTCAGGGCGGAAAAGCAGAACCGAACCGATTCGAGCTGCCAAAGCAGGGCGGTTCGATCGTTTTATCCGAAAGGCTTTCGAACACTCAGGAAATGGAGTACGTTTTTGCGGGAAAGAAAGGCCAGGTCATCGTGCTGAAAATGAACCGGACAAGCCTTTTTGATTATCGCGTTTTCAGCGAGGAATTTGAGTTGGAAACCGAATTCGAAAGTTCGCCGACGCTTGAGCTCGAACTCCCGGGGACGGGCGATTACCTGCTTTTCGTTCGAAAAAAGATGGTCGCAAAGCCGCGGACAGCAGTGTTCCGGCTGACGATAACTACAAAGCCGGCAAATTGATCTTCACACCGAACAATTCATAAACCGCCCTTAGCATCTCGCGCTGCCGCATGCCGCCGGATACGGCGTCGGCTTCCAAACAGATGTAATCAATATTGTTTTTCGCCGCATAAACCGACAGCGAACCGTCATCGACACTGCATGACGCGGACCCAAGCGAGGCCGAAGTTTTTTGCACTACGACGCTAAAGCCTTTGTCCGCGAAATAAGCTAAATGAGCCGAATTTGCGAGAAAAACGAAATTATCCGCGTCGGTCTCGCTGTTCGAAAGAAAAACTCCGGCTGCCTGATCGGCGAATTTTGTTCTTGCGATGGACGCGGCAAAAGCCGTCGCCGTCAGGTCGCCGGAACGAACCGTTTTTCCTTTTGCATTCGCGTCGGTGTTGTTGTGAAGCGCGACGATCAGCTTTCGTTCGGCCTTCAGCACAAGCGAAATTATCCGTTCGGCAAACGCGGCGAGTTCGGCATCGAGCGTCGCATCCGCCGCGCAACGCCGTCCGTTCGCCGTGAATATGCGGTTCGGATCGACGCTGTAAAATTTTCCGTTCATTAAAAATTCGATGTTCCGCGGTGCTTTTCCGTCGGCGTCGGGCGCGAGTTCGACGAGCCTACCGCCGTAGTTTGCGACGAATTCGCGGGCCGCATTTATTGATGTGCGTTCGTTTCGATGAAGCGCGACGAAGGTAATATCCGCCGTCGGCGTTTCGTAAACATTCACCGCAACCGAAGATTCGCCGAGCTTGAGGTTATGCACATTCACCGTCATCGACGCCGCGGCGGTTTCGGCCGTTAACAAAAAAATTGCTATGCTGAGTATTGATGTAAAAAATTTCATCGCGCACCGTCTCCGAAAGATAACGCGTGAAATATTTTCGCGGCCTATCAATAATTTTCGAGCGCCGCGCGGCAAATATTTGCGGCCGCCGTGCATCAAAGCCATTTTCAACTAAAGAAAGCGAGGACCAGATCTCTATGAAACGAAAAACATTTTTGGCGTTGTTCGCCTTTGCAGCATTCTTTATCTTTTCGAATTACGGAACTGAGGCGAGGAACCTGACCTTCGAGGAACAGTTCGCGGCGAAAGGAGCTTCCGCCAAAGGAGCAAGCGGCACGTACGAATTTGATAAAGCTCACTCTTTTATCGGATTTCACGTTAAACACCTGGGACTTATCGATGTTCCCGGATTCTTCCGCGATTTCAAAGGCACGGTGAATTACAACGCCGACGACATCACGAGATCTTCGGTAGAATTCACGGCACAGATGACAAGCGTCGATACGGGCGTCGCGGCGCGCGATAATCACCTTCGCACCGGAGATTTCTTTGACGTCGAAAAGTTTCCCGAAATGACGTTCAAAAGTACAAAGGTCGCAAAAAAAGGCAAAGGCTTTGTAGTGACCGGTGATCTGACCATGAAAGGCGTCACCAAACAGGTAACGATACCGTTCAACATCGCGGGCTGGCTTCCGGCCGACGAACGCAGCGGCGGCAAAATGGGCATCGCCGGCGAAACGACGATCAACCGCCGCGACTTTGGCGTGAATTACGGCGGAAAACTTCCGAACGGCGCCGACGCCCTGAGCGATAACGTCCGCGTCACGCTCCAGATCGAAGCCGGAATGAAAAAGGAGAAACCGGAATAGAACTGCCCGGTCTGACATTGATAACAACTCATAGCTATTAGCCGTTAGTCATTAGCTATGAGTTGTTCGTTTTTAATTCCGCGAACGGAATGTCGAGGATCGGGTGGCTTTGCCAATCGTGAAAATCGAAATGCCACCATTCGTTCGGATTTACGGCAAAGCCGACGGACTCCATAAGTGCTCGTAGCATATCGCGGTTCGCGGTCTCTTCGGGCGTGCCGCCGCTGTAATCGGGCGATGCGCGTTCCGTGAATTCGTCGTAACCCGACGGCATCGGTATCGCGCCACCGGTCGCAAGGTCGTAAATGCTCAGGTCAACGGCCGAGCCGCGGTTGTGCTTTGAGCCTTTTTCCGGGTCCGCGACGAATTTTCGCTGTTCCTGCGTTACCGTTTCCCAGAATAATTTTGTGATCGACCACGGCCGGTAACCATCGTAAATGACGACGCCGAGCCCGCGCGGAGCAAGCCTTTTGTGCACATTAAGCACCCCGTCCGCGGCTGCTTCGTGCAGGAACGCGCGTGCTTCCGGATAGACCGCCCGGCCCATGAAATTGTCGTCGGTCGCATAGCGGATATCGAGTTTTATCGTTTTATCGAGCGTGATTAGTTCGATCAAGTTTGCCTCACAAATGCGCTTGGACTTCCGGCTTTAGCCGGCTGTCAGCTAAGATGCCAACTAAAGTTGGAACTCCGATTGAAATGACTATTGTTCCGTTTCGACCGGTTCGTCCG
>CBFGSN010000089.1:0-11353 GCA_965651435.1 uncultured bacterium | reverse complement strand
GTATTGTTGTGGATCGATGCACCGATAACACGCGATGTGCATTGAAACGCAACGATATGTTTCCTGTTCCATCCGTTCTTCTTAGTGCTCCTTTCATTGGTCTGTTCGAACCGCCGATACAGAGAAGCCGGATGAATATGGCGGCGTGCTTTTATACCGATCTTTGCATCAAAATACTGCCGCGTTTCTGCGTCCTCACGGCGAAATGACGTTTATCTGCTTAGATGCAATAATCGAATTTACGTTTTTTCGGCAAGATTTCGTGAAAATGCGCCTGTATTGGTCGTATTTACGGAGTATGTTAACTAACTGCGGACGCCTACGCGGATAAATTTATCCGGTTTTGCGTGTGGTGAACAATATTTTTAGATGTCTCAATACCCCCTAAATGAGATCGATGATCTCGAGGCTTTTGCCGAAGAGAACGGCGTTGCGATAGTCGTTACCGACGGATCATCGACCGAGAAAGCTGTCGCGAACAATAATTCGCTGTGCGAGGTGCTTTTGCACTCCGCCGAATTTGCGCCCGACTGTGCCCGCTTTTGCGGAAAGGCTCACGGGCTTGCGACCAATCTCAATAAGGCGGTGTCGTACGAATGCCACGCCGGGTTGACCTGCCGCGCGGTTCCGTGCGGCGTCGGAGAAAAGCCGTTGGTCGCGATAGTTGGCCGGGTGTTCACAAAAGCCGAAAAATACCGCGAAGCGACCGTTCGTGCCATTTCCGGCGATTGGCGAATATTTCCGCCGACCGAGGTTTTCGACAACATTCTGATCGCAGGTTCGGACAAGAACATCGAAAAGGTCGCCGAAAGGCTTTATGCGCCGATCGAGGAAGACCGGCTCAATATTTTGGACATTCCGCCAAAAGAACCGGAACACGATATCGAAAATATGCTCCCGCATTCCATCGAACCCGAAAAGAGCGAGCTTTCGAAAATGATCGAGGCTTTCAACCGTGAGCGCGGAACGCAGCAGCGACTCATCGAACGCCGCCGCACCGGAACGATCGCCGAATGGCGTTCGCTTTTCGGTTCGATAATGAAATTTGACTATGAAAAGGGCGTGACGACGATACTGGAATTTTTATCGCGTCACTATAAGCTTTGTTCGATCGTTTGGCTAGAGGCGCGCGACGATAATTTCGTCGCCGTATTTTCACAGGGCGACATCGCCGGAAAGCGTTTGAAGGTCGGCGTTTCGACCAACAATCCGCGTTTGCTTTATGCCAATAGAAACGAGATCCCGATCGAACTCAAAGAGCGAAAAGCCGACGGCTCCGTCGATCCGGAACGGCGTATATTCCTTTTCCCGTCGTTCGTCGCGGGCGAAGTGCGCGGGGCGTTCGCCGTTTCGGGAAATTACATGGATGAAACGAAAAAGCGCGAACTCGCCAGGTTCACGCAGATGGTCGCGACGCAGCTCGAACTAATGCGGCTTCGCGGCGAAGTTTCGCATCAGGATTGGCTGAGCCGTGCGGTTCAGAAGTTTAACGAAAGCCTGGATAATATCGATTCGGATGATTTTTGGATGAACCTGACGCGGTTATCGGCGGAGCTTTTGCGTTCGGAAAGGGCATCACTGCTGGTTCGCAACGAAAAGACAAAACAGCTCGAAGCACGCGCGGCGGTCGGTGCCCGGGCCGATCTTTATCACGATCCGGAGGTTGGCGAACGAATATCGAAAACTGTGCTCGAAGCCGGAAAACCGGTCGTCGTCGCCGATATGGAAAAACTTCGGATCAAGCCTTCGCCGGAAGATTGGGAGTACCGATCGTCGTCGTTCATCAGCTATCCGGTCATCATCGGCGAACGCAAGATCGCGGTAATGAACTTTACCGACCGGGCCGGCGGCAATCCGTTTTCCGAAGCCGATCTCGAATTCCTTCAGGCTATAAGCCCGCAGATCGCCGTTGCGATCGACCGCGCGTCGCTGAAGGAAAAAGCCGGCGAATTCGAACAACTTTCGCTGACCGACGGTTTGACCGGTTTGCTCAACCGCCGATATCTGGAAGAACGCCTCGACGAGGAAATCAAGCGTTCGAGCCGTCACCGATTTCCGCTCAGTTTGCTGATGTTGGATGTGGATGATTTTAAGTCCTATAATGACAATTTCGGCCATCCTGCGGGCGATGCGGCGCTGAAGATCGCCGCCGAGGTTATCAAGGATTCGCTTAGGAACGAAGACGTGGCGGCGCGTTATGGCGGCGAGGAATTTTCCGTAATGCTGCCGCAGACGAGCGCCGAAGAAGCTTCGGCGATCGCGGAACGTATCCGCGGCCGGTTCGAAGCGACAAAGTTTCCGTTCCGGCAGGTTACGGTCAGCATCGGCGTGGCGGTTTTTACGGACGACGGACAAACCTCCGCGCAGCTGATAAACGCCGCCGACAATGCTCTTTATCGGGCGAAGCATTCCGGACGCAACGTCGTAAAAATGTTTGACGGCAGCGAAGGAACGCCGGCCGATCACATTCATTAATGACAGCTTTTGTTTCAACAAGAATAGCCGCGGTGTGCCCGCACGACGCCTTTTTCGGCAGGTCGGACGAGCTCGCCGAAATCTTGAGAACGGAGGCACCGGCGGTGTTCGTCGGTTCGCGTCCGGGCGGCGGTTCGTCCGAATTTGTTCGGCAGGCCTACGACAAGCTATTTCACGCGGGCGGAAATATTGCGCCGGTATATTTTCCGCTGCGAAGGGAACACGAACCGCTGCACGCGGCGGCAAGGCGTTTCTTATATCAGTTCATAGTTCAGGTCACGGCTTTTCGCCGTCGCGACGCAGGCCTGATAAAAATGCGGCCGACGCTGGCAGAAATTGCCGAGATATCTTCGGACGAAGACCTCGCCTGGCTCGAACCGCTGCTGACGCTCTACGTTTCCAAGGTGCCCGAAACCGCGGGCGAGATCTTCATCGAAACATGTTTCGGTGCGCCGTTTCGCGCAAAAGCCGCCGGCATCGAAACCCTTGTTATCATCGACGACATCCATTATGAGCCGTCGGCCGCGAACCGGATCGCCAACATTCTCTGCGACAGCGAGGTTCGCGTGATCCTTGCCGGACGAAGGCGTTTCGACCCGCATCTGAAAGACGGCAAAACGATCTTGCTGGAACCTTTTTCCGATGCGGCCGGTGCGGAATTTGTACGGTCGCTGGCAAGACGGACAGGTGTGGCGGTGACCGATTCGACCGCCGATCTGATCATGGGCCAGTTCAGCGGAAATGCCCGGAATATCGAGATGCTGTTCGCCGCGGCGCGTGCGTCCGGCACACCGCTAAAGACGTATTCGGAAGTCGGCATCACGTATGCGAACGAGATCCTGCGCGGATCGTTTTCGCGAAAATACAATGAGCTGATCGAAGATTCGTTGTCGGACGGAACGCTGCGAACCGATACGATCAGGTACCTGCACGAACTTTATTTCGGTCCGGAAGCTTTGCCGCAGACCGCAATAACGCGTCTTGTCCTAAAGCAAAAAACGTTCGTTCCGGACGCGTCGCAAACAGAAAAACTTATTCAGCACGAACTCGCCGATCGCGGGCCGAAAGGGCCGGAGCCGCTCGAGGACGACACCGTTCTTCGCGACGCGGTCAGTGTGCTTTACCGGCGTGAGGTCGCGGGCGAGAGGGAAGAGACGATCGCCGCCGATCTTGTTTCGCACCAGCTAAAACGCGCGCCGCAGCTGATGTCCGCTGTTTATCGCCGGCGGCGAAATATTGGTATCAAAGAACTTATGGCGGCGTTCGACGGGCGTTCGGTCCCGGCGGCGCTGATCGATCATGCGATATTTCGCGACGATTATATTGGCATGACCGATGCCGAGATCGCGGCCGAGCTTGCCGAAGATAAGCGGACGATGCGGCTTCAGAACGTGGTGCACACGGCGTTTACCGAAGACATCTACCCGCAGATCGCAAAGCTTACGTCGAAGGAACGTTCGGCCATTGCGATCGGTTTTCGCGGCAATGCTTTCGATGACGAAAGCGAGGTCGTCTGGCTGGCGGCGGAGATCGATTCGAAACTCGAAGCGTCGGCCGACCTGACCGAATTTTGGTGCGACCGTCTGGAGATGGCGGCGCTGATGGGAAATTTTGTGAATTACCGGCTGTGGCTTATTTCACCGGGTGGTTTTTCGCCGGAGGCTTTGGAGGTTCTGGAGGCGCGGAGTTCGTTCGGTTCGAACCGCAAACAGGCCGAGCTTTTGAAGGAATTTTTGACCGGAAGCCGCACGGCCGCACCGACGACGGAGGGAATCGCCGAATACGAACTCACCGTGCCGATGTCCGACGACAGCGAGATCATCGCGGCAAACGCGCTCGAAGACATTGCAAAGCGTCACGACCTGGAACCGAAAACGATAAATCAATTGAAAACGGCGCTGATCGAAGCTTTGATAAACGCCGCGGAACACGGTGCGAGTCCAGACAGAAAGATCCACCAGAAGATCGCCGTCGGTGACGGTCGCATCGAAATAACCGTGTCGAACCGCGGCGTCCGGCTCGGCGATCGGGACGGAGCATCCGAGGAAAAACAAACACGCCGCGGTTGGGGATTGAAGCTGATGCAGACGCTGATGGACGAAGTAACAGTCGAGGATGTCGAAGACGGAACGTCGATCAGAATGGTTAAGTACGACAAAAAAGAAATAGGAGCTTGCCCGCTGTCGGAAAAAGGCGATGTATGACGTTCTGAACGGCGGTTATGAAGATTTTTATTGTAATCGGCGGCCGTTTGTGTTAAAACCGATTTTGAACTTGCTCACTTATCCTGTGAATCGACAACAACTTAGAAGTTCTTTTTGAGCGTTATGAAAAATGAAGCTGAGGGAATCGGTTTCGGCGAAGATGCAGCTATCATCTTTGCCGGAGATTACCTGAACAAGCTGTCCGGCGAAAAGGTCGAACGCGAATGTAAACAAAAACTCGATGACGGTTACAAGAAACTGGTCGTTGACCTATCGGCAACGGAGATCGTCAACAGCATAGGCGTTTCGATACTTTTGGGCGTTATCGACCGTGCGTCGAACGCCGGAGCCGAAGTCGTCCTTTCCGATGTGAACGAAAATACGGCGCAGCTTTTTGATATGCTCGGCGTCAGCCGTCACGCGACGGTTCTCGGTGCCGCATAAATAATGGACGAAAACAGGCGCAAACTTATACATACTTTCGGAGCTCTGGCCGAACTCGGCCATCAGATCTCCAATAAGAATGCATTCCCCGAAACGATACGCACGTCGCTGCATCTTTTGCTCGGTTCTATAGCGATAATGCGCGGCGGCGTTGCGCGTTTTTCACGCTTCGGCCATGAATTTCATCTGGCGGCCGCACGCGGGCTGGGTGATGATTTTCCGTTCGGAATGACGCTTTGCCACGAGGACGAACGCCAATTTTTGGCGAACGGCCTGTATCCGATCGAGATCGATCAGGCGAAAGTTCTGCCGTTCTTTCAGGTTTACGACAACAGTTTTGAAAAGGCCCGCATCCAGCTTTTTGTGCCGCTTGTTGTCAGGGACGAAATGGTCGGTGCAGTTTTTCTCGGCGAAAAGGCATCGGGCGAACCGTATTCAAGTTATGACCGCGAGATAATTTGTGCGATGGGCCGGCACATCGGTTCCGCTATCGCACAGCGAAATATGCTTGCCGAACTCGAACGGCGAACCGAAGAGAACCGAAAGCTTTATGACGATCTGCGGATGACCTACACCGACACCGTAAAGGCGTTCGCCGCCGCGATCGACAGCAAAGATAAATATACCGAAGGCCATTCCGTCCGCGTCGGAAAATATACTGAGATAATCAGCAGGGAACTCGGCTGGGGACCCGACGAGGTCGAAGGAGCCGCCGTGTCCGGATATCTGCACGATGTCGGAAAGCTCACCGTTGACCGAAAGATAATAAATGCGCCGTACCGAATAAACGCAAAGGAATCAGCGGAGCTGAACCGCCATCCGTCCGTTGGGTTCAATATTCTTTCGCCGATCCATCATCCGTACGCCGAAGTTCCGCTCGCGGCAAAATATCATCACGAACGGCTGGACGGCCGCGGTTATCCCGAAGGCCTTTATGACAAGGAAATTCCGTACATCGCAAAGGTGGTGAACCTGGCGGATTCTTTCGACGCGATGACCACCGACCGGCCGTACAAGCGCCGCCGTCCGGCGAACGAAGTTTTTGATGATCTGCGAAGGAATTCCGGAAAACAGTTCGCACCGGAGATCGTAGCCGCCCTTTTCAAAGGTTTGGTGAAAGAACTTTCGGGTGAAAACAAAGACCGCAAATTCCGCCGGCTGCTCGGCCGCGAATACATGGACGCGCCGGGACTTTTGCCAATGCTGGAACGGTCGCTGAACGAAATGATGCCGACCTCGACGCTAACGCGGATCGGATCTTCACCGGCCGTCTAATTCGAAAGCAGCCACGCTTCGGCTTCCTCGACACTGGTAAACACCTTTCCGTTGAACCCGCGGTTTATCGCGACCGTTTCGGCAAATTCGTTTATATCCGCGTTGGTTTCGTTCGTATCGACATACGCCGATTTACAGTCGTCCAAACCCATCGCGGCAACGTCCGCAGAGAGCTGAAAAACGTCAGACATATCCAGCATCGTACGCGAATTCTGTTCAACGAGCAGACGAAAGTGCGACGAAGCTTTCAGTTCATCGGCGATCTGTTCCCAGACCTCTTTTTGTTGTTCATAACTTCCGCGTCCTTCGATCCTGACGTAAAGGTATTCCTTCCTATCTTCGAAATGAGCGGATACGGTGAATAGCGATTCCGTATATTCCATTAAAATTCAAAAAAAACAGCGGAAAAATAGCAGGCAATTAAGATACGTTACAAAAGCGTTGTGGGTTTCGAAGCGTCGGGGGAATCCGTTCGAAGCAGCCCCAGTATAACAAAGCTTTGCGGGAATTTAAATTCCTTCGCGAATCTCAGGCCGGAGATTCCAAAATGGCGACGAATTTCTTTGCGGCCAAAGACAATGAACGGTTGCTGCGATAGATAACGCCGACCGGCCGGACCCAATCCTTTTCCGCGAGTTCGACAATGGCCAGCGAACCGTCGCGTTCGGCACGCTTGATCGACGGCATCGGAAGTATCGCCAGGCCGAAACCGACCTCAACGGCGCGTTTTATCGTTTCGATGTTGTCGAATTCGGCGACGGCATTGACCTCTACGTTCAGCCGTTTCAGGATGCGGTCGATGGCTTTGCGGGTGGGCGTGTCGCGCTCGAACATCACGAGATCCATTCCGCCGAGTTCCTTGGCACGTATCTTTGCCCGTTTTGCAAGCGGATGGTCGGGAGCACAGGCGAGGACAAGTCGGTTGCTCGGCATCATTTTTATCGTAAGTCCGCGTCGCGGTTCGGGAAATGCCATTACGCCGAGTTCCGCCGAACCGTTCAACACATCGCGAACGACCTTCGTAGTGCGGGAATATTCCAGATCGATGCGCGCTGCCGGAAATTTTGTCAGAAATTCACTCACCTTGCTCGGCAGTTCGTGCAGGCCGACGCTGTAAACGGTCGAAACTTTCACGTTGCCGCCGATGGTGCCGACAACGCCGCGAATGCTTTCCTGAAGATGTTCGTAGGCTTCCAGAACGACCTTAGATTCTTCGTAAAACACCGTGCCGGCGGAGGTCAATTTTACCTCTCGGCGGCCGCGGACGCGTTCAAGCAAGCGGCGTTTGAATTTGTCCTCAAGAGCCCGAACCTGTTGGCTGACGGCTGACTGCGTAATAAAATTCCGCTCCGCCGCGAGCGAAAAACTCTGCAGATCGACGAGGTCACAAAATACTTTTAGCGTCTCAATATGCATTACGCAGCGGCATTTGCCGGTATGTTTTTATTATAAGCCTTTCTAACTAATCTGCCAAAGCGAATTCATTTTAACTTATAACAAAAACGCGTTATGATACATTCGAATGAAATTTTGATCGCGGCGGTATTTGGCGATTCGGCATTTTGGTCTTAGAATCTCAAAAGACCTGTTCAACAGTCGATCAAATTTTACGGTAACTAATTCGATGGCAATTAAATACAGCAATACTTTTCTATTGCGCAAACTGCATCAATTGACGGGAATTGTGCCGCTCGGCCTATTCTATTTTGCGCATCTGTTCACGAACTCAAAAGCAATGAACGGCGAAAGGGCATATGAGGACGCCGTCGCCGATATTCACGGTATTCCGTTCCTGCTTTTGATAGAGATCTTCGGGATCTTTCTGCCGCTGCTGTTCCACTCCATTTACGGCGTGATAATTTCCAGCGAAGCAAAGCCGAACGTCATCACCTATAAATACGGCCGAAACTGGTTCTATCTCTTTCAGCGGATAACGGGTATCTTTCTGTTCTTCTTTATCCTTTTCCATTTGCTGAATCTGCGGTTCGGTCTGCTGCCCGGATTGAACGAAATACCCGTCGCGGGACACGCAACACAGGCTTACGACATCGTTGCCGGTGAATTTGCGATCTTGTGGGTCGTGGTTCTTTATATCTTCGGCGTGGCCGCAACGGCGTGGCACCTCGGTTACGGATTTTGGCTCTTTGCGGTCGATTGGGGCCTGGTCATCGGCGAAAAAGCACAGAAATATTCGCTGTATGCGAGCATTCTGTTGGCAGTCGTACTTTTCGGTGTCGGCGTCCATTCGATCTATTCGTTCAAACGGCCGTGCGGGATCATGCCGCAATTTATTTGTGAGGACAGCGGCCATGCGGCGGCGAATTTCGAACCGGCATCGACACTTGCCGCAACACGTTAAATTATGTCATCAAACGATCTTAAAATTGTGATCATCGGCGGCGGACTCGCCGGACTTTCGGCTGCGATGAAGATCGCCGAAGCCGGCCACACGGTCGATATGATCTCCGTCGTTCCGGTAAAACGTTCGCACTCGGTTTGCGCACAGGGCGGCATAAACGGTGCCGTGAATACGAAAGGCGAAGGCGATTCGCCCTACATCCATTTTGACGATACCGTTTACGGCGGCGATTTTCTTGCCAATCAAATGCCTGTCAAACGCATGTGCGACATGGCTCCGGCGATCATCAATCTGTTCGATAGAATGGGCGTTCCGTTTTCCCGAACAAAAGAAGGATTGATGGATTTCCGACGCTTCGGCGGGACGCTTCATCATCGAACCGCGTTCGCCGGTGCTTCGACCGGCCAGCAGCTTTTGTATGCGCTGGATGAACAGGTCCGCAACTGGGAAGTTCAGGGAAAAGTAAATAAATACGAGGGCTGGGAAATGCTCTCGCTCGTGTTGGACGACCACCAGGTTTGCCGCGGTGTTATCGCGATGAACCTGCAGAGCCTCGAACTCCGTGCGTTTCCGGCCGATGCCGTAATTATGGCGACCGGCGGCCCGGGACTTATCTTCGGCAAATCGACCAATTCGATGACCTGCACGGGAAGCGCCGCGTCGGCCTGCTATCAGCAAGGCGCATATTACGCGAACGGCGAATTCATACAAGTTCACCCGACATCCATTCCGGGCGAAGACAAGCTCCGTTTGATGAGCGAATCGGCACGCGGCGAAGGCGGCCGCGTTTGGGTGCCGCGAACGGACGGCGACATGCGCAAACCGCAGGACATTCCCGAAGCCGAACGTTGGTATTTCCTCGAAGAAAAGTATCCGGCGTACGGAAACCTCGTGCCCCGAGATATCGCGACGCGCGAGATATTCCAGGTCTGCATCGAAGGCCACGGCGTCGGCGGCGAAAATCAGGTTTACCTGGACCTTACGCATATTCCGGCGGAAACGCTTACGCGAAAGCTCGGCGCAATTCTGGAAATTTACGAAATGTTCGTCGGCGACGATCCGCGGTTCGTTCCGATGCGCATTTTCCCGGGCGTTCATTATTCGATGGGCGGACTGTGGGTCGATGAAGATCAGCGGACGAATATTCCGGGACTTTTTGCGGCCGGCGAATGCGATTATTCGATACACGGCGCGAATAGGCTCGGTGCAAATTCTTTGCTTTCTTGTGTTTACGGCGGATTTACGGCTGCTCCGTCGGCGATGGAATACGCTGCGAACGTCGAACGCGGAAAGACCGAAACGAACGGCATTTACGACGTGGAACTGAAGCGCCAGGCCGAACTCAACGAAAGCATTATCAAGAACGAGGGAACCGAGAATCAATATAGGATCCACGATGAACTCGGCAAGGTGATGACGGAAAATGTGACGGTCGTTCGTTACAACGACCGGTTAAAAGCGACGGACGAAAAGCTTTTGGAACTCATTGACCGTTATCAGCATATTTCGCTGAACGATTCGAATCTGTGGGCGACGCAGGCCGTTCCGCATGCACGACAGCTTTGGAATATGCTTCAGCTCGCACGCGTGATAACGCTCGGCGCGCTGAACCGCAACGAATCGCGCGGAGCGCATTACAAACCGGAATTTCCGAAACGCGACGACGAGAATTTCCTGAAATCGACCATCGCCGAATACTCCGCCGAAGGCCCGATACTCAGCTACAAGCCCGTCGATATTTCGATGATCGAACCGCGGGCGCGTGATTATTCGACGAAGCACGATTCGGACGAAGAGGAGAATTCGGAGGAAAAGAGCTAAGGATGGTTATGTCATCAGCTTTTGAGCCGAAGGATAGTGAGATTTTTTGATAGGGAGTCGAGAGGAATCAGTTGCCACTAGCTTTAGCTAGTGGTTAAAAGGGCCTATACATATCGGGCTTTAGCCCAAAGCGAAAATATGCCGTGGATAAAAATTCGGCTGCATTTTGTATGGGCAACAAAAAATCACGCACCGTATCTTGTGGATAATATTAGGTATAAGATCTTTGACCATATTCGAAACAATGCAAAAGAGAAGGGCATTTTCATCGATCACATCAATGGATACTTGGACCATGTCCATTGTCTGATCTCGCTGAGTTCCGATCAAACGATAGACAAGATCATGCAGTTGATCAAAGGTGAGTCGTCTTTCTGGATAGATCAGAATCGTCTGACAAAAACGAGATTTGCTTGGCAGGATGAATACTTCGTGGTCTCGGTCGATCCAGGAGGATTGGGTGGTGTCAGGAGATACATAGCAAATCAAGAAGTCCATCACCGAAAAGTCGTCTTTGATGATGAGTTTCAATATTTTTTGGAGAGAGCGGGGTTTCAAAAATTCAAGGATGTAGGCTAAAGCCCGACGAAACGTCTTTATTATATTCGGCTAAAGCCGAGATCTTTGTTGACCTACACCACTAGCTAAAGCTAGTGGCAACTGATGGAAATCGTCCTGTGGTGACAATAAAAACTACCCTAAAGGTGATTACACAAAATAGCTTTAGCATTTTAACGCAACATATCGAAACAAAATGAGCACTAACGCACATATA
>CBFGSN010000088.1:0-11515 GCA_965651435.1 uncultured bacterium | reverse complement strand
GCATGATCCGCAACGCCGGATGGCTTTTTACGCTCGATCTCCGATTTCATAGATCTCCGTTTTTTTCTTGTTTCGTGCTTTCCGTGTCTTCTGTGGTTAAAAACTTCGTCAACCACGAAACCTAAGATTTACGCAGTAATAATTATCAAAACTCGATTCCCTGTTGAGCAAAAATTCCGGCGTTGAAAGGATGTTTTATCTCGCGCATTTCGGTCACCATATCGGCGGCCTCGATGACCTTTTCGAGAGCGTTATCGACGTTCCTTCCGGAAAGTATCAGGTGAAGATGCGGCTGTGCGGCGCGAACCTCGGCGATCTCCGCCAGAACTTTATCTATGTCTAGAAAACCGTAGCTTAGAACGTACAAAAGTTCGTCGAAGACCAGCAGGTCATACTCACCGCTCCGCATTTTCTCCCGGCAAAGTGCCCACGTTTCCTCGCTCGTTTTAATGTCCTGCGTTTTGTCGTTCGTGTCCCAGGTGAAGCCGTCGCCCATCGTATGGATCTCGATCCCGAGCTTTTCAAGCGATTCGTGTTCGCCGTAGCGGTCGTTCTTGGACTTCATGAACTGGATCATGCAGCAGCGAAGTCCGCGGCCGGCGGCACGGACCATCGTTCCGATGGACGCGGTCGTTTTGCCTTTGCCGTCGCCGGTGTTGAGTATCAAAAGGCCTTTTGTGTTTTCGCGATAATCTTCGCGACGCCACTTATATTTTTTTTCCTTTTGCTCCATTTATTTAGTTCGGTTCGACCGTTTCCCATTCGCCGCTGTCGCGTTCGACTGCTTCGATGACCTTATCCACCAATTGTCGTTCGACCGTTTCCCAATCGCCGTCGATCCGAAGCCCGGCAGCATTTCGGTGGCCGCCGCCGCCAAACTGTTCCGCGACCGTCGCGACGTTTATCGTTCCCTTTGAACGAAGGCTCACGCGGTAGCTTCCCGTTTCGACCTCACGAATGTAGATGGACGCGGTCACATCTTTTGCCGCAAGCGGTATATTCACAAAACCGTTGTTGTCGCCGTCGATCGCATCGGAATCTTCGCGCATCTCCAGCGTTTGCCGCATCCACGCAACGCGGCCCGAAGGATCGCGCTGTACCGTCGCTAGCACACGCCGCATCAATTCTATCCGCGACCACGGATAATTATTATAAACTGCTTCGGAAATTTCGGCGGGTTTTACGCCGACCTTCAGGAGTTCTGATGCGACCTTTAATGTGCGGTCGGTTGTGTTCGAAAAATGGAAAGATCCGGTATCGGTGATCATCGCCATATAAACGCAGGCGGCGATCTCCGGCGTTACGCGTCCGCCGATGGCTTTGCAAAGATTGTAGATCATTTCGCCGACGGCCGAAGCGGTCGGGTCGATCCAGTTTATCGTTCCGAAATGTTCGCTGGTGGTGTGGTGATCGATGTTTACGGTTGTTTCGGTTTCGAGCCCGGCAATGCCCGGGCGGTCCAGATCAGAACATTCGATGACAAATATCGCGTCGTATTCGCGGTCAACTTCGGCAACGTCACGGATAGTTTCGGCTCCCGGCAAGCTTTTATACGACGGCGGAACATCTCCTCTGACAATGACCTCGGCCGATTTACCCAGACTTTTCAAGAGCCAAAAAAGCCCTAACGATGAACCAACACCGTCGCCGTCGGGTTTGATATGCGTGGTGATACCAAACTTGTCGTTATTTTCAATTAACTCAACTACTTGACTTAACACTATTGAATCAATGGAACCGGAAAAATATCATTCTTCCGATCCCGTCCTTTCAGAATTCTCATCCGTCCCGATCTCAAAGAGCAATTCTCCGACCCGGGACGCGTTCTCTTCGACCGTGTCGCGAGCAAAATGAAGCTGCGGGGCATGGTGAAGATTCAAACTCAAAGCGACCTGTTGGCGAACAAAATTCGCGGCTCCCTGCAGTGCCTGCATCGCTTTTTTCTTTTCCTCGTCGTTTCCTTCGACAAGGACAAAAACCTTTGCGTCACGCGAATCGTCCGAAATTTCGACCGCCGTTACCGTCACAAGCCCGAGCCGCGGGTCATCGAGCTCGAACCCGACAACCTCCGCGATCTCTTCGCGCAGCGATTCTGCCAATCTTTCGGGATGCCGCATAAATTTCGCCTATCAAAGTTCGGTCGCCGCCGTGCTTTCGATCACGTACGCCTCGATCTCGTCATTGACCTTAAGGTCGTTGTAATTGACCAGACTGATACCGCATTCGAAGCCCTGTTTCACTTCGTTCACGTCTTCCTTAAAGCGTTTGAGCGAAGCGATATCGCCTTCCCAAATAACGACGCCGTCGCGTATAAGCCGCGCCTTTGCCTGACGACGCATAACGCCGTCCGTAACGCGGCAGCCGGCGATAGTTCCGATCTTCGAAACCTTGAACGTTTCCTGAACCAGCGCCTTTCCGATGATGACCTCTTTGACGATCGCATCGAGCATACCGATCATCGCGGCCTTGATCTCTTCTTCGACCTTGTAAATGATCGAGTGCAGGCGAATATCGACGTCTTCCATTCGCGCGACCTCGGCCGCACGCGGTTCCGGACGAACGTTGAAACCGACGATAACGACCGCCGTCGATGCGTTATCGGACTGTGTCGCCGAAGCAAGCAGAACATCCGATTCGGCAATGGCGCCGACGCCCGCCCTGATAACGCGTACCTTGACCTTGTCGGTCGAAAGTTTTTCGAGCGTTCCTTTCAGAACCTCGACCGAACCTTGAACGTCCGCCTTCAAAATAACGAGAAGTTCCTTGATCTCCGCAAGTCCGAGCGATTCGATACCGCGTTTCGTCGTCTTGAGCATTGCTGCCTGACGAGCCTGCATCTGACGCTGTCCGGCGATGGTCTGTGCCCGGTCAACGTTCGATACGACCTGGAAAGTGTCGCCGGCATGCGGAACGCCCTGAAGCCCCAAAACCTCGACCGGCGTTGCCGGCGGTGCTTCGGAAACATTCTCTCCGCGGTCGGAGAACATCGCGCGGACCTTTCCGTAATACTGTCCGACAATGAACGGATCGCCGACGCGAAGCGTTCCCTGCTGAACCAAGGCCGTCGCGACCGCGCCGCGGCCTTTGTCGAGTTTTGCTTCGAGAACGACGCCGGATGCACGCCGCGTCGGGCTTGCCTTGAGTTCCAAAATATCTGCCTGAAGCAGAACGGTTTCGAGCAGCGTATCCAGATTTTGGCGTTTTTTCGCCGAAACCGGAACCATTTCTATATCGCCGCCCCAATCCGTGGGCTGAAGACCAAGCTGCGCGAGGCCCTGTTTTACCTTGTCCGGATTTGCATCCGGTTTATCGATCTTGTTGATGGCAACGATGATCGGCACGCCCGCGGCTTTTGAATGTTCAACCGCTTCGATCGTCTGCGGCATAACGCCGTCATCGGCCGCAACGACCAGAATTACGATGTCCGTTGCCTTAGCACCGCGCGCACGCATCATTGTGAACGCTTCGTGACCGGGCGTATCAAGGAAAACGACGCGACGTTTCTGTTCCGCATCCTCGGGATCGGTCACATAAACGCTGTACGCTCCGATGTGCTGCGTGATGCCGCCCGCTTCGCCTTCGGCGACGTTATCCGAACGGATCGCATCGAGCAGCGAAGTTTTACCATGGTCAACGTGTCCCATGACCGTGACGACAGGCGGACGCGGAAGTTCGATGTCATCCGCATCGGCGGCGATGAGTTCTTCGAATTCCTGTTCGATGACCATGTCCTCGAACGCGGCGAATGTGACCTCATAGCCGAGTTCGAGCCCGATCTCTTTCGCCATCGCTTCACCGATCGGCTGATTAAGAGTTGCAAAAACACCGCGTTTGATCAGAAGCTGAACGATGTCGCGCGGCGTAATGCCGAGGGCTTCGGCAAATTCACGAACGGTCGCACCTTCCGTCAGCCGAACCGAAGTGCCGTCGCCTTCGCGCTTGCTGACCTGATCGAGTATACGCTCCTCGAGCGTGCGCTGACGCGGCATATCGACATCGCGTTCCGCAAAACGCCCTCCTTTGTCGGCACCGCCTTTCGCGCGGCGGCCGCCGGAACGTCCCGGACGCCGGCGATTGTCTGCCGGCGGCGTGTAATTAAGTTTTGGCGTGGATGTTTCGCCCGGCGTTCCGCGAAGGTCGAGCAGCCGGCCGCGTGAATCGCGCTGCCTTTCCGCGGCGAGTTTTCCGGTACGTTTTGGAGCATCGCTGACGATCCTTTCGCCGGCTTTTACACCTTTGCTGAGGGCATCACGCGTGAGCGTAAGCTGTTTGATCTGAGTTCCAGTAGGCCGCAGAATGCGTTTCTTCGGCTTTTCTTCCGCTTCAGGGGCGGCTTCCGCTGCGGGCGTTTCGGCCTCGGCCGTTTCCGGTTCGGCGGTTTCTATCGGCTCGGCGGGCTGCTCGTCACCCGGAACTTCGGGTTCGGCGGCAGCTTCGCGTGCTTCCGCGGCCGCTTCGATGTCCTTTTTAGCGACGACTTTCTTTACCTTGAATTTTTTCGAATCCGAAGGCTCTTCGGCCGGGGTTTCAACGGGAACTTCTTCCTGCGCGGGCTCGGCTTTTTTCGCAAGCCGTTTCGTGCGCGGTTTTGGTTCATCCGCTTTTACTTTTACCTCTTCTTCCGGAACCTCGGACGGTTCCGGCTCCGTCGTCTCGATCTCCGTTTCCGGCTCATCGGCTTTCGCGGCCTTTTTCTTGATGACCTTGATCGCGCGTTTCGGTGCGACCTCGGTTTTGGGGAAGTATTTTAGCCTGACTTTTTCGGCGAGTTCCTGCGTTACGGAATTGGAAGGAACGCTGACATCGGCGCCTTCGCGGCGCAGATCTTCCATTACGCGTTTCGCATCCTGCTTAACTTCGCGAGCCAGATCGTAGATTCGAATTTTCTTGCCAATGGCCATATCTAAATATTTGCTCTTCTCAGGAGCATTTGCTCCGTTCGGCCGCGGCAAGAATCTTCAATTCATATACGCACGGCCTCTTTTTTAATGACAACGGGAAACATAACGTTATATTGGTTTCTCATCGTCGGTATCTGCTTCTGCTTCCGCAGCCTCGTTGGCTTCGGCAGCATCAATATTTTCAACATCCGCATCGGTTTCCGAAGTTTCTGCGGACTCCGCAGGCACCTCTTCTTCGACGGCGGCTTCAACTTCGCCGGCTTCCGCGATTTCGGGTTCACCGGTTTCGGCTTCAGCGGTTTCCGGTGCTTGCTCGGCTGCCGATCCGGCCTCCGCCGCAGGAGTTTCTTCTTCGGCCGGCTGAGTTTCAGCGGCATCATCGCCGCCTTCGGCAGCTTCTGCGGCAACTTCGGCTCCGGCTTCGTCCGCTTCGGCGGCAGCGGCATTTTCGGCCTCGGCGTTTCTGGCCGCAACGATGTTCGCGGCAATGCCGATGATCGATTCCGCCTGATCGAGACTTACATCAAGAAAATCAACGATGTTATCGACCGACGCGGCCGCAAGCTGATCGACCGTTTCGATGCCTTTTGCGGCAAGCGTTTCGGCCTGGTTCGCGGTGACGCCTTCGAGAGCGGCGATCGGAACGGCTTCGCCGGACGCCATCATTTTGCCCATTTTCTGAGCGATCTCTTTCTTCAGAACGTCCTCGCTGACGATGTCGATATTCCAACCGACAAGACGCGTCGCGAGCCTTACATTCTGGCCGCGTTTGCCGATCGCCAGGCTGAGCTGATCTTCGCTGACAATAACTTCCATCTTGCGTTTATCGACATCGGTAATACGGACTTGCGAAACTTTCGCCGGCGACAGGGCATTAGCCGCAAAGACCGAAGGTTCATCAGACCATTCGATAATGTCGATCTTCTCACCGCGGAGTTCTTTGATGATCGACTGTACGCGCGAACCTTTCATACCGACGCAGGCTCCGACCGGATCGACATCCTTTTCGTTCGAAGCAACAGCGATCTTCGCGCGGTCGCCCGGTTCGCGGACGGCGGATTTTATCGTCACCGTATCGTCGTAAATCTCCGGAACTTCGACCTCGAAAAGCCGCTTGATCAATTCCTCGGACGTTCGTGAAACCTTTATCTGCTGGCCTTTCTGCTCTTTCGAAACGTCCACGATGACGACGCGGATGCGTTCTCCCTGATTCCAGATCTCGCCGCGCGACTGTTCCTTTCGCGGAAGTATCGCTTCAAGGTTCGCACCGAGATCAACGATCATATCGCCGCGTTCAAAGCGTTTGACCATGCCGTTGATGAGTTCGCCCTTGCGGTCGATATATTCGTCGTAAACTTTTTCGCGGATCGCTTCGCGCACTTTTTGCACCAGGATCTGCTTCGCTGTCTGGGCGGCAATGCGTCCCATTTCTTCCTGCGGCAGCGGAATAAGAAGCACGTCGCCGATCTCGACCTCATCACCCGCAAGCTCCTGAGCCTCAGTAAGCGAAAGCTCGGCAGACGGCGTTTCAACCGTTTCAACGACCTCTTTCTGAACCGAGATCTCGATCATTCCTTCGTCGTTGTTCCATTCGACCTGAATTCCTTCACCGGTTTTGTCCTGCGCCTTGAACTGCTTACGCGCGGCCGCGCGAACAGCGTCCTTCATCGCCTCGATGACCATGTCTCGGTCGAGTCCCTGTTCGGCACATAATGTGTCAATACTTTGTCCGATTGATGTCGTCATATTTGATCATCCGCAGCCGCTTTATGGCCGTCGCTTCTTAAATTCTTCGTTCAGATCAACCTGCAGATTCGCTTTTGCGACATTGCCGTGATCGAACCGGAACAACTCCGCTCCTTTCGCTTTTTCCTCGATCTCTATCACGCCGTCTTTGACCGAGGCGATATAACCCTTGATACTTTTTCGCTCATTGACCGGTTCGGCAAATTTTACCTTTACCAGCCGTCCGACAAATTTTTCAAAATCCGCCGCGGAATAAAGACCGCGTTCGAGCCCCGGCGACGAAACTTCGAGAACATACGGCGAATCGATCAGGTCGTCGGCGTCCAGGACGGCTTCGATATCGCGCGAAACTTCGGCACAATCTTCGACCGAAACGCCGCCTTCTTTATCAATAAATATCGTGACGGTATAACTTTTCTTCGACCCGGCAAATTCAAGGTGTACGAATTCGACACCGTTCGCACTTGCCGCCGCTTCGGCGATCGCTCTGATCTTGTTTTCGCTGTCCGTCACGCCCATCAAAATCCAAAATAAAAAGTGGGCACCAAACCCACTCAATACGCCCCACGCATTGCAGGAAACGAACATTATAAAACCTAAAGCAAAATAAAGCAAGAGATAAACGCAGCCGTCCGGCAACCTTTCCGGTCTGTGATTTTCGATCGATTCCGGTTTGTGCCGTTCGTCATTCCGTAGTGCGTCTTACCAGCGGGAATTCAAATACGGACCTGATGAAAACAGTTCTCAGCCTTTAGCTTTCAGATTTTAGCTTTGTACATTTGGCTGCGGTATCGTCGCTCGATTAGCTGCAATAAAAGAACCCCGCGGCTCGCTTCGGCGCGTCACGCGGGGCTGAAATCTTTGCGAGGTATTCCCTTAGCTTTTTCTTAGTTCGGTCAAAACCTGTTTCGCAACGGCTTTGAGCGTATCGAAAACACCGGTGCCGTTCGTCGCAACGGCTTCGAAAACCGGTTCGCCCTTTCGGCCGAGTTCCATCGAAAGTTCTTCGATCGGCGTCGCATTCGGCAGATCGCGTTTATTAAGCTGCAGAACATACGGCAGCGTCGCTAGGTCATAGCCCTGTGCCTGCAGGTTATCTTCCAGGTTATAGAGCGATTCGATGTTCGCGTCCATGCGTTCTTCCTGGCTGTCGGCTACGAACACAACGCCGTCAACGCCTTTCAGTATCAGCTTTCGCGATGCGTCGTAATAAACCTGTCCCGGCACGGTATAAAGGTGAAAGCGCGTCTTGAAGCCGCGAACGGTGCCGAGTTCCAGCGGCATAAAATCGAAGAAAAGCGTTCGGTCTGTCTCGGTTGCGAGCGAGATCAGCTTCCCTTTTGCCTGCGGCGCGGTCGAATCGTATATATGCTGAAGATTCGTCGTTTTGCCGCAAAGTCCCGGACCGTAGTAAACGATCTTACAGTTGATCTCACGAGATGCGTAGTTAATGAAGGTCATATCACTTGGGGTTATTTCTCTTTACTTTGAATCAATTAACGAAAAAGGCTATCGATGTCCTCGTCCGTAATTTCGGCGAAGATCGATGAGTGGGCGGCTCCGACGACGACGGATTCGCGAACGGCTTCGTCCAGAATGCCTGCTACCTCGTGGCTGGCGCGTTTGGCGCGGATCTTCACGAGTCCGAGCGTCGAACGTTCATCAAAAACGACGACAAGCAGGCTGCGGCCGATGACGCTGATGAAGATGCTTTCGCGTTCGCCTTCGTGAACGACCGCCGGGAAAACTTCTTCGCCGATAAGCTTTGCCATGCTGGTCGTCGCGGCAACGTTGCCGGCGGCAAGCGATGAAAAGCTTGTCGTGTCCATATCGCCGATGTCGCCGTGAAAGGCGATCGGCTGGCCGTCGCGGTCAACCAAAAAGACGGCGCGGGCTGCACATTCAACGCAAAGTCGTTCCAGCACTATCTTAAGGCGCTGAAACTGTTGTTCTTGTATAATGAAAGGCGATTGTGCCATTTGAGTCTCTCGTAATTATCGGCTCTAAGCGGAAATAGTTTGTAACTTAATCGAATCGAATGTAAAAATTCGGGCGGGATTCTGCGATTAACCGCATAATGAATTTACCACGACCCGGTGAAAAATTTCAAGTGTTTTTTAACGATGTTAAAAGAAGCACGGGATGTTGCGATAACGAACAGAAATATTTACTATAAGCATTTCTATTGATTCGTGCGATCAATGGTTTTTGTGGCAAAATCTCATCTTATGGAAATTCGCAAAGAAGGGAATGACCTCGATATTCTGATACTGGCTGCGGGACTCGGAACGCGAATGCGTTCGGACGTTGTGAAAGTGCTTCACAACCTGGACGGCCGTCCGCTTATCGACCACGTATGCCGAACCGCGGCGGCTCTGGCTCCGCGAAATGTTTATGTCGTCGTCGGCCATCAGGGCGACGCCGTAAGATCAGCCGTTTCAACGGTTTTGGGCGAAGGAAACGTGAGTTTTGCCGTCCAGCATTCGCAAAAAGGAACGGGCGACGCGGTCAATTCGGCCCGCGAATTTTTGGAAAACGAGGACGCGACGGTGCTTGTTCTTTCGGGCGATGTTCCAATGATCCGGCCGGAGACCTTGTCGGCTTTGATCGCCCGTCACAACAGCGTCGGAGCCGGCCGCGCGGCCTGTTCGATACTGTCTGTCGTGCTCGCAGACCCATTCGGCTACGGACGAATCATCCGCGACATCAACGGCAATTTCGAAAAGATCGTCGAACAAAAAGACGCGACCGATTCGGAACGCTCGGTGAATGAGATCAACTCCGGCATCTATTGCTTCGACGCGAAAAAACTTTTTGCGGCGCTCAAAAATGTTCAGAACAACAATTCGCAGGGCGAATATTACCTGACGGATGTTCCCGCCCTTTTGCGAAATTCGGGTGAAACGGTTCTGATATACAAACACGGCGACGCGGGCGAGATCGAAGGAGCGAACAACCGAATGCAGCTCGCCGACCTGGAGCGCTTTGTCCGCACACGTACCATCACGCGGATGATGCTCGAGGACGGGGTGACGTTCGTCGATCCGAAAAATGCTTACGTCAGCGAGGACGCCTCGGTCGGCCGCGATACGATCATTTATCCGAACGTCACGATCGAAGGAAATTCTGTGATCGGCAAAAGCTGCGTAATTCGTCCGGGTACGCGCGTCGTGAATTCGAATATCGCGGACGGCGTTGAAATTTTGGACAATTGTTTGATCGCGGATTCGACCGTCGGCGAAGGCTGCAAGGTCGGGCCGATGGCGCACCTTCGCGGACATGCCGTAATGGCCGACGGATCTAAGGTCGGAAATTTTGTCGAACTGAAGAAAACGACGCTTGGCAAAGGTTCGAAAGCGAATCATCTTACATATTTGGGCGACGCGAATATCGGCGAACGGACGAACATCGGCGCCGGCACGGTCACGTGCAATTATGACGGAAAGAACAAGCATCAAACGAAAATCGGCAGCGACGTCAAGATCGGTTCGGACACGATGCTTGTTGCTCCCGTAAGCGTCGGCAACGGAGCCTCCACCGGCGCGGGAAGCGTCGTCACAAAGGACGTCGAAGCCGGCGAACTGGTCGTAGGCGTACCGGCCAAAAAAATGACGAAAGCATAGTGTCGGCCTCCGAAAAATGTGGTCACGAATGTGCTAAAATAATGAAGTATCGGGGTATTTTCTTATGTCTATAACGATCGATCTGCCATCGAAAGCTGAGGCCGGGCTTAGAAAAAAGGCTAAAAGCAAAGGAGTCGATTTTGGCGAATTCCTGAAAAGTATTTTACAGCGCGAAGCAAGCCTTCGCCCGGTGTCTTTCTCAGAAGCAGCCGCGCCGCTTCATGAGTGGACAAAGACGCAAGGCTATTCTGAGCAAGAGATCGAAGAGATTG
This sequence comes from uncultured bacterium, assembly GCA_965651435.1. Lineage (GTDB taxonomy): Bacteria > Acidobacteriota > Blastocatellia > Pyrinomonadales > Pyrinomonadaceae > OLB17. Next base: position 973 of record CBFGSN010000088.1, on the reverse strand, counting down.
TCGATGAGGCCGTGGCCGAAGTTCGCCGTGAGAACCCGCTGTCAGACCAATGATAGCAGCGGTTTTTGACACCAACACACTCTTACAGGGAATTCTTTCCAAAAACGGCCCTGCCGGGCAGTGCATCAAATCGGTTGATGATGGAAGGATCCAGCTTTATTTTTCAGGGGAAACTTTCGAAGAGTTGCAGGGCGTCATTTCGCGGCCGGTACTGCGAAGAAAATTTCCCGTTCTTTCTTCAAAAAGGGCCGAGATAATCATGCATTCTGCGGCGGAAAATTCCATTTTCGTCTCCGATCCGCCGAAACTTTTCTCGCTGGATCGTGACCGAAACGATGAAAAGTTCGTCGATCTGGCCTTGGCGGCGAAAGTCGAATATATCGTAACTCGTGATAAAGATCTGTTGGATCTTACTACCGATCGCGAATTTTGTGAACAATACCCGGACCTAAAAATTATTACTCCGGTAGGATTGCTCGAGATCCTCAGAAAAAAATAAACAGCATGTGCGGAATAGTTGGATACGTTGGAAATAAACAGGTTGTGCCGTTGATAATCGACGGCCTGCGGAAACTGGAATATCGCGGTTACGATTCGGCGGGCATCGCGGTCGTTGACGAAAATCACGAACTGTCGCTTCGGCGGGCCGAAGGAAAGCTGCGCAATCTGGAAGAAGCCATTCGGCTGAAACCGCTTGACGGAACGTACGGCATCGGCCACACGCGTTGGGCAACGCACGGCCGCCCGACCGAAGAAAATGCCCATCCGCATCGCGACCGGTCCGGCAAAGTCGTTGTCGTCCACAACGGCATCATCGAAAATTATCTAGAGCTGAAAGAAAAGCTCGCGGAACAGGGCCACGAATTCCGCACGGAAACGGATACAGAGGTCGTCGCGCACCTGATCGGCCATTACATCGAAACCGAATCGCTCTCGCTCGAACTCGCGGTCCGCAAAGCCGTTCAGGAGCTTC
>CBFGSN010000087.1:0-11532 GCA_965651435.1 uncultured bacterium | reverse complement strand
TTGATCGTATTTACGTTCAATTCCTTTAGCTGTTCCGGTTTCGGTTTTTCCAGAAATCGTTTGACGCGTCCATCGGCATCCGTTTCGACCAACCCGTACGCCGAAGGATCTTCAACCGGTTTCAAAGCGATCGTGGCTGCCGCTTCGTTCTCTTTATGAAAGGCGATCATCGACGTGATATCCGCATCCGTGATTATGTCGCCGTTAAAAACCAATACGGCTTCGGTTTCCTTTTCGGCGGCAAAGCGGTAGGCTCCGGCCGTGCCTAGCGGCGATGGTTCCGTGACGTATTTCAACGCGACGCCGAAATCCGACCCGTCGCCGAGAACCTCTTCGATCTTCGCCGGCTGATAGCTAAGCGAAAGCGTAATGTCGGTTATTCCCGAACGCCGCAAAATGTCGATCTGATACAGCAAAAACGGGCGGTTCAGCACGGGAACTATCGGCTTCGGCGTATAAACGGTAAGCGGCCTGAGGCGTGTTCCTTTGCCTCCGGCGAGTATAAGTGCTCTCATAATTTATATCTATAATTAAAGCCCATTGAGCCGGTCAAGTAAACCGGACGAACCGAAACGGATCTTTCACAGTTTTTGACAGTTTAACAATGCCAAAAAATGTTGACACTAACTATGCCGTGTGTTAGTTTACTGTTTGCAGGCTCTTCGGTTCAAAAACCTGCCCACTCCTGCACTTTTTTAGTGATCTTAAGTTCGTTTTCGAGCCGGGGTCGTTCCAAATTGCATCCTAAATACAAAAAATGACGTTCGATAAAACTAAAGCATTGCGTAGCGCAGAACGCTATTTGTCCCAGGGTAAAATTTCCTCTGCCATCGAGGAATATAAACGGATCGTGCACAACGACCCGAAAGATTTCGGGACGATGAACATGCTCGGCGATCTTTATGTAAAGAATTCGGAAACGAACGAAGCTATCGATTGTTATACGCCGGTCGCCGAACACTACAGCATTCAGGGATTTGCTCAAAAAGCGATCGCGGTCTATAACAAGATCGCAAAGCTCGATCCAAGATCGATCGAAGTTTCGGAACGCCTCGCAGAACTTTATAAAACCCGCGGTTCGTATGCCGAATCGCGCCAGCACTATCAGAACGTAGCGGACCATTATCAAAGACAGGGCAGGATAATTGACGCTCTCGGCGTCTGGAAAGAGATCGCTTTTCTCGATCCGACCGATACCGAAGCGTTCGTAAATATCTCGAATTCGTACCTAAAGGAGAACCGTCCGGACGAAGCCGCCGACGCACTGCTCGAAGCCGGAAAGCGGTTCTTCAACCGCGAAGAGTACGACGAAGCCGTCGATTGCTACGAACGTTCGCTGCTGCACAAGGACGACGACCTTCGCACGCTGGAAGCCTATCTTCAGGCAATGGCGGAACTCGACCGCCGCGGCGAGGCGAATGAAAGGCTCAATGAAATAAGCGAAAGATATCCGCACAACCGCGAGATCCTTGCCCTTATAATCGATTCTCACGTTCAGGCAGAAAATGCCGGCGAAGCCGAACGGGCCGTCATTGCGCTCGTGGAACAGGAACCCGCCAACTATCCGAAATTCCTCGACCTCACGCGGCTTTATTTGAAACTTGGCGACGCAGACGGTGCGGCGCGTTCGCTTTCGATGGCGTCGGAGCATCTGATCGTCGGCGGCCAGGCCGAAGAATTTCAGAGTTTCGTCAACGCGATACTCGAGATCGATGCAGAAAATCTGCAGGCACTTCGCTTGATGGCGAGATATTTTTCGTGGAGCGGCGATAACGAAACGCTTCGCGACACGTTCCGTCAGATCGCCGATGCGGCCAACAAACAAGGTGCGCTCGAAGACGAACGATGGGCGTTGTCACAGCTTTCGAAAGCGGCTCCGCACGACACCGCGATCGCCGACCGACTTCGCGAGATCGACGCCGAGACCGGCTTTGATTCGAGCATGGAGGTCGAAAGCCTTTTCGACAAGAATTTCATCCGTGCGAATTCCGGCGACAGCGGTCCCGAAATATTCGCAGAACAGCCCGAAACTGCGCGTGAATTCGCGTTCGAAATATCGGGCGGACAACCGATGGCGATGCCGGGTGGATTCGAACTTTCGAACGGCCACGGCGATGCTGAAATGTTTGCGGAAGACGCGGCCGACAGCGGATATGCCGCCGGCCTCGAGAGGTTTGCCGAATCGGACGCAGACGAGATCGGCGATGTCGCGGACTCCGACGCCGGATCCGGTGCCGCCGCCGAGATGCGCCTTCAAAAAGAAGTCGAAAGCATACGCTTTTACATCGAAAGCGGTTACGCTGAAATGGCCGAAAAGGCCTTGGCGGAACTTCGTTCGGAATTCGGCCATCATATCGAAATCGAAAAGCTCGAAGCCGAACTTATGCTGATGTCGAGTGGCGTTGCAGACGTCGAACCCACGGCGTTCGCGGCCGATGAACCGGCACCATACGAACCGGCGACTGCCGTTTCGGCATCCGATCAGCGCGAGGTTTTTGACATCGACGAATTTCGCAGTGAATTTGGTTTGGACGAATCCGAACCGGACGAAAGCGGCGATTACGAAACGCTTTACAATACGGCGGTCGCGTATTCCGAAATGGGTTTGACCGAACAGGCGATAAAAGAATTTCAGGACGCGATCGCGATCGTGTCACCGAACGACGGCACGCGTCGGTTCTTTCAGTGTGCGACGCTGCTCGGGCATTGCTTTATACAGCAAGGAATGGCGAAACTCGCGCTTACGTGGTTCGAACGCGCACTCGAAAGCGCGGATCTGAATTCGGACGAAAAACAGGGCGTCTGGTATGAGATCGCTCATGCGTATGAGATCGACGGCGACACTGAAAACGCCGCCCGATATTTTGAGCAGATCTACGCGGAAAACGTAAATTTCCGCGACGTCAGCGAACGGGTCCGAAGCCTGGCCGTCGCGACATAAATTTTAACGGACAATTTCAACCGAACACCCGGCACGCGAAGCAACAGCCGACGCCGTGCTGCCGATCAATATGCGCTCGAGCCTGTTCTGCAGGGCCGTTGCACCGATAAAGATCGAATCGGCACTCCATTTTTCAGCTTCATCGACAAGAACGCTTTTCGGATTGCCGGGAATGATCTTCAGGCTCGCGGTGTGTCCGGCATCGCTGAGCTTTTTCAGCGCCGGCTCCGCCGCCTTTCGGATCATCTCGTTTTCGAGTTCGGCGTTTTCCTGCGCAAATGCGGTGATCGGCTGGGCAAATTGGCCGATGATCGTCGGCGATATCGGGTCGCTGGCGGCGATGAGTTTTATCTCTGTGCCTTCAGGCCAAACACGTTCCGCCGCAGCTGCGGCAGCTGATTCAGATCCGGTCGAACCGTCAAAACCGACTATTATGCGTATTGGCGAAGGCTCCGTTTCATTCCGGCCGCGGGCGACACGGACGGAACATTTCGCTTCGCCAGCAACTTTCAGCGAAACGCTTCCCAAAAAGACCCGCGACACCGCGGAAAGTCCCTGCGAACCGACGACTATCAGATCGGGGTCATATTCACCGGCGATATCGAGCAATGCCCAAGCTGCCGAACCATACGTTGCACGCGATTCCGCTTTCCATCCGGGCAAAATATTCGACAGCCTTTCTGCGGCAGCCGCTGCCAGATGCTCAGCGCCTTCGACGACCCTTCGGCTTTGAGCCCGCCGTTCTTTTACCAGCCGTTCGATATACGGATTCGTTACGGCGTCCGGGTCTTCTTCCGCACCGGGAGCCGGCAGCCAAACCTCCGCCACCGAAACCGCCAAAAACTCACCCGATGCCGGAAGCCCGGCTCGTGCCAGATCATCGAGAGCGGCTTCGGCATGTTTCGAACCATCGTATGCGACAAGGATCTTCATATTTTTTACAGAGCTTTTTTGTTCGATCTTGGCATAATTCTAACACAGGCCGCGGCGTCTATCGAGAGGCGTTGAAACGTTCAAATAAAACGGCTACGATAGAAACATTCAGCAGATATTTTGTGAGGTTCATTGCACCATGATCGAAGTAAAAGATATGACCGATGCGGATGTCAAAAGCACGCTCGAACGCGTCGGTTTCGGACATCTGGGCATGGCACAGGGCGACGATCCTTACGTCGTGCCGATCCATTATTTCTTCGCCGACCCGGAGCTCTACATCTATACGACCGAAGGCCTGAAATGGGAGATTATCCGGGACAATCCAAAGGTCTGTCTTAACGTCGATGAGATCATCGATAACACCGATTGGAAAAGCGTCATCGTCCGCGGTGATGCGACCCGTGTCACGGACCAGGAAGAGATCGCAAACGCCCGCGAAAAGCTGCTCACCGTAAATCCGACGCTTACACCGGCGGTCAGCGTTCGTTGGATGGATCACTGGGTTCGCGAAAATATCGAGGTCATCTTGCGTGTAATGCCGCGTTCGATGACCGGCCGCCGTTCCGTCAAAGGCAGCGAAACGAGAACGCCTTTCGTCCCGACACGAAAAGAAGACACGCCGCTTTAATTTTCGCCGCAGCTATTCGCGTGAAATATCCGGATCCGGAATTGGAACATCTTATCGAAGCCGAAGAAAAAGCATTCATGCTGCTGGCGGCGATCGAAGAGCGCGGGATCCTTCGCGCAGGCATAACCGAAAGCGAGATCGGCGCTGAGATATTCGACCTCGCCCGTGAGATGTTCGACGTTGAAAAATATTGGCACAAACGCATCGTCCGCAGCGGCAAAAATACACTTTGTCCATATGACGAAAATCCGCCCGACCTGCTCGTGAACGAAGGCGATATACTTTTCCTCGACCTCGGCCCGATCTTCGAAGATTTCGAAGCCGACGTAGGCCGAACGTACGTTCTGGGCAACGATCCGGCTAAGCACAAAATAAAGAACGATATCGAAAAAGCCTGGGACGAGATCCGCGACTGGATCTTCGAACACGACCGGTTAACGGGCAAGGAATGCTATGAATATGCCGTCAAAACCGCCGAAAAGTACGGCTGGAAATACGGCATCGAGATCGCCGGACACCTCGTTGGCAAATTTCCGCACGAACGCCTGCCGAAAGGCCAGAAAGGCCTTTACCTGCACAAAGACAACCCGAACGACATATTCGCCCCGGCCGCCGACGGCACCGCACGCAACTGGATACTCGAACTCCAATTCATCGACCCCGAAAGAGGTCACGGCAGTTTTTTCGAAAAATTGTTACGCAGAAAATAACGGCATGTTCGTTGACAAATATTGCGAAATGCAATATTTTAGAATAGTAAGGTTCGTAGATTCACATTAATAGGATATGGGTAAATCTTAATGGAGCGATTTTTTCATTTTGAGAGTAATTAGCCGAAAGGCTCTAAAAGAATACTGGGCGGACCATCCTGAGGCCGAAGAAGTCTTATCCGATTGGTATCACAAAATACGAAGAATCGAACCGTCAAATTTTGTAGAATTGAAACAAACATTCCCTAGCACGGATCTCTTTGGTGATTGTTTCATTTTCGATGTGGGTGGTAATAGTTACCGGGTGATAGCTCATTTGGATTATAAGATCAGGATCATTTGGATCAGGTTCGTATTAAGTCATCGTGATTATGATAAGAACAAATGGAAGGTCGACTGCTGAACTACGTACGCGGAAGAGGTGCAAAATATGACTCCAAAATATAACCAACATGCATATGCGGTCTTATTGGCCGAATATATGCCAAGCGTTATCGAGAACGAAAAAGAGAATGACCGAATGATCGAACTCGCCGGCGGCTTGATGAAAAAAGGTAAAAAGCGTTCTCCCGAAGAGAGTCGGCTGCTTGATCTGATTGTGACTCTGATCGAGGATTTCGAAGAACGATATTATCCCATCAAACCGACCTCACCCGCGGTCGCACTCCGCGAATTGATGCGTGAACACGACCTGAAACAAGTCGATATGACGGAGATCTTCGGCTCTCAAGGAACGGTTTCACAAGTACTTCATGGAAAACGTGAAATAAGCAAAGCCCAAGCCAAACGGTTGTCGGAACGATTTCGACTTCCGATCGACACCTTCATCTAAAAAAAGCGGGTCAACGAATAGGGCTCGTAATACGAATGCTCTATTTGTATCTGGATGGTATCGAACCGCCGACACGCGGATTTTCAGTCCGCTGCTCTATCATTTCTTTCCTTTTGACCTCTGTTTCATCTATGCAATATACTTTTAACTCCGGCACATATGTCGGAGGTATATCGCGATGGTTCATTTAAGCATTGTCAGGCCGGCTTCTGAACTTCAGGAAGAGCAAAAATATTTCGAAGAGATCGGGCTGCGCGGAACGGCGGTGACGTTCACGCGCGGGTCGCTGGCGGAAGCATGCGGCGGTGCGGCATCGGGAAAAACGGCGGCGGCCGTTGCTTTGATGGCGGACCTTACTGCCGCAGGCGAGGTCTGTGCGGTCGTTGATTCGTGCGGCGGTTTCGATGCGGTGACGGCGTCGGCAAGCGGTGTCGTGCTTGAAAATGTTCTGTGGGTCAAATGCGGCGGCGACCTGGAAAAAGCATTCATCGCAGCAGATCTTTTGGTTCAGGCGAAAGGTTTCGGAATGGTCTGGCTGAATCTGGGCGGCCTGTCGCAGAGAAAGCTAAAGATGGTGCCGAGAACATATTGGTACCGCTATCGCACGCGAATAAAAGAAACTCCGACCGTATTTTTTGTGACTGCGGCGGAACCGCTTGCGGGTAGTGCGTCACAGCGGTCATTCGTTTTTGAACGCGGATCCGCCGAGTGGTCGGGCGGCGGACGATTCAAGCTTTTGCGGCGGATCGGCATAGACATACATTCGCGAAAGCATTTTTACGGAGGCTCTTTGTCGGCACAGGCCGAAGCGGAATACGACGATGTCTAAACTTTTTGCATGCATAATTTCAGCCGATATCAAACGCGACCGCGAGTTCCTGATCGCAACGGCGCGCGAATTTTCCTATTCGATAGAGGTTCTTGAGGACGGCATCGTGTTTGACGTAAGCGGACTCGGCACACTTATCGGAGCACCGGCGGATGTCGCGGCGGCGGTCTTTGATAAGTTGAAAAAACAGGGCGTAGTCGGCAGTCTCGGCGTTGCCGATACGATCGATTCCGCGTGCCTGCTCGCACGCCGCGGCAAAGGCTCGCCGGCGGTGAATATGCCGGAAGTTTTTTCGCGGATACCGCTTTCCGAACTGCCGATCGCGTCCGATACGCTGGGCGTATTGGAAGATCTCGGCATAAGCCGCGTCGAAGATCTACTGGCGGTTCCGCACGAAGAACTGATCGGTCGTTACGGGCAGGATTTTCGCCGCGTCATCGATATGATCGAACAAAATGGCGCTTCGCTGATCACGCCGAACGTAAAGGAGAACAGCATCTCTTGGGCATATGACCTGGATATGCCGGTCGAAGATTTCGAACAACTGATATTTTTGTTGAACCGCGGTTTCGACCCGCTTTTTTCCGAAGCCGCCGCCAAAGGAAAAAGCACCGAACATCTGACGATAACTTTAGGCCTGCGGGACAGGACCGAACGCTCGTACGAAATAAAAACGTCGTTCCCTACGCTGGAGATGCTTTTTTGGCTGAAGCTCGTAAACCTTCGCATCTCGCTCGATCCGCCCGAAACCGAGATCGTATCGGTCGGCGTCACGCTTCATTTCACAAAGCCGCGGCCGGCGCAGCGCGGGCTTTACGCAGTTTCGCGGCCCGAACCCGAAAGCCTTTTGCTGACGGCGAACAAGCTGAAAAAACTCGTCGGCGAAGATAACGTCGGCGTTCCCGTGATATTGGACCGGCGGCTGGCGGAACCGTTCGAACTCGATGCGGATGCATTGCCGAAAGGCATCGAACGCGGCATTAAAGAACGCGAACGCCCGGTCATCGCTTTTACATATTACCGGCCGCCGCAGCGTGCCGATGTGGTGTATGAGAACGGCCGTCTGGTGTTCATCCGAACTCGGTCGTTTGCCGGACATGTACGCGAATACAGCGGCGTTTGGAAAGCAAATTCGCGGTGGTGGAATCGAGCATGGAAAACACACGAATGGGACGTCGAGATCGACGGCGGCGGAATTTATCGGCTGTGCAGAGCAAATAAAGAATGGTTCATCACAGGGGAATATGATTGACGATGTATTGTGAACTTCACATGCGTTCCGCGTTCAGCTTTCTGTCTTCGGGTTCACAGCCGCAGCGGCTGGCGGCTCGTGCGGCGGAACTTGGAATGAATTGTGCGGCGCTTTTGGACCGCGACACCGTCGCCGGCGCGGTGCGTTTTCATTTCGAAGCGAAAGAGCACGGCCTGAAGCCGATAATAGGCGCGGAAATAACGATGGACGACGGCAGTCTTTTGCCGCTTGTGCCTCTAAATTTGAAAGGCTACCGGAACCTGAGCCGTTTGATCACGACCATCAAACTTCGCAGCAAGAAAGGCGAACATTTCGCGACGCGCGAAGACATCGAAAAATATTCGGCGGATCTGATGTGCTTTACCGGCGGAGCCGACGGGTTTCTGCATAACAGCATCAAAAACAACAATGGCCTGGCCGATCTTGCATGGCTTAATTACGTTTTTGAAAAGCGTCTGTATGTCGAACTTCAGCGTCATCACCTCCGCCGCGAAGAGCATATAAATCAGGCACTGCTCGGGTTGGCTCATAAACTTCGGCTGCCGTATTTCGCCTCGAACGGCGTTTATTATGCCGACCGTCACGACCGCGAATTGTTCGACGTTTTTACGTGCATAAAAAATCACACGACCATTTACGAAGCCGGAAACCTTCTTTCCGAAAACGACGAACGTTATCTAAAGCCGCACCGCGAGATGGCCGCGCTGTTCGAAGATCTGCCCGAAGCCATTTCCATAACGCAGACGATAGCCGAACGCGTCGATCTTTCGATGGACGAACTTTCATATAATTTCCCCGATTATCCGGTTCCGGCGGGCGAGACCATGATGTCGTTCCTGCGAAAAAAGACCGTCGCCAAAGCGGCCGAAAGATATTCGGCGGCCGATATGTCTGTCAGATTCGATGTCCGGTCGCGCCTCGAAAAAGAATTTCGCGTGATAGAGATGAAGAGCCTGGCCGGATATTTTCTGCAGGTCAGCGATATTTCGGATTTTTGCAAAGGCGCGGGAATTCTTTCGCAGGGACGCGGTTCGGCGGCGAATTCGGTGGTTTGTTACGCGCTCGGCATCACGGCCGTCGATCCGATAAAGCACAATTTATTATTCGAACGATTTCTTTCCGAAAAATACGAACAATATCCCGACATCGACATCGACCTGCCGTCGGGCGACGACCGCGAACGCGTCATCCAACACGTTTATGAAAAATTCGGCCGCCGCGGTTCCGCGATGACGGCGAACGTGATCAGCTATCGCGGAAGATCGGCGATCCGTGAGGTCGGAAAAACGTTCGGGTTTGACGCCGATATTCTGAAAAAACTTTCCAAGATAAATTCGCATTACGAAACGTTCAAGGGCGATGACCTTAACCGCCGCCTGAAAGACGAAGGTTTCGATGCGAATGCGAACAAAGCCTTTCAAAAATTTTCGGAACTTTACCGCCGAATATTGGATTTCCCGCGGCATCTCGGCCAGCATTCGGGCGGTATGGTCATATCTATCGACCGGCTGGATTCGATCGTGCCGATAGAGCCGGCGTCTATGGAAGGACGCACTATAATTCAATGGGATAAGGACGATTGCGAAGCGCTGAAAATAGTGAAGGTCGATCTTCTCGGGCTCGGGATGATGGCCGTTCTGCGCGATACCATCGAACTAATAAGCGAGCATCACGGTGAAGACCTGAGTTTGTACAAGGTGCCGCACGATGACGAAAAAGTTTACGACGCCCTGCAAAAAGGCGACACGATCGGAATGTTCCAGGTCGAAAGCCGGGCCCAGATAGCATTTCTTCCGAAAGCAAAACCGGAAAAGTTTTACGACATCGTCGTTCAGGTCGCGATCATCCGTCCCGGCCCGATCGTCGGAAATATGCTGCATTCATATCTGAAAAGGCGTCAGGGGTTAGAAGAGGTAACATATCCGCACGAATCTCTGAAGCCAATACTGGAACGCACGATGGGCGTGCCGCTTTTTCAGGAACAACTGCTGAAAATAGCGATGGACATCGCCGAATTCACCGGCTCCGAAGCCGAAGAACTTCGGCGTGCGATGGGATTTAAAAGGCCTGATAAAAAAATGGAGCTTATCACCCAAAAGCTTCGCGAAGGCATGAGCCGCAAAGGAATACCGCTGGACGTTCAGATACAGGTCGTCGATTATACAAAAGCTTTCGCCAATTACGGTTTTCCGGAATCGCATGCTTACAGCTTTGCTCTGCTGGCGTATGCATCGGCGTATTTCATAATTCATTTCCGGGCGTGTTTTACGGCGGCGATGCTCAATAATTATCCGCTTGGGTTCTATTCGGCGGCAACGCTCGTCAAAGATGCTCAGCGTCACGGCCTGCATTTTCTTGCTATCGACATAAATAGATCACAATACATTTTCACGGTCGAAGAGGTCGGAACCGCCTGTGCTAGCGGGCGGCCAGTCACTGAAAAACAAGTCCGCGTCGGTTTGAAATACGTTCGCGGGCTGCGGCGCGAAACAGGCGAGGCGATAGTGGCCGAACGCGAAGCGAACGGCGCATATACAAGCGTTGCCGATCTGATCGACCGCGTACCGAAGATAAACAAACGCGAAATACGTTCGCTGAGCATTGCCGGCGCGCTAAATTTCGACAACACCATTCACCGCCGCGAAGCTTTGTGGCAGTCGGAACTTGCCATCCGGCCGCAGGGAGAACTTTTTAAGAATGCGGAACGCGGAGTGCGGATGCGGCCTAATACAATTCCTGATTCATCATTTACCATTAACGATCCGCCATTCCTAAAGCGTCTGGAAGGCCTTCAGCTTGTGGAAGCTGACCTCAAAAGAACCGGCATTTCCATCGGCCGTCATCCGATGTCTTTTATCCGCGAGGAGCTAACGAAACGCCGGATCCTTTCGGCAATTGAAACGCGCGGCCTGAAAAAGGGTATGGTCGTTTCCGTCGCCGGTGCGGTCATAATCCGTCAGCGTCCGATGACCGCGAACAACGTCGTTTTCATAACACTCGAAGACGAAACAGGCCATTCGAATTTTGTCGTAATGCCTGATAAATTCGAAGAATACCGGGCCGTCATAAACCAAAGCGATTATCTGATAATAAGAGGAATTTTCGAAGAACGCGGAATGCTTAAGGCTATGAAATTTTTCACGCTCGAAGGCTTTACGGCCGACGTCGTATCACACAATTTTCGTTAGAATTTTTACATAAAAAACAAAAAAGCGTCGAAGAAAAGTTCTTGCGACGCTCTTAATTTCGGTTGGTGGCCAGGGACGGGATCGAACCGCCGACACGCGGATTTTCAGTCCGCTGCTCTACCAACTGAGCTACCTGGCCGGAAATTGCCGCTTCGACTAATTTCAAAGCGAATTTTGAGTGTAAATAAGCCGTTTGCCGATGTCAAATGCGGAGCG
>CBFGSN010000086.1:0-11629 GCA_965651435.1 uncultured bacterium | reverse complement strand
GTTTTTCCGATCAGAAGGAGTGAGAGGATCGAAACGACGATGGTCGTTAACCACGCGATGACGTTGAAGATGCGCGAATTCTTGTGCTCGCCCATTATTTCCTCGTTGTTCGCGAGTTTTAGGATCGCGACAAGGATTATCGGCAGAAGCAGGCCGTTTATCATCTGTGTGAAGAGCAGAAGTTTGATCTGCGGAATGCCCGGAAGCAGTGCGACGACCGCGCCGATGACGATCAAGGCCGTGAAAATGCCAAGAAATATCGGCGCTTCGCGAAACGAACGCGACAGGCCTTTTTCAAAACCGAGCGCTTCGCTAAGCGAATATGCCGTCGCCAGCGGCAGAACGCCCATCGCGAGCATCGCCGCTCCCAAAAGGCCGATCGCGAACAGATATTTCGCATACACTCCCGCAACCGGCGCGAGTGCCTGCGCCGCCGTCACTGCGGAATCGATCTCCGTGATGCCCTGTTTATGAAGCGTCGCCGCGGTCGATATCACGATGAATGCCGCGACCATACACGCGAAAAGCGTTCCCACTATTACGTCTGCGCGTGCCAGCGGAAGGTCGTCGATGTCCATACGTTTCTCGACCACCGCCGATTGAACGTAAACCTGCATAAAAGGTGTGATCGTCGTTCCGATCAAAGCCATCACCGTGAACAGATAAACGGAATCGAGGCTGAACGAAGGCTTTGCGGATTCGCGCGCGACCTCCGTCCAATCCGGCGATGCGAGAAACGCCGAAATTATGTAGCCGAAAAATACCAGCGACATCGTCAGAAACACGCGCTCGACGCTTTTCTGCGACCCTTTTACGACGAGCCACCACGTAAGAACCGCTGCCGCCGGCACGGACGCGTAACGCGTTAAACCGAAAAGCTCCGATGCCTGCGCAATGCCGACGAATTCGGAGATAATTACGCCGGTATTCGCGAGTACGAGCGTGAGCATCACCAATGACGTCCAGCGTACGCCGAATTCTTCGCGGATGAGATCGGCAAGGCCCTGGCCGGTTACAACACCCATTCGGACGCACATCTCCTGAATGACGATAAGGCTGATTATCATCGGGATGAACGTCCATAAAAGTGTGTAGCCGAATGTTGCGCCGACCGTGGAATAGGTTGCGATGCCGCTTGCGTCGTTACCGGCGTTCGCGGCGATGATACCGGGGCCGAGAACCGCGAGATAGGCGTAAAGACGATGCTCAGACAGCCTGCGGCGAGCCGCCCGCGGAAAGCGGGTCACGTTTCGCACCAGTGTTCTTGGCGAAAGCTTTTCTCGCAGCATAGCTTTTACTGTCCGGATCCTTCATTGCAGATGTACGTTTATAGAAAACCGAATTACGACTATAACGCTTTCGGCCTATCTCGGCAAACTAGAGAGTCCGGCAAACGCAGAGTTCAGCAAACTTCAGTTTGCTGATGACGACAAACTAAAGTTTGTTGGAGTTTTGTTGGACAAGTTTTTGTTTGATAAAGTCTTAGCTAATGAAAACGCCTATGAAAAATCGAATAGTGATAACGCTCCTGTTGTTTCTTCTGCTTTTCGGAAGCTTGCCCGCATCGGCACGCAATCCGATCCGCGCACAGCATGCGATGGTTGCGTCGCAGCATGAACTCGCGTCGCAGATCGGCGCGGATATTATGAAACGCGGCGGTAATGCCGTCGATGCGGCGATCGCCGTCGGCATCGCACTCGCGGTCGTTTATCCGGAGGCCGGAAACCTCGGCGGCGGCGGATTTATGATGATCCGAACCGCCGACAAAAAATCGTACGCCATCGATTACCGCGAAATGGCTCCGGCCGCGGCGAACAGAGATATTTTCATTGATGAAAAAGGCAACGTTATTAAAGGCGAAGGCGGTTCGACGATCGGTTATCGTGCGTCCGGCGTGCCGGGAACGCTCGCGGGTTTCGAGCTCGCGTTCAAAAAGCACGGGTCCGGAAAGATCACGTGGGCGGAACTCGTCGAACCGGCGCGAAAACTCGCGGCCGACGGTTACATCTTGTCGCACCGATTGGCGCAGCTTGCTTATGCTTACCGCGATGAGCTCGGAAAATATCCCGAAAGCAAACGCATCTTTCTGAACGGCGGCGATTATTACAAAGAAGGCGATCTTTTCAAACAGCCGGACCTCGCCGAAACGTTGAAACGCATACGCGATAACGGCGCGAAAGAATTTTATACCGGCAGGACCGCGGAACTTATCGCCGCCGATATGAAGGCGAACGGCGGCCTTATCACGCTCGAAGACCTAAAGAATTACGTCGCAAAAGAACGCACGCCGCTGACCGGAACTTACCGCGGTTACGAGATAATCACGATGCCGCCGCCGAGTTCGGGCGGGCTTGTGATGCTTCAGATGCTGAAGATGCTGGAGCCGTTCGATCTTTCGTCGCTTGGGCCGAATTCCGCGGCGAAATATCACCTGTATGCAGAGGCTTCGCGACGGGCGTTCGCGGACCGAGCGGAATTTATGGCCGATCCGGATTTTCAGAACGTACCGGTCGCCGGCCTGCTTGCGGACGATTACATAGCGAAACGCCGTTCGACCATCGACCCGAAAAAAGCTTCACGAAGCTCGGACGTAGGCCACGGTGAACCGGCCGGAGCCGAAGGCACGGAAACGACGCATTTCACCGTCATCGATGCCGCCGGAAATGTTGTGTCGAATACATACACGATCAATGATCTTTACGGTTCAAAGGTAACGGCAAAGGGAACCGGAGTTTTGCTTAACGACGAAATGGACGATTTTGCCGCACAGCCGGGAAAAGCGAATCTGTTCGGTTTGATTCAGGGCGAACGCAACAAGGTCGAAGGTGGCAAGCGGCCGCTTTCGTCAATGACACCCACGATCGTGCTGAAAAAAGACGGTTCGGTATGGTTCGCTGTCGGTGCACGCGGCGGCCCGCGGATCATTTCGGCCGTGACGCAAACCGTGATGAACGTTATCGATTACGGTATGGACATACAACAGGCGATGGACGCTCCGCGCATTCATCATCAATGGTTCCCGGATGAACTCTATTACGAACAATGGGGACTTTCGCCGGACACGATGGACTTGATGACGAAGATGGGACATATCTTTGCGAAGCGTCCGAGCGGTGTTGCTTCGGCGACCGGAATTATGGTCGGTGAGAATAACGGCCGGCTTGGTGCGATCGATTCGCGAAGTGACGGTTCGGCGATCGGCTATTGATCGCCCGGCGTTTGTGAAAAGAATTTTGTCGTCGGGTCTGTGACCGATCCGGGCGATTCAAGGTCGTTGGTCGTCCGCCATTTTCCGGCGGGCGATTCATAGGCGTTTGCCGGCATTGTGCGCATTTCGGGCAGCGAACCGTACTGTTTCGCGGGCGGCATAAAGGCGTCCCGGGGAATTACCTCGGCCGTCGCTTTATCCGATTCGAAAAGCAGTGCCCACGCCATTTTCAGAAGTCCGCCGAGTCCGAAAAGTATCGTCGCGATGACGACCAGGAACGGTTCACCGTCTGCCGCGATCGTCAATATCGTGAGGATCGGAACGACAAGGAACGTGAGCAGAAAGATCAGCAGTCCTGTTCGGAACCCGCGGTTGCGTCGCCACGAATTGCGTGTTTGTTTCTGAAGCTGCTGCGGCGGCATTCCGCCGTTCTCGACGATATGGACGATCGCCGTCAGCAAAAATCCGCAACGCGAACAATATCTTGTTTCTTCGGCAGCTTGGACCTGGCCGCATTTCGGACAATACATTCCGTCAGAACTCCTTATCGTCTTCGTGTAAAAGCTTTGTTGTATTATCTGTCACGCTGCCGGGCTGACGAAATTCGCCCGTGTTCGGAGCACGCCAATCGCCGCGCGGAGCCGTGTATTCACCGGCCGGGATCGACTGCACCGGCGGCAGCGAACCGCGTTCGCGTTCCGTCAAACCGGCGGGACGGAGCGGCCGAATCCCCGCAAGGTCCCTCGCGGCGGTTGATCCTTTTGACGACGGAAGCACGAACAGCGAGCCGAGCAGGATCATCAATCCGCCAAAAAATCCGACCACAGCCGTAACGCCCGGAAGGTCGCCGAGATCGAGTATTCCCGCGATCGATGTCAGGAACATCCCAATGAAAATGAACCAGAATATCCCGAGCAGGACGCCGTTCTTCTTGGTGAAGAACCTGGTTTTACCGTTCGTCTGCTGAAGCGCGTCGAGCTGCGGAAGCCATCCGTCATACTGCAGCAGCTCCGCCACAAGCCCGAGCTGAAAACCGCATCGCGAACAGAAACGCGTTTCTTCTGATAATTGCTGCTGACCGCAGCGTGGACAATGCATTAATTATTCTCCGTTCAGCGAAAGAATATCACGTGACCGGTGTTTTTAACGAATTTTCGGGTCGGAAAGTTCGAAAACTTGATCAAACGCGCGGGAGTTTATTATCGGAAAAGTATTGAAGAACCGCGGCCGCCCGCCCCTGGTAATGTTCGGCACGGCGGACAGTGCTGAGCAGAAGTTCGAATATCGACACGATCTTTTCGGGAGCCGGAAGGGTTTTCAAAAGGTCGTCGTCGGATCTCAGAAAACCCATGGCGTGCACGCGCGATGTTTCGACTTCGCCAAGATAGCCGAGGATAAGTTCTTTTGTCGCAAGAGCTTCACGCAGTGTCCATTCGAACGGATCGTCCCACAGCCGCGTGGTCATTCCGCCGAAACATTGTTCGACCGCTGCCGCCGAACGGATGATGTATTCGCCGCACGAAAATATCGCATACGTTCGGTCGAGTTCGCGGGGCTGTGTGTACAAAAATTCGTCCGGTATGAGCGCGACGATCTCTTTCGACCGATCATGGATCGAACGGAACTGCGAATCGATTACGTCGAGCATTTCGCGCATAAGTTGAATGAGGGTGATCCGATCGCGAACCAAATAAGAGTTTTCCACTTCCACTTATTCTTCTTGTTCAGTGGTGAAAAAACACAGAACAGGATGACAAAGAGGAATAAGAATTGAAAACCCGCAACTAGACTGACAACTGTTTAATGTTGAACCTGTCGCTACCGCAACCGGTTCTGACCCGCTGCGACTACCGCGGGCGGTATTTGCGTTTGTCTTCGAAGATGCCGCTGCCGTAATTTTTCCCATTATAGCTTACTGCGTTTCCGAACTTTCCCTGAACGCCGATCTCGGAATCTTTTGCGGGAACGGCCTGATCGGTAATGACCCAGATCGAACCGCTTCCGTCATCGATCTCATAGATGCCGCCGCTGATCGGAGTTCCGGGTATCGAAGCTCCGTAGCTGCGTTTCACCTTGCCCGCTATCGCGACGGTTTTGTTCTGATATTTCGACGGATTCGCGTTCAGGTCGGCGATGCTCGTACGTTTCGGGCAGGCCGCCGTAAATGCGACCGCAAACAAAAGTCCGCATAAAAGAATATATTTCGAAAGCTTATTCATCATTTCTCCTGAAAAATTTGATCGTTACCGGAGAGAGAATTCACATTTAATGATTCATTTTACCGCGAAAAGTTTGCCTGTAAAGCCAATTTCTGCGATGCTTTACGTAAAATCCGCATCGATCTTTCGCATGACACAAACATACTTCGACAACGATCATAAGATCCTCAGGACGGCGTCCGATATTTTGGCATCGGTCGCGCGTGCGGGCCTCGACTCCGAACAGTATGAATCGTGGCGCTTCGAAGCAGCATCGGATGACGGCGACAAGGTAATTTCGATCGTATTCCTCGAAGACCTTCTGAACGCGGGTGCAGGCGAAATAGCCGAAGGTACCGGGCGGCTGCCGGCGATCGTGTTCACATACTTCCGTGGCGGCGCGGCTGTTTACAGAGCTCTTGCCGAATTCGACGCTGACGAATTTGTTGCGGAAACCGAAAAGCCGGGCTGTTCCATTGCCGAGAGTTTCTTTACGTTTCGCGAAGCGGAATACGGTTCGGGAGTTTATATCGAATTGCGCCTGCCGCTGCCGGGCGGCGGATCGCTAGACGCTGAGTTCGAATGGCTTTTTGTCGAAGCCGATATGATCAAGTCCCGTGACAATGAACGGTCAAAGCAGAACTTATGGAATATCGTTTCGCCGCGGTCGGATGTTTCGGGAAAATTTACTGTAACGGACGAGGACGGCGAGATAGTCGAAACGACAAGGTTTCGCGGCACCGGCGTTTACGAGCACATCCGCGGACACAAGGATCTTTTCGGTGAGATCGAATGCTGGTTGGTCGGGACGGCTCATTTTGCCGATTCGACGGTCGTTTTCTCGCATTTGAAGCATTCCGTAACACAAGACGACGATCGGCTCGTAGTAGTTCGCGATGGAAAGCTCGAAGAGTTGGCCGCCGTTTACAGTGAGGATTCCCATGGCAGAACAAAGTTCGGTATGCGTTATCCGCGCGAAGCGATCTTCAGTTCTGACGATATTTCTCTGAAATTAAACCTCTCGAAGGTGATCGTCTCAAATATCTTCGTCGTTCGATTCTTGAGCGAAGCGACGCTCGTGACCGGATCGGGAACGCAGACGGTTTATGCGATAACAGAAGTTCTGTCGCCGAAGATGAAATATATGAAATGGCTGAGCTGGTTGGTAACGCGCCGCGGATGGGAAGTGAACTGAAAAAGTTGGTAGCGCATAGGGGAGTTGAACCCCTCTTTCAAGGTTGAGAACCTTGCGTCCTAACCGATAGACGAATGCGCCGCACTATCGAAAATAGATGATAGGAGTTTTCCCGCCGTTTGTCCACCCGGAGCCTTTTATCCCGCACCGATAAACAAACGCCGAAACCCGCACCTGCCTTGACCAAACCGCGATACCTTTTTAAACTAACTAGTTACACGGTTTTTACTCAAAGCATATGAATCATAATCTATTCAATACCAGGAAGACGTTCCTGGCCGGAGACGGCAAGGAAGCCGCCTACTACTCTCTTCCGCAGCTCGAAGCCGAAGGCCTCGGTAAAATTTCCCGCCTGCCGATATCGGTTCGGATCGTGCTCGAATCCGTCCTGCGCAATTTTGACGAAGGCGTTCGCGTCAGCGAAGACAACGTCCGTGCTCTTGCGGCATGGGACGCTTCGGCGGAGCGGACGGACGAGGTTCCGTTCGTTGTCGCACGCGTTATTCTGCAGGATTTCACGGGCGTCCCGCTGCTGGTCGATCTGGCGGCGATGCGTTCGGCGGTTCATCGGCTGGGCAAAGATGTGGGCGTCATCGAACCGCTGGTGCCGGTCGATCTTGTTATTGACCATTCGGTTCAGGTCGATTATTTTGGTAACCCGCTGGCGTTCGAACGCAATATCGAAATGGAATTCAAACGCAACGAACAGCGTTATAAATTCCTGAAATGGGGAACGCAGGCGTTCAGCGGTTTCAAAGTAGTTCCTCCGGGGATCGGTATCGTGCATCAGGTGAATTTGGAATACCTGGCAAAAGGCGTGTTCGAACGCGACGGCGTTTATTTCCCCGATACACTGGTTGGAACCGATTCGCATACGACTATGATCAACGGGCTCGGCATTGTCGGATGGGGCGTCGGCGGCATCGAAGCCGAAGCCGGAATGCTCGGCCAGCCTGTTTATATCCTGACGCCGGACGTCGTCGGTGTTCACCTGACGGGAACCTTGCCGGAAGGCACGACCGCGACGGACCTTGTGCTTCGCATTACGGAAATGCTTCGTAAGGCAAAGGTCGTCGGCAAATTCGTCGAATTTTTCGGCGACGGAGCGGCGGCTTTGCATGCGACCGACCGCGCGACGATCGGCAACATGGCTCCGGAATACGGCGCGACTATCGGATTTTTCGGCATCGACGAAAAAACGCTCGACTATTTCCGTGCGACCGGCCGCAGCGAACAGCAGATCGAAACGATCAGAAATTATTACACGGCTCAGGAAATGTTCGGCATTCCGCGCGAAGGCGAAGTCGATTACACTACGGTCATCGAACTCGACCTTGCGACGATCACGCCGTCGGTCGCGGGACCGAAACGTCCGCAGGACAGGATCGAACTTTCGAATCTG
This sequence comes from uncultured bacterium, assembly GCA_965651435.1. Classification (GTDB taxonomy): domain Bacteria; phylum Acidobacteriota; class Blastocatellia; order Pyrinomonadales; family Pyrinomonadaceae; genus OLB17. The sequence continues at coordinate 3,626 of CBFGSN010000086.1, read as the reverse complement.
GACAACCGTTTTGCGGAACTTTTCACAATGCCGATAACGGACGGCGGTTACGGCAAGGACGCCGACGACCTCGAAAAACGCTACATGGTTCGGCTTCACGGCGAAACCGATGAGCCGGTCACAGGCGGCGGTGCTCAGAACGGAAAGGGGATTCCGCTGCCGATCTTTGGCCAGGTCAGCGACGCGAATACGAACGTCGAAACCGAGGTCGAGATGATGAACAACCGTCCGACGCCCGATAGGGTAGTCCCGGAAGAAGACACCGAACCCGAGAATATAACGGTCGGCCACGGCGACGTGCTGATAGCCGCCATCACTTCGTGTACGAATACGTCGAATCCTTCGGTGATGATAGCTGCGGGAATTCTGGCGAAAAAAGCCGTCGAACGCGGAATGAAGGTTCCGCATTTCGTAAAAACATCGCTGGCTCCGGGTTCGCGCGTCGTTACCGAATATCTGGAACGCGCCGGGCTTCAGCAATATTTGAACGACATCGGATTTGATCTGGTCGGCTACGGCTGTACGACATGTATCGGCAATTCGGGCCCGCTAGACGCGGGCATTGAAGCGTCGATCATCGAAAACGACCTCGTCGCCGCGTCCGTGCTTTCGGGGAACCGTAATTTCGAAGCGCGTGTTCATCAAAACATCAAAGCAAATTTCCTAATGTCGCCGCCGCTGGTCGTTGCGTACGCTCTGGCCGGTTCGGTGCTAAAGGATGTAAGGCTCGAACCGCTCGGCAAGGACACAGCCGGTCAAGATGTCTATTTAAAGGACATATGGCCTTCGCTTGACGAGGTGAAAGGTATGCTCGAACTCGCGTTCGATCCGGAAACATACCGACGCCTTTACGGCGAATTTGCCGAACAGAATCCGCACTGGAACGATATTCCGACATCGGTCGGAAAGGTTTACGAATGGGATGCCGATTCGACATACATCCAGGAACCGCCGTTTTTCGAAGGATTTTCCATGGAATCCGGCAGCTTTTCGAACTTTTCTAATGCAAGGCCGCTTGCGATATTCGGTGATTCGGTAACGACCGACCATATTTCACCTGCCGGTGCGATCAAGGCAAATTCGCCCGCCGGGACGTATCTGCAGGAGCTTGGCGTCGATGTAAAAGATTTCAACTCTTACGGATCGCGTCGCGGAAACGACCGCGTGATGCTTCGCGGAACGTTCGCGAATGTTCGGATAAAGAACACGATGGTTTCGCCGATCGAAGGCGGTTTTACAAAACATCAGCCGTCGGGCGAAGAGATGTCGATCTACGACGCGGCGATGAAATATAAGGAAGAAGGCACGCCGCTCGTGATCTTTGCAGGTACGGAATACGGAACCGGCAGCTCGCGCGATTGGGCCGCGAAAGGTACGAGCCTGATGGGCGTCGATGCCGTTATTGCACGTTCGTTCGAACGCATACATCGTTCGAATCTGATAGGCATGGGCGTTCTGCCGCTCCAGTTCAAGGACAATCAATCGGCCGAATCCCTGAACCTGACGGGTGAAGAAACCTTCGACCTTACGGGACTCGAAGGCGCCGAGGTCGCACCGATGCAGGACGTGACGCTGACGATAAAACGGCAAAACGGTGAAACCGAAAGCGTCCCATTGACATTAAGGATCGATACGCCGATCGAATTGGAGTATTACAAAGGCGGCGGAATTCTACAGTATGTGCTCAGGCAGATACTCAACGAACGCGGTGCCTAGGTAAAAATTTCTTTGAATTTGCGGCGTAACGGTGTATTTTAAAACGTTACGCCGTTTCTATTTGCGGCCGCTATGAAAAAAGGAGTTATCCCCCAAATGAGATCAGCAACCACATTCCTCATCGTCGCCCTTTTGGCATTCTCAGGCGTTCTGCCCGTCGCCGCACAAGTAAACGGAACTCGTTCGGCATCCGCCGATAAGGCCGGCGCGGATATGACCAAAAAGCCGCTGCCGCCGGTACCGACGACAACGAAAAGCACGATCGAACCCGGCATTCGCTTTGCCGCGATCGAAGCATACTCCGATGGTTCCGGCAGCTTCATCCGCTGGTCGATGGAACGCGAATCCGGAAACATGGGCTTCTATGTTTATCGGATCGACGCAAAAGGCCGCACACTGCTTAACGACAGTTTGATCGTCGGGTCGGCAATGAGCGTGAACGATCAGCTTTTGACCGGGACGCAGTATCGCATTTTCGATCCTGCCGGCGACATCGGTTCGACATATATCGTTGAAAGCGTCCTAACGAACGGGAGCCGCATCGATGCACCTGCGGTTTCGGCGGCATACGTCGGCAACCTCGCAAAAATAAAAGGCGCCGATCAAGCACGCCGCGGCGAGGCAGCTATTTCGGGGACGAACGGGCAGCGGATGTATTTGGCCATGCCGAAAGAGATCCAGACCGCCGTTGAAAGCAGCATCGCGCCGCCCGATCCGGAAATGCAGAAATGGATCGTTCAGCAGCCGGGCGTCCGCATCGCGGTTCGCGAAGAAGGAATGTACCGCATAACGGCGGATGATCTCGCGTCCGCGGGTTTTGATACTGAAAGCGATCCGGCAAATTGGCAGCTTTATAAGGACGGCGTCGAACAGGCGATAATCGTCGGCCCGAAAGGTTCGTACATCGAATTTTACGGCAAAGGGCTCGATCGCATCGAAACGGATGAACAGATGTATTTTCTGATCAACGGGCCGGCCGTCGGAAAACGCATGGAAACGCGCGTGCTTCGCCGCGTCGGCGCCGGCGTAACGACGCCGAATTATGATGTAGCACTTAATAAAAAGGAACGCACGTCGTACGTCAATAGCATTCTCAACGGACCGCTGGATAATTTTTGGGGACGCGTGATCTTCTCTTCGGCGACAACGATCCCTTTTGATGTAACAGGCATCGATCTTTCGCGGCCGGAAGTTTCACTCACCGTCTTCATGCAGGGTTATTCGGTAACCGCCCATTCGATCTCGGTCCAGCTCAACGGCACGACCATCGGAACGATCACCGGATTCGGCCGGGCGTCCTACAATAATACCTTCACGTTCCCGACATCGCTTTTGGTGGAGGGTTCGAACGGCTTGACGCTGCAGTCTTCCGGTTCGAGCGATACAAATCTTTTTGACCAGCTGACGCTGAACTACAGTCGGAAATTTGTAGCTTCGAACGGCGAGATATCATTCTATTCGCAGGCCTATCGCGGCCTGAAGCTCGATGGGTTTTCGTCGCCGGATGTTCGCGTCGTTGACCTGACATTTGACGGCGTGCCGCAAATGCTGACCGGTTTGGAATTCGAAGACGACGGCAATGGAAATTACACCGCGAATATGCCGGCATATCGTCCGCGAACGCTTTACGCTTTCGAAGATTCGGCGCTTCTTTCGCCGGTTTCGATCTCCGCGTATGATACGACACCGCTTGCCGATCCGAACGGATCGGCCGACCTCATCATCATTTCGTACAAGGACTTTTTGCCCGAATCAGAAGCTTGGGCAGATTACCGACGCGGCCAAGGTTTTACCGTGAAGGTCGTGGATGTCGATGAGATCTATGACGAGTTCAATTACGGTGCGGCAGGTTCGCCCGGCGTGACGTCGTATCTGCATTACACATTCGATAACTGGGCGACGCCGCCGTC
>CBFGSN010000085.1:0-11657 GCA_965651435.1 uncultured bacterium | reverse complement strand
TCTATGCCGTGAAAATCTTTATCGTAATATCGTGTCTCTATCTCATCCTTTATGTCGTTTAGCATTTGCTTTCCGCGGGAGCGATCAACCTTGATGTTCTGCGGACTCGCCTGTTGGTCCACACGTACGCTTTGTGCGTGAACGGAAAGCGAAAGAAACAATACCGTCAGAAGACGTGGAATTACGGATCCGGGAAATTTCATTTTGGGGCCTCTTTTTCTTGGTGACGATCGGGCGAGCCAATTATATCCAAAAAATAGTGCTATCCAAAGACTTTTTTGTCAAGAAAGAAGACTGCGGGCTGTCTTTACAAGCTCGGCGGCTTCGGCGGCGGTGTCACCGGCGGCCGTCATATGCCCCATTTTGCGGCCCGGACGCGGGTCGGATTTTCCATACAGGTGAAGTTTTACACGCGGGTCGGAAAGCCCGGCTGCCCAATTCGGTTCACCGTTTTTCCAAACATCGCCCAGCAGATTTGCCATTGCCGCCGGCTTATAAAATTCGGTCGAACCAGGCGGCAGGCCGCACACGGCACGCACCTGCTGTTCGAACTGCGACGCGGCACACGGCCCGAATGTCAGATGTCCGGAATTATGCGGCCGCGGAGCGATCTCATTAACCAGAACCTTTTCATCCTTCGTCACAAAAAATTCGATGCACATCGTTCCGATGTATTCGAACTTTTCGGCGATCGTTTCAGCTATGTCGATGCACTCGGCAAATATCTTCTCCGAAACGAGAGCCGGTGCGAACGATATATCAAGAATATGGTTTGAATGTTCGTTTTCGATAACGCCGTAATTGACCATTCGGCCGTCCGCCCAACGCGCGAGCACGACGGACACTTCCTTTTCAAAATCGACGAACCCTTCGAGCACGGCTTCGTTCCCGTTCAGGACCGTAATCGCGGCCGGCATCTGTTCGCGGTCATAGATCTTTTGCTGCCCCTTGCCGTCATATCCGAAACCCGCAGTTTTCAGAACTGCCGGAAGCCCGATCGCGTCCGCCGCATCTTCCAGATCTTTCAGCGTTCTGACGCTGCGGAACGGCGTGATCGGAATGCCGTTCTCAGCAAGGAATGCTTTTTCGCGAAGCCGGTTCTGCGTGGTGAAAAGGACTTCGCCCGACGGCCGCACAGCGGCAAATTCGGATGCGGCTTCGACCGTTGAGAAAGGAATGTTTTCGAATTCGAACGTGATCACGTCAACCTTTTGCGCAAAATCACGCACGGCATCAAGATCGCCGTAGCGCGAGACCACCTCAAGGTCCGCGGTCTGCCCCGTAGGCGTGTCGGTCGCAGGCGAAAAGGTATGAACGCGGTAACCCATCTTGCGCGCCTCGAGCGTGAACATACGGCCGAGTTGGCCGCTGCCGAAAATTCCGATGGTTGAATTAGGAAGTATTGGCATTGATCTATCGAATCAAAGCGTTGTGCTAATGACAGTTTCGGTCTGCGTTCGGCGAAATTCCTCTAGTTTGCCGCGGAGATCAGGACGCGAATTCGCGAGGATCGAAACGGCGAAAAGAGCCGCGTTTTTTGCACCGGCTTCGCCGATCGCGAGTGTTCCGACCGGTATGCCGGCGGGCATTTGCACGATGGAAAGAAGTGAATCGATGCCTTTTAGAGCTCGGCTTTCGACCGGAACGCCGAGCACCGGCAGTGTCGTTTGCGATGCGCACATTCCGGGAAGGTGTGCCGCGCCGCCGGCTCCGGCAATTATTACTTCGATGCCGCGCGCCGCAGCACCTTTTGCAAAATCGAAAAGCAGGTCGGGTGTTCGGTGAGCGGAAACGATCTTCGCTTCGTGCGGAACGCCGAATTCGGCCAGCACATCGGCCGCTTTTTGCATCGTCGGCCAATCGCTCTTGCTGCCCATGATGATCGAAACCAAAGGTTTATCGTTCATATATTAATCCTTCTGCAACTCTTCGCGTATGACGGATTCGAATTTTCCCCAAGCATGAACGGGGCTTCGCCAATAGACTATCTTTCCATCGCGACCGATCACGATATTTTTCGGATAGCCGGAGAAAACGAACTTTTTCATTGCGGCTTCGGCATCGCCCACGACGCGATAATTGAACGGTTCTCGCGCCAGATAGTCCTTCACCTTTCCGGTTGGTTCGTATGTCAGCGCCAGAAAGACCGCGTCGGGTTCATCCGCAAATTTTGCTCTCAGTTCATTTAGTTTCGGCGTTTCGGCGATGCATGCCGGACATCCGATGAACCAAAAATTAAGCACAACTACCTTTCCTCTAAGATCCGCGAAATTGACCGCTTCGCCGTGAATATCTTTAACCGAAAAATCCGGCGCGTCCATCCCTTCCTGCGGAATTTTCTGCAGCCGAAATTCAACGGTACCGTCATCGCGTATCTTTGTTATGGTCGCGTCTTTGTAATGAAAATTCGCCATTCGAATATCGACGAATTCGTCATTGGTTATCTGATTTCCGTCCGAATCAAAGAATAACGTTTTTGGGACTCCTGTAAGTGAGCCGGGAGTATCAGGCGATATTTCGTTCGGGATTTGGGCGTGAGCAGCTGACCATGCGGCGGCGGTTATGATCAGTACCGAAAGGAATCGGTTCAGTTCTGTAATGAACGGTTTGTGCATCGTTGGACCCATAAACTTAGACGATCGTGTGCGACCTCATGTTTTCTTCTACGACATTTGTCTCCGTTCGTTACGGCCGGATCTTCGACGCAACATCACGACGATGCTCCCCTCGATCTCCGGCCGCTATTTCGAAATTTACTCCTATGCGGAATAGCCTTTCGCCCCATCGAAATTATAAAGGTTCTCGGTCTTTATAACATCCAGGCCGGCGTTGTTGAAACGCGACAGAAGCGATATCAACTGCGTCTTTTCGACTGAACTGCCTTCGCCGGCTTCGGCGACGAAACGGCAACGCCAATGATCTACCGTGAACGTATCCGGCAAACCGCCCGGATAGACCTTTACACCGCGGTTCGCTATGTTCGCCAGTTTCAGGCCATCGCCGTTCAAGGCTTCGACAAGCGCGCCGAATTCGTTCGCAACGCCGTAGAACGAGCCTTTCCACCAATCTACAAAAACATCAACGCCGACCAATTCTTTCTTTTGCGGTTCGCGCATCGTGTAGATAGGTTTGGCGTCGGTTTCGGCCACATTCTCGGCATAGCTGACGGCCTTTAACGTTTCGGGCTTTTTGCCGAGCCGTGCGACGACCGCTTCGGCAAATTCGCGCGTGCCGACCTTTTCGCTCGATACGCCTTCTTTATACATATCGTATGTATGAACGCCGTCTTCGATCGTTTTGAGCCACGCATTGTGCGCGAGTTCGGCAATATCCGGCTGATTGATGTGAACGAGCATCAAGATCGATCCGAGGAACAATCCCGACGGATTCGCGAGGTTCTGGCCCGCACGACGCGGTGCCGAGCCGTGGATCGCTTCGAACATTGCGACCTGTTCGCCGATATTCGATGAGCCGGCAAGTCCGACGGAACCCGCTATCTGGGCCGCAACGTCGCTCAGAACATCGCCGTAAAGATTCGGCATAACGATTACGTCAAAATTTTCGGGTGTGTCTGCAAGTTTTGCGGAACCGATATCGACGATCCAGTGATCGGCTTCGATGCCGGGATATTCCGGTGCGATCTCATCAAAAATTCGGTGAAACAGGCCGTCCGTGCGTTTCATGATGTTGTCCTTGATAAAGCACGTAACTTTCTTTCGGCCAAATTTTTTCGCGTATTCGAAGGCATAGCGAACGATCTTTTCCGAACCGGGACGCGAGATAAGCTTTAAGCATTCTTCGACCTGATCGGTCTGGCGGTATTCGATGCCTGCATATGTATCTTCTTCGTTTTCGCGCACGATAACGACATCCATAACGGGATGTTTCGTCGAAACGAACGGATGGTACGAAACGCACGGCCGGACATTCGCGTAAAGCCCGAGCGTTTTGCGAACCGCTACGTTCAGCGAACTGTAGCCGCCGCCCTGTGGAGTCGTGATCGGGGCTTTGAGAAAAACTTTCGTCCGCCGCAGCGAATCCCAGCTTTCGGGTGCGATCCCCGCCTGATTTCCCGAAAGATAAACCTTTTCGCCGATCTCGATCGTTTCGATGTCGAGCCGCGCGCCCGCCTCTTTCAAAATATGAAGCGTCGCATCCATGATCTCCGGCCCAATGCCGTCGCCATAAGCTACTGTAATAGGAACGTTTGTCATTATGTTAAGTGTCCTTCTCTAAAGATTATTTTACTAATATCAAACGTTTGAGTTTATCGAAATTACGGGCGTCAATCAATTATGGATCGCCGCACGCTGCCTGTCCGTTCCCGCCTTTCCGCCGGTTCGTGCTAATTTATTGTCTTATGAAGATCATAGTTACAGGCGGCGCGGGGTTTATCGGAAGTGCGGTCGTTTGGCGGCTCAATGAGTTTGGGCATGACGACATTCTGGTCGTTGACCGCATGGACGAAACGGATAAATGGAAAAATCTGGTTCCGCTGCGCTTTGCCGATTATATCGACGCCGATGATTTTTTTGAGGCTCTGGACCTGTTCGATGACGCCGCCGTAATTTTTCATTTGGGTGCATGTTCTTCGACAACTGAAACGGATAGCGATTACCTGATGCGTAATAATTTTCAATACACCAAATACCTGGCGGAATTTGCGGTGGAAAACGACATCAGGTTCATCTATGCATCGTCCGCCGCGACATACGGCGACGGAACGAACGGTATGGATGACGGTACGGAATCGCTCAGAGATCTGCGTCCGCTTAATATGTACGGCTATTCGAAACATCTTTTTGACCGCCACGCACAGCGCCGCGGACTTTTCGAAAAGATCGTCGGGCTCAAATATTTTAACGTTTTCGGACCGAACGAAGATCACAAGGACGATATGCGGTCGCTTGTGAACAAAGCGTTCGATCAAATAAAAGAAACCGGAAAACTGAAGCTTTTCAAGAGCGCGAACCCCGAATATGCCGACGGTGAGTTTGGCCGCGATTTCGTCTATGTAAAGGACGCCGTCGATATGACGCTCCATTTTGCCGAAACGAATGCCTCGGGGCTTTTCAATATCGGTTCCGGCCGGATGCACACCTGGAACGAACTCGCGGCCGCGATCTTTGCCGCGCTTGCGCAAGAACCGAACGTTGAATTCATCGAAATGCCCGAACACCTCCGCGACCGTTATCAATATTTTACGCAGGCCGATCTGACACGGCTCCGCGCAACCGGTTACACAAAAGGCCCGACCGAGCTCGAAAGCGCTGTCGCCGATTATGTGCAGAATTATCTGATCCCGAATAAGCATTTGGGTGACGCATAGCCGATTGGCAAAGTTTGTCATAATTGCTAATCTTTACCTATGAGTACGATGAACATATCTTTGCCGGAAGGTCTAAAATCATTCGTGGACACCCAGGTCAGCGAGGGCGATTACACCAGCAGCAGCGAATATGTTCGCGAGTTACTGCGAAAGGAACAAGACCGGATTCGGCTCCGGCGCTTATTATTAGAGGGCATGGAATCGGAGTTGCTCGAAGAACCCATGGATGCCAGTTACTTCGCTAGACTGAAACAGCGCATTACGGAGAAAAATAGGTGACGCAAAAACGCGTCGTCCGAAGGCGCCGCGCGAATGATGATATTGAGGCGGCCATTGATTATTATTTGAACGAAGCCGGCATCGAGATCGCGATGGAATTCGTCGTCCGGTTAGAAGAGTCAATAAACAATATAGCGAAACACCCTTTGATCGGGTCAAACCGATATGGTCATGCAGTTAATATAACGGATCTTCGATATTGGCCCATAATAAAATTCCCATTTCTCATATTCTATTTGGAAAAGGAACGTTTCATCGAAATAGCCCGCGTTTTGCATAGCAGCATGCAGATACCGCCCAGACTCGACGAGCTAGACTAGAAGTCACGAAGCCGCACTAGATATATTTATTCCTAAATACGATACATCTTTCATAGCATGAGCAATAACGAACCAAACAAGATCATCTTTTCGATGGTCAAAGTATCCAAGTTTTACGACAAAAAGCCAGTCCTCAAAGACATTTATCTCTCGTTCTTTTACGGCGCCAAGATCGGCGTGCTCGGCCTTAACGGCGCCGGCAAATCGAGCCTTTTGCGGATAATCGCCGGAACGGACAAGGAATTTAACGGCGAGGTCGTCTTTTCGAAAGGCTATTCCGTCGGAATGCTTGAACAGGAACCGAAGCTCGACGACGCCAAAACCGTTAAACAGGTTGTCGAAGAAGCCGTGCAATCGACCGTCGATCTGCTCAAGGAATTCGAGGAGATCAACGCCAAATTCGCCGAGCCGATGGACGATGACGCGATGAACGCACTTATCGAACGCCAGGGCGAGGTGCAGGAAAAACTCGATGCGGCCGATGCCTGGGATCTCGATTCGCGGCTCGAAATGGCGATGGACGCGCTCCGCTGTCCGCCGCCCGACACGCCGGTCAAAAATCTGAGCGGCGGCGAGAAACGCCGTGTCGCGCTGTGTCGTCTGCTTTTGCAAAAGCCGGACATTCTGCTTCTGGACGAACCGACGAACCACCTTGATGCCGAAACGGTCGCCTGGCTTGAACAGCATCTGCAAAAATACGAAGGCACGATCATCGCCGTCACGCACGACCGATATTTTCTCGATAACGTCGCCGGCTGGATACTCGAACTTGACCGCGGCGAAGGCATTCCGTGGAAAGGCAACTATTCGTCATGGCTTGAGCAAAAGCAGAACCGCCTGGCCCAGGAACAAAAGACCGAAGACAAGCGCCAGAAAACGCTCGAACGCGAACTCGAATGGATACGAATGTCGCCGAAAGGCCGTCATGCCAAATCGAAGGCGCGTATCAACGATTACGAAAAGCTCGTCGCAACCGAATCGGAACAACGCAGCGAGGACCTTGAGATCTTCATTCCGCCGGGCGAACGGCTCGGCGATGTCGTTATCGAAGCTCACGGCGTTTCGAAAGCATTCGGCGACAAACTTCTTTTCGAAGGGCTCGATTTCTCGCTGCCGCCGGGCGGCATTGTCGGCGTCATCGGCCCGAACGGAGCGGGGAAAACGACGCTTTTCCGTTTGATCACCGGACAGGACGCGGCCGATTCCGGTGAATTCAAGGTCGGTTCGACCGTCAAACTCGGCTATGTCGATCAATCGCGCGACAGCCTGGACCCCGATAAAACGATCTTTGACGAGATATCCGACGGACTTGATTTCGTTCAGCTCGGCAAGCGCGAGATGAATTCGCGTGCATACGTTTCGCGGTTTAATTTTTCCGGCAGCGACCAGCAAAAGCGTGTCGGCCAGCTTTCGGGCGGCGAACGCAACCGCGTCCACCTGGCGAAAATGCTGAAGTCGGGCGCGAACGTTCTTCTCCTTGACGAACCGACGAACGACCTTGATGTGAACACGATGCGTGCACTCGAAGAAGCTCTCGAAAACTTTGCGGGCTGCGCCGTCGTAATAAGTCATGACCGTTGGTTCCTGGATCGCATCGCGACCCACATTCTCGCGTTCGAAGGCGATTCGCACGTCGAATATTTCGACGGAAATTACAGCGAATACGAAGCGGACAGAAAGCGCCGGCTTGGCGTCGATGCGGAACAGCCCCATAGAATAAAGTACAGGAGCCTTACCAGAGACTAGGAACATTCTGATCAATGATGGAGATTCGGCTAAAAGAAATAGCATATCTAATGGCTATTGCAGTTCTTTTATTTGCCGCGGCCTGCGGTTCGGGAACCGATAACGAAGACACGGCGGCGAACACATCGCCCGAAACGCCGGTGACGGTCGCTCCGACTCCGGAGCCTTCGCCGGCGATACCCGACCTGCAGAACGAGATCGCCGACAAACGCTTCTTTAAAACCGCGTCGCCACTTGGCGAATTCGATTTCCGCAATCATACATATCCGCTTCCGCGCGGCTGGCAAAATCCGGACGGCGCCGACATCACACTGGTCAACGGCCACGTTGACCCGGTTTCACCCGCGGTCAACGAAGATATGTCGAACGACGAGCGCATAGAACGTCGTGCTTCCCGCCGCATCGGTATGAGCTTCGTCGTCGTCAAATACTTTGACGTAACCGGCGACGGACAGGACGAAGCCATCGTCGTTCTGAAGATCGAAACCGCCGGAAGCGCCATTCCGCAAGTGGTTTACATCTACGAATGGAAGGACGGTAAACCCGAGCTCATATGGCATTTCCGTACCGGCGATCGTGCCGACGGAGGCCTGAAAGACATTCGACCGGAAAACGGCGAGGTCATCGTCGAGCTTTACGGCCAGGACCGCTTCATTCTCGGCGAGGTCGAAACCGGCAAGGTCACCGGCGACGAAGAGCAGCTCTGCTGCCCGACCTACTTCACACGCTCCGTCTATAAATGGAACGGCAGCTCGTTTTTGCGCGAGGGCAAACGGCTAACCTTCGAAACCGCCGATCCGCTCGGCACGCCGCCGCTCGAAAATTACGGCGACATCGTCAATGAACGTCTCAACCGCAATTCCCGATAACAATCGACACCGCGTGTTTCGTTTCTGAGCGGAGGAGAGTTCCGTAAAACATCTGAAACATATAAACACCTGAAACAGCTGAAACACGCAAAACAAATGAAACATGGAACCGGCGGCAGGTCAGTACCGTCTGCGACAGCAGCTGTGAGCTATTCCTAACTAAAAACTTCCCGTTCTTCCCGATCAGTGGTAAAGAAAGCAACAGAGCCCGAAGACGAAGCGGAACAAGAATCCCGTTCGGTCTGATGCATTATCACATCTCAGCACGCTCTGGCGAATGATGATATTTATGATATTCGGTGGTTTGAAAGGTTTTAGTGATCTGAACGAAAGAATTAACCACCAACCGCAGGAAAAGACACCCAAAGAATCAATTGCGAATCGCGAATCAACAAGGCGGTCACCTCACACCGCCTCGACCTTCGGCCACCGCTTTGGCTCCGCATATAGATCTGGTACAAATTAAAAAGCCCGCTCGTGTCTGAGCAGGCTTTTCGCATAAGATTGGCTCCGCAGGTAAGACTCGAACTTACAACCCTTCGGTTAACAGCCGAATGCTCTGCCATTGAGCTACTGCGGAATATTCGTGCGTTCGCGGACGCTTTTCGCCCACCGACACGAACCTTAAGATTAGGAAGAATCGCCGCCGTTGTCAAGTGTTCTGCGGCGGTTACAGACTCCAAAAACGATTTGAGTTTTCGGGTCGTTCGGTTATCATTCCTTCATGCCTGCCGCGAAAAATAAAACCGTCGAAACGGACGCAAGCGTCGAAAAATTTTTGAATACGCTGACGAACGAACAGCAGCGTGATGACAGCAGGGCGATCATCGAGATGATGCGGAAGGCAACCGGCAAAGAGCCGAAAATGTGGGGCACGGCGATCATCGGATTCGGTTCGGAGCATATCAAATACGAATCGGGCCGCGAATTGGACCAGCCAAAAACAGCCTTCTCGCCGCGAAAGAACAGCATTTCTCTTTATCTGACCTGCGACACCGCTTCGCTTTCGGACACGCTCGCAAAACTCGGCAAACACAAGACGGGCAAAGGCTGTATCTACATCAAACGCCTCGCGGATGTGGACAAAAAGGTGTTGGAGAAAATGATCGTGACGGCTCTGAAAAGGTCGTAATTTATCTTGTTCGGGCCTTTGTGTCGCAGGACCAAATATATTTCGGCCTACTGCAATTTATTCCATTCCGGGTATAATCTACTTTTACATTTCCAACTGGAGCGAGTCATTGAACCACGAACTAATCTTAATTCTTGATTTCGGGTCGCAATATACACAGCTAATCGCGCGGCGTGTGCGCGAGCAAGGCGTTTATTGCGAGATACATCCTTTTCATCTGAGCGCGGACGAGATCGCCGCCAAACGGCCGAAGGGCGTGATACTTTCGGGCGGCCCGTCGAGCGTCACGGACGAGGACGCGCCGCGCGTCAGTCCGGATTTCTATGAAAAGATCGAGGCACCGGTGCTTGGGATCTGTTATGGAATGCAGCTTGTCGCTATCGACCTTGGCGGAAAAAGCTCGCCCGCCGCGCGGCGCGAATACGGCCACGCGCAGCTAAAGGTGCTGAGCGGTTCGACAAAGCTTTTCAACGAACTTCCCTTTGAACTCGACGTTTGGATGAGCCACGGCGACCACGTCACGGACCTTCCGGCCGGGTTCAAACGCACCGCGACGACCGGCGATGTCGTCACGGCAATGGAATCCGAAGAACGAAATATCTATTGCGTACAGTTTCATCCGGAGGTTTCGCATACGCCGCTCGGCAAAGAAGTTCTGCGAAATTTCCTTTTTAATATCTGCAAATGCACGGGCGATTGGACGCCGTCGCAGTTCATAAAAGAAGAGATCGAACGTATTCGCGAAACGGTCGGCACAAGCGGCAACGTCGTTTGCGGACTTTCGGGCGGCGTCGATTCGACCGTCGCGGCCGCGCTTGTTCACGAAGCGATCGGCGATCGGCAAACGTGCATCTTCGTCAACAACGGCCTGCTGCGTTACAGCGAATTCGACGACACGCTGCGGCTGTATAACGAAAAGATGCACCTGAACGTGCGGGGCGTCGATGCATCGGCGGAATTTTACGGCGTACTCGCGGGCGTCACCGATCCGGAAAAGAAACGCAAGGCCATCGGAGCAAAATTCATAGACGTGTTCGAGACCGAAGCGAAAAATGTCGGCGACGCGGCATGGCTCGTTCAGGGCACGCTTTACCCGGACGTGATCGAATCGGTTTCGATACGCGGCGCGTCCGTGACGATAAAATCACACCACAACGTCGGCGGGCTTCCGGAAAAAATGAACCTGAAGCTCATCGAACCGCTTCGCGAATTGTTCAAGGACGAAGTTCGAGCGATCGGCAAAGACCTCGGGATTCCGGACGAAATACTGCATCGGCACCCGTTTCCGGGACCGGGGCTCGGCGTCCGCATACTCGGCGATATCACCGCCGAAAAGGTCGAACTGCTGCAAAAGGCGGACCGCATATTTTTGGAGGAGCTGCACAATTTCGGCGTTTACAAAGAGGTCTGGCAGGCATTCGCCGTGCTTTTGCCGATCCAATCCGTTGGCGTAATGGGCGATTTCCGCACATACGAAAAAACCGTCGCACTGCGGGCCGTGACATCGTCCGACGGCATGACCGCCGATTGGGCTAGGCTTTCGCACGACCTGCTCGCACGCGTTTCGTCCCGCATCACCAGCGAAGTCCGCGGCATCAACCGCGTCGTATATGACATAACCTCAAAACCGCCCGGAACCATCGAATGGGAGTAAGGTAAGCAAATTCAAACGAGAAATGGCTCGTCGAACTCGATCGGCGAGCCTTTCATTGTTCCTCGATTCGAGCTTAATGCACATAGGCATTCGGGACGGGCAGGTCGCCACCGGAGCCGAAGTGCTGTATCATCACGCCCGCGGTCGAGCCGTTGACGTACCAGTTGCCGTCGGACGGTCGGAACACAGCCGCGTCGAAACGTCCGTCACCGTCGTAATCGCCTGGCACCGGAATGTCGCCCGCCGCACCGAACGGGAACGCGTAATAGCCGAAGTCCTCACTTTGCAAAACGAACCATTGGCCGGTCGAAGGACGATAGAACGCAAC
>CBFGSN010000084.1:0-12009 GCA_965651435.1 uncultured bacterium | reverse complement strand
ATTTTGGTTCA
The DNA here is from genome assembly GCA_965651435.1 of uncultured bacterium. Taxonomy (GTDB): domain Bacteria; phylum Acidobacteriota; class Blastocatellia; order Pyrinomonadales; family Pyrinomonadaceae; genus OLB17. The sequence goes on along the minus strand of CBFGSN010000084.1, from coordinate 11,998 downwards.
GGGCGCGCGGCCGCTTTTCTTTCTGGATTATTTCGCGACCGGAAAGCTGGAACCGGACGTGACGGCCGACGTTGTCAAAGGAATGGCACGCGCGTGCCGTGAGAACGGCTGTGTTTTGCTCGGCGGCGAAACGGCCGAAATGCCTTCGATGTATGCGGACGGCGAATACGACCTCGCGGGATTTATCGTCGGCGTCGTCGATAAAGCAAAGGTCATCGACGGCAAAGACATCAAACCGGGCGACGTTGTGCTCGGCCTTCCGGCGGCCGGCCTGCAGACGAACGGCTATTCGCTCGCCCGCAAACTCTTTTTTGAGGTCGGCGGATACTCTGCCGATTCATACATCGAAGAACTCGGCTCGACCGTCGGCGAAGCTTTGCTCGAAACTCATCAAAGCTTTTTGCCGCAGATCGGGCCGCTGCTCGATTCCGGCATCATCAAAGGCCTCGCGCACATAACCGGCGGCGGATTTCTCGAAAACATTCCGCGCATCTTGCCCGAAGGCGTCGGCGTCAAAATAAACCGCGGCTCGTGGCCCGAACCGCCGATATTTGGCTTGATGCAAAAACTCGGCAGCGTCCCCGACGCGGAAATGTTCCGCACATTCAACATGGGCATCGGCATGATCGTCGTTTGTTCGGAAAGCAGCAAAGACCAAATATTGGCCACATTAAAAGACGCACGCGAGATCGGATTCGTAACCGAAGGCAGCAAGGAGGTGTCGGTGTGATCCTTGCGCTTTTCCTGACCGCGGGTGCATTTCTCATAGCGGGATTTACGCTTTTTGATAAGGTGCTGAAATTTCAGTACAGCAACTATCGAAGCGAATGGGAAAAAGCGGGCAAACCAATGGGATTTCTTTGGATACCTGCCGAAGCGTCGTTATTCGGCGGCTCTATTCAGCGATCTGTCCGGGTTTTGGTATGGACCTTCGGTGACGACGATTGGATGCGAAAAGAACCGGCAATACTCAGAATTCTTCTATACATGCGTCTGTGTACCTTTGCTTCGTGGATCTTCGGGATGGCCGCGGTCGTTCTGGGCGTAGTGAACAGCGGTTAGACAATTATCATTCAGAATTCAAACACGAATCGATATATGCGGCAGCCATTTCTCAGACTTGTTCTCACATTCCTTATCGCAGCAGGAGGTGTTCTCATTGCGGCAAGTTGTGGGCAAATGTCTAGATCACCGGAGCCGCCCCCTCCAGTCGATAGAAGTAACAGCCCGCATTCTGTCCTAACTGGTAATACGATCAAGATCGTTCCGTACAATGCGACTTTTGATATGCCGGCGGACTGGCTGCCATCAAAATTCGGTAAAAACTTATATCTGACCAATGAGGAACTGCAGAGCCTTTATTACAAGCGCACTTTCCAAGCGAGGAAAGCAGAATTCTTGGACTCGGTATTACCTTATGACAGATGCGCCGCGCATTTCGGCGAAAAGGGATGGGACGAAGGCGTCGTGAGCGATCAGGCTCGTGTATATATCATTCGAAAACCAGTTGATGAACTGACTGATGAACTCAAAAACGCCGGACCGCAATCTGAACGAATTTTTGACAACGCGTTGATCTCAGAAGGCAATTTGAAGTCGTGGCAGAGAATTACCTTTAATACGACTGAATTGGGCGAACATACGATTCTGATGCAAGATATAGATTTTTACTTAAAAGCATTTGGAGATGATTGCGTCATTTTTGCATTCATTCATCAGGTGGGAGACAATGCACTTCAAAGTAGAGAAGAAATTCTAAGTTCGTTTGAATGGCCCGCGCCCGAATAGACAAGAGTTAACACCACTCACAGCGTGTTTTTTTTCAGGAACGCGAACAGTTCGTCGATCATTTCTTTATTCAGCGTGTGCGCGACGTTCGGGTACAGGTGAAACTCGGCGTTCAGTTTGTTCTCTTTGTAGAGTTTTTCAGCATCGTCCCAGCGTTCGACCGGTGTTTTGCCGAAAAGTTCAAAGATGAGCTTTTCGTCGTCCTTTTCGTAGCTGTCGCGATAGACGACCGAATCGTTCTCGTCCTGGTCGCCGAGCATCATCAAAAGCGGAACCTTTCGCAGGTTTTTGATGTCGAGGCTTTTGCCCGCGACCGTTTTCAGGTCCGACGTGCCGATCGGGTAACGCAGCGTTTTGCCCTTGTATGAATCGGCCGGCGCGATCGGCCATCCGCCGGGCGAACCGACGATCGCGGCTTTGACGCGTGTCGGATGCAGAAACACGAAACGATTTACGAACATTCCCGAAGCAGAAAATCCGAACATCAAAACGCGTTTTTCGACCCTCAGTTTTTCACCGCGCAGCCGTTCGCGGGCGTCGTCGATCATTGCGACCAGCTGCAGATCGAACCGTTTGTATTCCTTCTTTTCCGTCAGCATCGAATCGCGGTCGAGGGCGTGAGTATAGATCCGCCAATCGGCCGCGGGACGTGGAAAAGCCGGTTCGATCAGCACGACGCCCAATCGGTCGGCAAACCCGACGTTCTTCTTCAACTGTGTCTTTACGTCTTCTTCCTGAAAATTCGGATCGTCGCTGCTCTTGCCGGAGTTGTTCGGCAGAACAAGGATCGTATGTTCCTTTGACGAACCGCCGTCGCGGATCTCTTTCGGAACGTAATAATAGTACGGATACGCAAAACCTTTAGCGGGATCGGCGGCAACACGAACGGGCATATTCTCTGCAGAATTTTCGGATTGTGCCGACACCGAACCAAACGCGGCAAAAACAAGAAGCAAAACGCATAGGACATTTTTCATAAAATCCTTTAACGTCGCTATTGGAAATTTTGTTCGGAGAAACTTGTCTGAATAAAATTTGTGTTGTAATTCATAGCGTGAATGGATATCATTCATACCGTGAATAGATTTACACTGCCAAGATTGGTTACGAAAGCACTCTCGGAACGACTTTCCGTAATGCCTGCCGTGGTCGTTACGGGTGCGCGGCAAACAGGTAAAAGCACACTCGCGCGTGAATTGGTTCCGACTGAACGTAGATTTTATACCCTTGATGACCTCGATGTTTTAGAACAGGCGCGGACCGACCCGGAGACCCTGACTGGCGGAACGATGCCGATCACACTCGACGAAGTCCAAAGAGAACCCGACGTCTTACTTGCGGTTAAACGTGCGATAGACGTCAATCGACGGGCCGGACAATTTCTGCTGACGGGATCGGCAAATCTTCTGCTAATGGGAAAAGTTTCGGAGTCGCTCGCCGGAAGGGCCAGTTATCTGACACTTTGGCCAATGACGCGGCGCGAACAATTAGGCCTGGGACAATGCGGGATCTGGGAAAAGCTGGTCAATTCCCCTAGCAATACCTGGCTTGATATCGTTAACAAAGAAGCTTCGAAAAATGAAGATTGGCGTTCGCTTTCACTCCGCGGCGGATTTCCGACACCGGCCACGGAACTAAAGACCGATAAACAGCGGACGATCTGGTTCGACGGATATATCCGTACCTATTTAGAGCGAGATCTCCAGGATCTCTCTTCCATCGACGCGCTGCCGGATTTTCGCCGTCTTATGCGCGCGGCTTGTCATCGGATCGGCGGCATTCTCAATCAAACCGAATTGAGCCGCGACGTCGGCTTGCCGCAGCCGACGGTTCATCGATATCTGAACCTGTTGGAAACGTCCTATATGCTGGTCCGCCTCCCGGCGTATTCCGTTAATCGAACCAAAAGGCTCATAAAGTCGCCAAAGCTTTATTGGGGTGACACCGGAACCGCGCTAAATTTGGCCGAAAGCTCGGAACCCGGCGGACCGCATCTTGAAAATCTTTTCCTGCTCGACCTCGTCGCATGGCGCGATTCAAGAGATGAGCGAGCTGAACTTTTTTATTGGCGAACGCAAACCGGTGAAGAAGTGGATATCGTCATTGAAACGCGCCGTGGCCTTTTGCCCATCGAAATTAAATCTACGGGGAATCCTCGGATCGGCGACGCGAAAAATTTGCGGAGCTTTCGAAAAGAGTATGAAAATAGGTCGCTACCGGGACTTCTGATCCATTGCGGAGAGTTAACGGATTGGATCGCTCCCGATGTGCTTGCGGTTCCATGGTGGCGCGTCATATAAAACACATTTCAAATACACTTTTCCGCGACTTTACGCAAAGCGGCGGCGATCTTTGACGCACCGTTATATTCAGCGACATCCAACGGTGTCTTATCAAAAATCCGGCGAGCATTTATATCGGCTCCGGCTTCGAGCAGCAGCTTCGTGATTTCGTCATCCTCATTCCACTCTGCAGCAACGTGAAGCGCTGTATCTTTTAGATCACCGACCTCATTCACGTCAGCGCCCGCGGCCAACAAGATCTTAACGATCTCAGCGTTTCCTCCACGGACCGCGCCGTGAAGAACGACCTTCTGGCCTTTGAATTTCAGCTTTGCACCTTTCTGCAGAAGGTATTTGACGAGTTCAACGTGACCAAGCTCGGCAGCTTCGGACAACGGTGAATCTCCAAAGTCGTTAAGCGAATTTACATCGGCTTTCTTTTCTTCGACCAGAAATTTGACGGCGTCAAGTTGATTCTCAACGGCAAGATAATGAAGTACGGTTTCGCCAAGGCCGGAACGTTCATTTATCAAAGATGGGTCGGCATTGAGCGCGGCCCGGCCGGCTCCGACTGACGAGAAGAATGCGCGTATTAATGAGTGTGCCTTGTCGTTATTACTCATTTGCTTAATAGTGGAATCTTGCCTGCGGAAATTCGATCGTCTCCTGCCCTGAACTCATGGAATCGCACCTATTTGATCTCCAGCTTAAATTCTTTGCCGATGGCTTTGGCGTATTTGCGAAGCGTCGAAAGGCGTATGTCTTCGGCGTGGTTTTCTATGCGCGAGATGGCGCTTTTTTTCGTGCCCATGCGGCGGGCAACCTCTTCCTGCGTCATACCGGCCTGTTCGCGCGAAAGCTGGAACAGAACGCCTATCTTAAAATTTTCATAGCCTTCGTCATAACCCGCAGCAAAATCCGGATCGCGTTTCTTTCTTTCTTCGACGTATCTTTTAAGATCGCTCATTCTTTCTCCTCAAATAATCGTCTTTTCTGGCTTCTGCAAGCTTTATTTCGTTTACGGGCGTTTTCTCGGTTTTCTTTGCAAATCCATTGGTCAGGACCACGAGATTTCCCCGTTCAAAAAAGCACAAGATCCGAAACGTGTCGTTTCCTGAATCTATCCTTACCTCCCAAATATCATCCGTTCCGACCAGCTTCTTGAAATACTGTTTTGGAATGAACGGCAGGTCTTCGATCAGACTGAGCACCCACGTCACTTTCGCCGCCTGTTTTCCGCTAAGTGAATCTAAAAATTCTTTGACCGGTACGTGCCCCGTCGCTGTTTTATAGTGAATTACTTCACGCATATAGATGTTAACAAATATGTGAACTTCGTTCAAGGTTGAACTTTCCGAATATACCTCACATTTTGAGCAAGGGGAAAAGCTCGGTTGATGTAACTCGTCTGTTTGCGGGACATCGAATATAATCGTTCAATACCTCTATGAAGATCGGAATTCTAATTTCAGGCCGCGGTTCGAATATGGCAGCCATCGCGGATGCGGTTGCGGACGGGCGCATTCCTGCGTCCGAGGTCGCTGTTGTCATCAGCGATAAACGCGGCGCGGCCGGTTTGGCAAAGGCGGCGGAACGCGGCATCGAAACGCTCGTCATCGAACGAGGCGGCCGAACGCGTGCGGAACACGACGCAGAGATCGCCGCGGAACTACAGAAAAGGAACGTGGAGCTTGTGTGCCTCGCGGGTTATATGCGGCTTTTGTCGCCGGAATTCGTCCGAGCATTCCCGAACCGCATCGTAAATATTCACCCGAGCCTTTTGCCGGCATTTACCGGCCTGAATGTGCAGCAGCAGGCCATCGATCACGGCGTAAAAATATCCGGATGCACCGTCCATTTTGTTGATGACGAACTCGACCACGGGCCGATCATCATACAGCGGAGTGTTGAGGTTCGCGATGACGACACGGCAGAAACCTTGTCCGAACGCATCCTTACGATAGAACACGAAACTTATATCGAAGCTGTCAGGCGAATAGCGCAGAAAGCGCTGAGGATCGAGGGCCGAAAGGTCATTAGCGGAATCTGACCGAACGGCGGCTTATGAATCACCATCGACGGTCGATTCGAAATGCAGTATGGTCAGATCTCCGCGGTCGTTCGTAAATTCGACGGTATTGTCGCTGCCGTCCGCGTCATGCTGAACCGAAATGCCGTGAACATTCGGGATGCGGTCTTTCATTTCGGCCTCGCTTCGTTTGCTTTTGTCGATACGGACGATAATGACCGCTCCGCCGTCCAGCGATATCGAATCAAAACTTCCTTCCTGTTCTTCTTCGGCGATCTCGCCGTCGCGGCGAAATAATTCGAAACGCGCGCGGCGACCGCGGTTGCGTTCGGAAAATTCGCTCAGGTATTTATCCCAGTTTGCCGGGTCGATCGTTTTCGGTAAGCTCATTTTTAGCGCGCCTCCTTCTTTTCGATTTCTCTATTTTGAGCAATGCGGAGAATTAAAGCAATATATTCGATAAACACAAGCGAACACGAATAATTTCAGTGGGCGTTTTGCTTGACAATTGCACTACAGAACGCTAATTTTAAAGTTTTCACTTTATAGTGAATCAGATGGAGGGTAATTATGCCAAAGAGAACATATCAACCGAACAACCGCCGCCGGGCAAAGAAGCACGGGTTTCGCGCGCGCATGGCGACGAAGAACGGCCGCGCGGTTCTGAAACGCCGCCGGGCAAAAGGACGCAAAAGATTGACGGTTCACCATTATTAAACTTCGGTTTTCCGAAAGAGCAACGGCTAAGAAAACGCTCGGAATTTCTGAATGTTTACGGTAATGGCAGGCGTATCGACGGCCGTTATATGACCGTTTTTATCTTGCCGAATGAACGCGCCGTTCACCGCGTTGGCGTCACGGCAACAAAGAAAGCGGTCGGCAAGGCGCATGACAGAAACCGCGCAAAAAGGCTTTTGCGGGAAACGTTTCGGCTCAGCAAAACGGAGCTTGCGGCGATAAGCGAAAAGCTCGATATCGTGTTGAATGCCAAACGCGCGATACTTGCCGAAAAGCTTGCGGAACCGCTGGCGGAATTCGGACAGATCGTGAAACGCCTTTCGGAAAAAGGATAAGAAAGATCCACAGCCACAGCAGCACAGCGTTCGTTGAAGTCGGTTCGGCACAGAATATTGCCGACCGCTTCGTCAAAGGCTTTGAGCTCGCCGTGGCATTATAGTTTATACGATGAAATTTTTGGTTCTGGACATGCTTGGTTTGTATAAGGCGTTCGTTTCGCCTTTGCTTCCGCCTGCCTGCCGGTTTGAACCAACATGTTCGGAATATGCAAAACAGGCCATCGAAAAATACGGCGTGTTTCGCGGGGTCGGAATGGGAATTTGGCGCATATTGCGCTGCCAGCCTTTATGCAAAGGCGGCCACGATCCGGTGAAGTAATTTTATAATGGAAAACAGCAGTAATATATCTCGTTTCATAATAGCCGCTGTGCTTTCGATGGTGGTGCTTTTCGCTTGGTCGTACTTTTTCGCACCGCCGCCACCGGCCGACAATGCCAACGCGAATGTCGCGGCAAATAACGCGAATGCGAACACGTCCGCCGCCAATACCGACGCCGCGCAGACACAGCCGACGCCAACACCCGAGACAACGGAAACTCCGGCACCGGCAACCGAAGACAACGCTCCGCAGCGGCAGATCGTTATCAAAACGCCGCTTTACGAAGCGACGTTCGATTCGAGAGGCGCGGTCGCGACCGGCTGGATATTAAAAGAATCCCGATCATCCAAGGGCACTTATCCGCTTTGGGCCGACGGTTCCGATGCGAGTAACGAAAAACCGCTTCAGCTAATTTCGCAAAAGGCTCTGGAATCCGATCCGCGCGAAGTTCCCTTTCGGCTTTTGACACCGGACGAGGCTTTGACAAAAACGATCAATCTCTCGGGATACACAGTTTCGGTTCCGGAGGAAACGATCGAACTCGCCGCGGGCGAAGAGAAAACCGTTGAATTCACTTTCAACGGCGCGAACGGTGTCGAGGTCAAAAAAATATTTACGTTCCGCGGCGACAGCTACATTTCCGATCTTGCCGTCAGCGTTACGCAAAACGGCCAGCCGGTTCAGAACACAAAGCTTTTGATCGGCGCGAGCATCGGCGATCACGCCATAAATCACCACACTTTTTACCAGATCGAATCCGAAGGCGTTTCCGGCATTGACGACGACATACGCCGCCACACGGGCATGAGCGCGTTCGAATTTGACGCGAACAACAAAGCCGCGATCCAAGATCCGGGCAGCGTGAATTGGGCCGGTGTCGGCGATGCGTATTTTGCGATGGCCGCGATCCCGGCGAACGTGGGACAGGGACTCGAATTTCGCGCGTCGCGATACGATGTAGATACACAACCTTATTATCCGAGCATTTACAGTTGGGTCACGCGTGCCGAATCGACCACCGAAACACGCCATCTGATCACGGCTTATGTGCCGATCGCCGCCGACGGTTCGGTCAATAAGATCTTTACCGGAACGAAAGACTATTTTGTCCTCAGCGAACTTAGCGGGCCTTTGTCCGACAGTGTTGGCCGCGAGGTAAACCTCGTCGATCTGATCAATTTCAGCAATTATTGGCCGATCCGCTGGTTCGTAAAACCTATCTCGATACCGATCGTTTACGCGCTCCATTATCTGAACAAGGTCACGCACAACTACGGCCTTGCGATCATTCTTTTCACGATCTTTTTCTATTCGCTGCTGTTCCCGCTTCGATGGTCGCAGGCGAAATCATTCAAGAAAGCTTCGGCGAATGCGCCGAAAATGAAGGAGATCCAGGAGCGGCTAAAAGACCTTCAGAAAAAGGGCGTTCCGAATGACGATCCGCGAATGCGCGAAGTTCAGATGGAACAGCTGCGGATGACAAAAGACGCTTTGCCAATAGGCGGCTGTCTGCCGATGCTGCTTCAGTTTCCGCTGCTGCTTGCGTTTTACACCGCGGTCACTGTTTCCGTCGAGGTGCGTCAGGCGTCATTTATGTGGCTGCCGGATCTTTCGGCGGCAGATCCGTGGCACCTGCTCGAATTCGGGTTTGCACTGTCAATGATCCTGGCGATGAAGTTTACGCCGACGACCGCGGCCGTCACGCCCGAACAGCAGACGCAGCAAAAGCTGATGACATACCTGATGCCGGTCATGATGCTGTGGGTCATGTGGGCCGCTCCGTCCGGTTTGCTGCTTTATTGGTTCACGGGTAATATTGTAAGCTTTGGCCAGCAGATGATAATAAACCGGATCAATAAAACCGGTGAACCGCCCGAAGCCCCGGCCGTTGTGGACAGCGTTCCGAAAGGCGCGAAAAAGGTCAAACAAAAACAGAAGCTGGCGACTTCGTAAAGGTTTGTGAACGATATGGAAAAATCAATTGAAAATGTTTGCGGCGAGGCGCAGGAATTTTTGACGGCGCTTGTAGAAGAAATGGGACTCGATCTTTCCGTCACGTCACGGGTCACGAACGAAGGCTGTCTGCTTGACCTAAGCGGCGAAGATTCGGGCTACGCACTTTCGGAAAATGCCGAACTTCTCGACGCATTCGAAACGATACTCTTCCAGATCTTCGGCCGCGAGATCGAACGCGACCAACGCATAATTTGCGACGCCGAAGGCTTTCGTCAGGCGCGCAAATCCGAACTTTACGCAATGGCGCGTTTCGCCGGAAACCAGGTGCGAAAAAGCGGTATGCCTTTTACGTTCGGCATTTTGAATTCGACCGAACGCCGTGTGATACACACCGCTCTGCAGGCGGACGAAGACCTGATGAGCGAATCGGTAGGCGTCGGCCGCGACCGGCGGCTTCAGGTTAGATTGAAATAAGGAGTTATTTTTGAAGGTGTCTCAGCTTTTTGGCATCGACGAGGTCTTGATCCCGCCCGGCCGCAAGTTTGTTCTTGATAAGTGCTTCGATGCCGATTACGCGAACATCTCGCCCGAGAACTTTGAATTGCTCAGCCCCCGCCTCGGCTTCCACATATGTAACGCCTGAGATCCGGTTAAGAATATCTATTCTTTGTGGCGCAACACCAAGCTGAAGAACTCCGCCGTAATCTGAGAAATCCTCTTCGACGACATCGAACTCGGTTAACGGAGCACCGAATTCCACGAGCGCCTTATAAAGCTTTGCCGCATTTTCGTGATCGGCTCTAACGAAAATATCAATATCTTTTGTAGCTCTAGGATATCCGTAATACGCGACCGCGTATCCGCCAACAACGAGAAAATCCACTTCCCCATCGACAAGGCAACATAAAAGCTCGATAAAATCTGTTGTGAGTCCTGTCACTTAAGATCCTGTTCTACAAACCGGACCGGAATATTTTTCCGTTCATAGTTGGGAAAGGAGCGTCCGCCAAAAGCCCAAGCCTGTCTGCTCAAAAGAGCGGCCAGCTCCATAGCTTGAATTCCAAATACCGGAGTCAGATCGGTTTCAGCTTCGTCCTTCGTGACTTTAGTAATGATCATTTTCTGACGGCGAAGTTCTGCGCGTTTTTGGCGGCCGTTATCTTCCATGAATATAATTATACCTCATTTCGGTTCGCGAACTTCTATTTTTTGACATTGCTTTCTTTCCTTTTAACGGCGAAAATCTAGCTTCATGTCTGACACGATCACAGCTCTCGCGACACCTTTTGGACGAAGCGGAATCGGCGTTATTCGCCTGAGCGGTCCGGCTGCGCTTTTGATAGCGGCAAGGCTCGTCGGCGAAGTCGACGCCACACCGGAGCCGCGTCAGGCGATCCTGAAAACGCTTCGCGCGGACGACGAGAACATTGATGAAGCGATCGTTACATATTTCAAAGCCCCGCATTCGTTCACGGGCGAAGACGTCGTTGAAATAGCGTGTCACGGTTCGCCGGTTGTGCTTCGCCGTGTAGTCGATCTTTGTCTGAAATACGGCGCGCGTATGGCGGAACCCGGCGAATTTAGCCTTCGCGCCGTCGCCTCCGGCCGAATGGATCTGACCGAAGCCGAAGCGATCCGCGATCTGATCGACGCCCGCACAACGGCGTCCGCGCGCCAGGCGATCCGCCAGATGCGCGGTGAATTTTCGCACAGCCTGCAGCCGGTCAAAGACGAACTTCTGGACATTATCGTAATTCTGGAATCGGCTCTCGAATTTGTGGAAGACGACCTTCCCGAAACGGCCGCGGCGGATGTTCGGATGCGCCTCGGGCGGCTGGCGGAACGGCTTTCCGCGATGGCCGCTACGTTCCGAGCCGGAAATCTTCTTCGCGAAGGCCTTCGCGTTGCGATGATCGGCCGCCCGAATGTCGGAAAATCCAGTTTGTTTAACGCCTTGCTCGGGTCCGATCACGCCATCGTCACAGACATCGCCGGCACAACGCGCGACCAGCTTCGCGAAACTTTTACCATCGGCGACATTCCGGTTTCGCTCATCGACACCGCCGGACTTCGCGATACGACCGACACCGTCGAAAGCATCGGCGTAGAACGTTCGCGCCGAACGATGGCGGACGCCGACCTTGTCGCCGTGATGCTGGATGTTTCGATGCCATTCGACGACGAAGACCGCAAGATCCTTGCGTCCGCAGCCGAACTCGAACACATCGTCATCCTGAACAAGATAGATAAAGTAACGCCGGAAACTGTCGCGGAATTTCGCGCGGGTATCGGCGGTGAACGCGTCACGGCAGTTTCGGCACTTACCGGCGAAGGATTAGACACGCTGCGTTCGGCGATCGTTGAACCATTTGCGGACGCGAACGCGGCTGCGGACGACGGCTTTCTCGTTTCTGACGCCCGGCATTTCGATCTGCTTACGCGGGCCGTCACCGAAATAGAAAATTCCGCAAAACTCGTCGAACAGAGCGCCAGCGAAGAGATCACGCTCATCGGACTCCACAACGCGCTCCGCTACCTCGGCCGCAT
>CBFGSN010000083.1:0-12022 GCA_965651435.1 uncultured bacterium | reverse complement strand
GATAATTTTAATGCGCTCGGCTGAGCGCGACGGCAATGGTAGCAATACTCGAAAAAAGAGACCTAAGGGATTTTGACTGGCTGACGACATTTCTCGTTATCGCCATTACGTGCTTCGGCGTTTGGCAGATTTACAATGCGCTGCCGTCGGAATCGTATTGGACGAAACAGATACTCGGGCTCGGCATCGGGCTTGTGGCGTTCGGCGTCATTGCGTTCACGGATTACCGCCGCGTCATTGACCTCGCTCCGTTCTTTTATGTATTCGCTCTTGTGCTGCTGCTGCTGGTTCTGTCGCCGCTCGGCGTTGTCGTCAATGGCCAGCGGGCATGGCTTCGGCTGCCCCTGATCGGACAGTTTCAACCGTCCGAATTCGCAAAGATCCCGACGGTTCTGATGCTCGCAAAATATTTCGGCGCGCGCAAGGGCGGACCGCTCACGTTTCGCGAAATGCTCGTGGGCGGCGCGATACTCGCCGGGCCGGTCGGCATTATTATGCTCGAACCGGACGCCGGACAGGCTCTGACATATTTTCCGATACTCGCGGCGGTGCTCTTTCTTTCGGCGATAAAGATGCGGTATGTCGTCATTGCGCTGGTCGCAACGGTCGTGCTTGTCCCGTCGGCTTATATCGTCGGCGTAAAAACCGGTGCGATCAAACGCTATCAGCAGGAACGCATCAATGCCATTATCGATCCCGACAGCGTCGATCCGCGCGGTTATGGCTATCACACCATCCAATCGACGATCACGGTCGGCAAAGGCGGACTCACCGGCATCCAAGGCGACAGCGAAACATCGCAAAGCGTTTTGAAGTTTTTACCTGAACCGCAGACCGATTTCATTTTTGCCGTAACTGCGGAAAACACAGGCTTTATCGGAAGCATTTCGCTGCTTTTGGCGTATGCGCTTTTGCTCTCGCGGATGGTGGCCGGCGCGCGTCAGGCTTCCGACCGGGCGGGAATGCTTGTTATAATGTCCATCGCGGCATCGATGGCGTTTCAGATATTCATAAACGTCGGGATGGCGTTGGGAATGCTGCCGGTCATCGGCGTTCCGCTGCCGCTGATGAGTTCCGGATTGTCGGCGATACTTTCGACGTTCATCGCGATCGGTTTTGTCGTGAGCATTAAAATGCGCAGATTCGTCAATTAGGAGTTTTATTGATATGGCGAAAGAAATGGGAAAGATCAGAACGAAACAGGTCGAAACGACGGGCCAGCCGTCCCGCGTTTCGGGTTTTACGTGGTTTTTGCTCGGGCTGGTGCTGGCCGTTTCGGCCGGCGGCCTGACGGGCGTTCTGGTTTCGTATTATCTGAATAATTCGCAGTATTCGGTCGAGGTTTCGGCTCTTGCGACATACCGTCCGCCGCAGGTAACGACGATCTACGCCGACGACGGTGAAACTGTCCTGGCCGAATTTGCCATAGAAAAGCGCATACCGATCAAAGCCGAAGACATTCCGCAGAACGTCGAAGACGCGCTCATCGCCATCGAAGACAACCGCTTTTACGATCACATCGGCATTGACCCGTACCGCATCGCCGGTGTCGTTTTCAAAAATATAACGACCGGAACCACCGAAGGCGGATCGACGATCACGCAGCAGCTCGCGAAAAACCTTTTTCTTTACAAGGACCAAACATACACGCGAAAGGTGAACGAATGGATGGTCGCGCTACAGATCGAACGTTTCTATACGAAGCGCCAGATCCTGGAAATGTATATGAACTACGTTTTCCTCGGCGCCGGAGCCTATGGCTTCGAAGCCGGTTCGCGAACATATTTCGGCAAATCGCTGAAAGATCTTTCGCTCGAAGAAGCCGCACTGCTCGCTGCAATTCCGAAATCGCCGGAATATTCGCCGACGCGGAATATGGAAAAGGCGAAAACGCGCCGCGACATCGTGCTTGACCAAATGGCGAAATATTTCCCCGAAAGGTATTCGCGGGCGGCGGTCGATGCGGCAAAGGCAAAGCCGATCAAGCTTGCCGACACAGCGTATTATCAATCGATACCGAAATCGACGGCGTGGGATTATCCCGTCGAAAACATTCGAAAATATCTGGAGAACAAATACACGACGCGTGTTGCGCAGGGCGGATTAAAGGTTTACACGACCATAAATGTCGAGGCGCAAAAGATAGCGACAAAGGTGATTCGCGAAAGGCTTCGCGCCTACGACCGCGGCCGCAAATGGCGTTCAGAATATAAGAATATTCTGATCGATCCGGACGGACAGCCGATGACGGACGAAAAGGACATCGAAAAAGCTCTGCGGTCGTTCAAACACGCCGATTGGTACGGCGACGAATATACCGAGGGCGAATATATAAAGGGCCTTGTCGTTTCCGCCAGCAAAACCTCGGACGAGGTCGGTGTTCGTTTCGGCAAATTTACGGCGGTCGTCGGTCCCGGCAACATGGGCCGAAGCGGCAAACGTCCGAAGGCGGAACTAAAACCCGGATATTTGGCCGAATTTTTAATAAAAAAAGTTGACCCCGAAACGCAGACGCTTGAAGTGGAACTTTCCCAGGTGCCGGAAGTTCAGGCTTCGCTGGTTTCGATAAATGCGCACAACGGCGAGATCGTTTGCATGGTCGGCGGTTACGATTTTCATACGAACCGGTTCAATAATGCGACGCAGGGGCTTCGGCAGACCGGTTCGGCATACAAACCGTTCATCTACGCGGCGGCGGTCGAGGACGGAATGACGCCCGATATGCTGGTAAGCGGAGCGCCGATAAAGCGCGGCGGATGGTCGCCGCATAACTACGACGGCAGCCTGAGCCACCCGAATGTTCCGATGAAGGTCGCGCTTGCAAAATCGTATAACCTTGCGGCCGTGCATCTTTTGGAGCAGGTCGGCATTCAGGCTGGAGCTCAAATGGTCAGGCGGTTCGGCATAACGAACCCGATGGCTCCGAGCCTTCCGTCCGCACTCGGCGCAAGCGAGGTTTCGCTGCTCGAAATGGTAGCGGCATATTCGGCGTTCCCGAACAAGGGCATCCGAATGACGCCGCATTTGATCAGAAAGGTTTACAGCCGCGACGGCAGTTTGCTTGAGGAATGGGACAATTCCAGTTCAAAGGTAATGAGCGAATATGTCGCGCTCACAATGGTGCAGATGATGCGCGGCGTGACGGCGCCGGGCGGAACGGCGCCGGGCGCGAGCGCCGCCGGACAACCGCTTGCCGGCAAAACCGGTACGGTCAATGATCATACCGACGTTTGGTTCATCGGATACACGCCGACCTTTACGACCGGCGTGTGGATGGGAAATCCGGAACGCAAGGAAAATCTGGGCGGCGGCATGACCGGCGGACACGGAGCCCTGCCGTACTTTAACGCGTTCATGAATTCGTTCATGAAAGGAAAACCGCGCGAATCGTTCCCGTCGCCGCCGTCGATGCCTTCGGATATTCGGGCGTTGATGGAACGAAATAAACGCGAGGAACTTGAAAAACTTGAGAGAGCCGATCAGGCGGCGATAAGATCCGGCGCGTTGGCAGACGCAGAGGCCGACAAGACGGATGAAACGGCGACCGAGCCGGGAGCCACCGACGCCACCGGCGGCGATAAGCCGCAAGTGAACATCGAACCCGCGAAACCGAGGCTTCCGCAGCCTGAACCACCGAAAGCTCCGGTTAGGGAACCGGAACGCCGGACCGAGCCGCAGGCCCAACCGGAAGGCGGCAAACGCAAAGGCAAAAAAGGCGACGGTTAGGACGTTGGATTCCAAATTTCAGATTTCAAATTCCGGATCCTTGGAATTCGTGATCGGTTCTTTTGTGTTTTCTTATGGCGGGTCGTGCGGTATCTCCGCTCGGTGTTCTTTTGTGTGATCCGTGTGATTCCTGGTTAGTTCTATTTTCTAACCACGAATCATACAAAAATACACGAAACTATTCCTGCGTAAATTTTTCCAGGTAATACGGCAGCATTTTTCGCCACCAGACCCAATCGTGATTCACGTCGTGTCCCCAAACATCCAACATATGCGGGATGCCTTTCGAATGAAGAATACCTGAAAATTCGCGGCTTCGGTCCGGAGCTTCGAAAGAGCCCTGGCCCGTTACAAGCACGATCGAATCCGCATTCTGCAAACGCGAAAGGTCATATCCGTCGTGAATGTTCTTTACATACATCGCCGGATTATTGAAATAGACGTTGTCGTCATAGTAGCCTTTGTCGAGGTAGTTATAGATATCGTAGCTTCCGCTCATGGCAATCACGCCGCGGAACGAATCGGGGTGTTTGAAATAGGTGTTCACCGCTAGGAACGCGCCGAGCGATGCTCCGGTCGTCAGCGGTTTTGCATCGTCACCGCATTCATTGCGGATCAGCGGCAGAACCTCTTCCATAATATAGCGGTCGTAACGCGAGAGCATTTCGACCTTCCAGCCCGGATGCGATTCGCGGTTCAGCAAGCTGTATTTATTTACCGAATTTATCGAATACGCGCGGATAAGGCCGGCTTCGATAAAATCTTTGATCGCGTCAACCAAATAAAAACGCTCATATTCCAGATAATCGGCCGCGGCCGTCGGGAACATCAAAAGCGGATAGCCTGCGTGGCCGTAAGCCACAAGCGGCATTTCCATATTCAGATTGTGGCTGAACCACGATGTTGTATCACGTCGCATAATTTGTTCGAAGGTCTATCGGGCTTTTACGCTGCGTTTTGCCATGTCCATCAGCTCTTCGGGCATCCATTTCTGAAGGTTCTTTTCCTCGGCTTCGGCAATGCCGCGGTCGCGGTTTCGCCATTCTTTGCTCGGATCGTCCTCGCGTCCCGATTCTTTAGGATAATTTTCGATCTGCTCCAGGCTGATGATTATGCCGTGGATGACCTCTTTCCAATCTTCGGTCTGAATGCCGCGCAGAACGACCGGCAGCCCGGCGGTCCAATCTTCTTCGGGCGTGATGTTGTCGTATTCCGGAATGGTGAGTTGTGCCGTCACCGGAAACGGTTTGCCGTCAAATTCGCTGACGAGCTTTGCCGCTATGTCTTTGTATGACGCACTGGGGCTGGCTTCGCGTACCGCCAATGCGCGCCTGAAAATGTCCGATACTGTCGTAGGTTCACTCATAATAGTTGGCCTTTTTTTAATTCAATATTATAGACTTAAACACGCCGTTTGGTCGAAACGGTAAAGCGGTTTTCGTCAGATCAGAAAAATATCAAGCATGAACGATCCTATCTTACTTATTATCGGCTCGGTTCTTGGCCTGATGATCATCGGGATCGCCGCCATATATGCGGCCAGGCATCTTCGGGCACCGATGTATGTTGACCGGGAAATTGTCCGCGACACGTCGGTCACAGCCGATGGGACGGAGATAACACCAGAATCGTCTATGAAGATCTCCCGTCGCCATCAATCCGTTGCGATCAAAATTGACGGAGCTTACATATCGATCGGAGCTGAAGACGACAAAGACTTTTTCCTGTCCGACGGGACGAAGGTTTCTCCGGAAGTAGAAATATCCGACACGGAGGGAAACTGGTATCCGCTTAAAGGCGGAAGTTATTTACTCGGCGATGGTAAAGGCGACGGAACCGAATTTAGACACATTCATTTGGCCGGTTTTAGATCTTCGGAGCTTCCGAAAGATAAGCAATTCCGCTCCGTCAGGATCAGAAGTGAAATACCGTTCACGTGCGAGAAGGTTATTTGGCGGAATTACAATTTGAAGTAGATATACCGTGCAAAAGGACCTTCCATCAGACAGTGTCGAAGTGATAATATAAAACGATGAGTGTAGTAGCAGGAAACATCAAACCGGAAACGCTTGAATTTATCAGGTCGTTAGCCGAGAATGCCGGGCTTTCCGTGGATGAATATCTGCGTCGGCTTTTGCCTGTGAACGAGCAAAATCTTGCACTGCGGCCCGACGATATCGATGAACTGAAGAACGACCTGGCCGCTTTTGCCGAAGGAGCAAAGGAAGATGCGGTGTACGAAGGCACTTATTCGCGCGAAGATATCTATTTCGATCACGATTAATGGCTCACCTTTTTGATACGAATACTTTTCTCCGCCTCGCCGAAAATGACTATTCCCTGCGGCCTGTTGTTTTCAATGCCATCATCAAACTGAGCGCGGCCGGTGAAATTCTCTATTACACGCAGCAGATACTTTCCGAATTCTGGAATGTTTGTACTCGGCCGGTATCGGCGCGCGGCGGATTGGGGCTAACGATCGAGGAAACCCAGCGCAAAGCAAACTTGATACAAAAGCAGTTCGTGCTGCTGCCGGACAATCTCTCCACCTTCCAAGAATGGCGAAAGTTAGTTTCAACTCATAAGGTGAGCGGCGCAAAAGTCCACGATGCAAAGATCGCGGCGTCGATGATAGTTTACCGAGTGCCGACAATAGTCACTTTTAATACCAAAGATTTCGATCGATTTCCGAAACTCACAGCCATTGACCCGGACGATATATAGAAATTGGAACCTAAATTCCTGTAAAACATTTTCTTGTTTTCGTGCGTCTAAGCAGATATCCTGACTATCGGGAATAATTTATATGAAACGATTCTTTGCGGTCATAATTCTTTGTTTTGCGGCGGCTTCCGCGTTTGGTCAGCATGATCAGAAGCCGATCACGGACGGCGGCATTTCGTATCCGAATTGGGAGCTGAAAGCGATCAAGGGTGACGAAAAGATCGACCTGCGGAAATTTGCGGCGGGTAAAAAGCTTGTGCTGGTCGTTTATTTTGCACCGTGGTGTCACGATTGGGATTACGACGCGGCGATCGTTCAGGAGCTGCACGACAAATACGCCAAAGACGGCCTGGGCATTATCGGTGTCGGCGAATATGCTTCGCTTTCGAATATGAAAGCGCATCTGAATCTGAAAAGCATTACGTACGCGACCGTTTACGAATCGACCGCGAGTTCCGAACGCCTGAACACGGAGCATTATAAGATCCGCACCGCAGCGGGCGACAAACGAAAATGGGGTTCGCCTTTCTATGTTTTTATCGATTCGAAGGACATAAAGCCATCGGGCGACGTTATAGCCGAAAAAGTGGACGTCATAAACGGCGAGATAAAAAAGGACGAAGCCGAAACGTTTATCCGCGAAAAGCTCGGACTACGACCGGAAACCGCGCCTGCCGATAAATGACGCTACGGCATTGCGGCTAGCGTGTCCGCAAGCTGTTCGACGACTATCACCAGCGGTTTGCCGGAATCCATAAAACGGTTCGCCATCGCAAGGCTTTCCGATTGTGAGGCGAGTTTTGAAATGCCCTGGATCTTCGACAGATAGGGCCGAAGCGCAGGCGTCCGCTGAAATTCAGTTTCCAATGCAAGCAAACCCGCACGCAGATTCCTGATCGTCTGCTGAACGTCCTTTTTGTTCTGTTCATTCGCCTCGCGTGCCTGCCGGTTCGCTTTATTGTCCTTATCCAGGTCTTCGATGCCTTTGGCGATGCCGCCGAGCAGAAACAAGAACCGCGTCACGTTAGTGATCTGGTTCGAAACCTTTTGACTTGAATCCGAAACAACCGATGTCGCGGACGTTGTCGTGTTCGTTCCCGGCGTAGATCTTCGCGTCGTTCTTGTCGTCGTCTTTTTGCCGGGCAGTGTGCTTGAAGTAACGACTTTCGGCTTCGAGTATGTGCGTTTCTGGGCGAAAGCCGACCCGACGCCGAGCGTCAGAAGCACTGTCATAAAGATCATTGTCAAAATAAACTTCATAAAATTCACCGTTCGTTCTCTATTATTTTAACAAAGCGTAAGTATCCGATAGCCTTTGCGCAACGCTCCGCAGCGGATCTTTTGCCGCCACGAATTTGGACGCAAGCATGTCATCTTCGGCTTCGGCCGCCAGGTCGGAAATACCCTGAATATTCGGCAGGTATTTCTTCAGCACGGCTTTCGTACGAAAATCCGTTTCGAGAGCGACAAGCCCCGCACGCAAATTTCGCAAAGCCGCGATGACCTTTTTCTTATTCACCTCATTCTTTGCGTAAACATCTTTCGGCAGTGGCTTTATGCGGTTCTGGCGGTCAAGGTCTTCGATATTTTGCGCTATGGGACCGAGCACCTCGATAAATCGGTTCACGTTCGAAAGCTGGTTCTCGGTTTTCTGTTTGGCGTTCGCGATATCGGCGTTGAATCTAGGCTTCGGCGCGGGCTTGCGCGAACGCTGAGCGGCGGCGGGAATCGCAGCCGCGACCATCAATAACAACAAAAGCGGCATGAACCGCACTGATCTCATAATCAAGTTCTTCCTGTTAAAAACGTTAAAAACATTCTATCATATATAGATATGCGGAATAGATCGTTGGAAGTAAGGCGGCTTGGGCGCATTGCTTATGCGGACGCGCTTCGTTTGCAGAAAGACCTCGAAACCGACGTTATAGCAACGCGCGGCGGCGATCATTTTCTGCTGCTTGAACATCCGCATACCTTCACGATCGGCCGCCGTGCAAAATCGGATGGCGTTCTGGCGACCGCGGAAGTTCTGCGTTCGCTGGCCGTTGAGGTTTTCGAAACGGACCGCGGCGGCAAGGTCACGTACCACGGCATCGGCCAGATAGTCGGCTATCCCATCATCAGTCTTTCACCCGAACGCGAAGACGTTCACAAATACGTCCGCGATATCGAAGAGGTCATTATTCGCACGATGAAGGATTTCGATATCGAAGCATTCCGCATCGAAGGCCTGACGGGCGTTCACACTTCCGAAGGAAAGGTCGCGGCCATCGGCGTTCACATAAAACGCTGGGTCACGACGCATGGCTTTGCACTCAACGTAAATACAGACCTTAGCTTTTATAACTGGATAATCGCCTGCGAGGGCGAACCCGTAACATCTATGGACAGGCTGCTTGGAAAAGAGCTTGATCTAAAAGATGTCGAAGACCGCCTGATCGTAAATTTCCGAGAGGTTTTCGACTATGCGGCATCGGCCGAAGACGTCGCGAAGACAACTTTCACGGCCGCCGAAGCCGTTCATCAGTGAGGAGAAACTATGAAGAATACACGATTTTTTATCGCATTTATCGCATTGGCATTAACAGCGGCGTGCGGAGCTCCGGCGTCGAACAACACGGCGGCGAACAACAATACCGCCAACAACAACACTGCGGCTCCGGCCCAGAAGATCTCGGTCGCCGAACGCCCGCAAAGCATCAAGGATATGATGGCTTCGCGCGGCGAACAGGATTCGGCCGCACCGAAACTCGAGATCGAATCGCCGGCGGACGGTTCGACCGTCGAAAGTTCGACCGTGCGTGTAATGCTGAAACTTTCGGGCGATCTGAAAGGCTACAAACCGCACAAAGATCCGGAAACAGGCATGGGAAATCACATTCATGTAATTCTCGACAACCAGCCGTACGAAGCGTTCTATAACATCGACGGAATGTTCGAACTCCGCAACGTGACCGACGGCGAACATACGCTTCGCGTTTTTCCGTCGCGTCCGTGGCACGAAAGCTATAAGGACGACGGCGCGTTTCAGATCGTCAAATTTACCGTCAAAGGCGGTTCCGCCGACGCGGACAAACCGACCACGACAAATTCCGGCAACACGATGGCGAATGCAAATTCGAACTCTGATCCGAACGCGAAACCCGCGGCCGAAGGCAAAGATATGGCGGCTTCGACCGCCGGCGATGTTGATGTGAAAAAGCCTTTGCTGACATACAGCCGGCCGAAAGGCGAATATAAAGGCGCCGATGCTGACGCGATAATGCTCGATTTTTGGCTCGCCAACGCGAAGCTGACCGGCGACGGCGGCGAATACCGCGTTAGCTATTCGATAGACGGCGGCGAGCCGCAGTTCCTCGAAAAATGGGAACCGATCTGGCTTTCCGGTTGGACGAACGGCAAACACACCATCAAGCTCGAACTAGTCGATAAAGATGGAAAGCTTGTCGATAACGGCGGCTATAATTCGACGACAAGGGAATTTACTGTTGCTAAATGATCTCAGCCTTCCGCATCGCTTTCGGTTCGCGGAAACTGCTGATATTATCTTAACAACATTTCGATCAGCCGAAGGACGGCCTTCGGTTTAGGTTCATGCGGGACGGCCCGGGCTTTAACACGGCTCCGGCCGTTTTGCATTGAAGGTACGAAAAATATGAATTGGATATATTTGGTGATCGCCGGTTTTTTCGAGATAGCGTGGGCGATCGGCCTGAAATACACCGAAGGTTGGACAAAGCTTTGGCCGAGCCTAATTACCGGCGTTCTGATGATCGCAAGTTTTTATTTTCTTTCTTTGGCGGTGCGCACGCTGCCGATCGGGACCGCGTACGCGGTTTGGACCGGCATCGGCACGGTCGGCGCGGCCGTTTTGGGAATGCTGATCTTTGACGAACCGCGCGACATCGCCCGCATCGCCTGTATATTTTTGATCATCGCGGGCATTGCCGGACTAAAGGCCACATCCGCACAGTGATTCATTTTCGACGAACGGCGTCCGCTTTCAGAACGCCGTCTTTATCGACGTCACGAATGACAACGGTCGAATAGCTTCGGTACGTTCCTTCGTCCAGTTCGTCGGTGACCCAGGCGATCAGGTCGCGGCCGCCATCGCCGTCCGCATCCGACGCCGCGGCTATCGTTAGAACGAAATTGCGGCCATCCGCGTCGCAAATTATCTTGTTGCCGTCGATCTTCGCGCCGAGAGTTTCCTTGAGCATTGCGAACGTATGTTTCTCGTCGTCCGCGATCAGTGCAAGGGACGAACGAAAGCTTGTCAGGTCGAGCCGATCGAAGACCGCGTTCATCGTTTCGGCCGAAACGGTTGCGGGTGATGCGTTTCCGCCGGCATTTTTCAATACCTGCAGGGCATCGCAAACGCGATAGCCCGATAACATCGTCATATTCGCGGTTTCTTCGACGGGCCGCGAATTCTTTTCCGCTTCCCAATATTCCGTGCAGTTGTGCGCGGCTTTTCCGGCTTCGAATTTTATTTCTGCGCGGTTTTCGGCAACGGCGGCATCATAACCCGTGAACGCTTTTTGAAGCGAAACGTCATATATCTCGGCAGGTTTCTGCGGCTGCACTGAGGCGCAGGCGGCGCCGAATATCATCATCACGAACACCCAAAAGGGAATATACGAGATCAGTTTTGCCATCATTTCGTTAAATTTTACCACCTGTTCAAGGCGGTCGGCTTCCTTGCCGCGACGCGTCGGGTAACTGTCGCCGAATGCACGAAGAATTTTTACAGATTCGGGCCAGTCCTGCTGTGTGACGGCCTTCCAAAATTTCGGCGTTTTTGTGCTGAGCGTTCCGTATTGAAACGAAACCGAGGCAATGACCGTTTGAGCCTGTCCGGGCAGGTCGTCAAATTCGACAGGCTTTTTATTCTCCGGCGCATTTCGATACGACTCTTTGAGTTTCGGTACTTTCTGGGCGCGAACCTGTTTGTCTATTTCGGCGGCCTGGGTTTCGGTTATCGACAATGGATTTTTTGCCAGATAATCGACCGCATCCTGCCCGGTTTTTCCCAGATAGGGCTTTAATTTTGTAACGAGATCGGCCGAAAGCCCGAGCGTTGTCAGATCGCTTTCGTTTCTTTGCCCGAGGTCGAAACCCGTGGCGATCGTCACGCCGCTTTTGCTCCCGCTCGCGTCCGGCACGTAACCGTCGGTCTTGCCTTTGCCTTCGAGGCTGGCGATAAATTCCCAATCAATGTTTTCCGGCATGTAACCCTCTTGTTCGTAATAGTTTAAAGAATAGGAGGAGCGGTTCCACCGATCCTCGGGGGTAAGGACCGGCTTATTTTTATACAAAAATAGCGGAACCGCTTTGCGCAGAGACGTATTTCAAAAGCACTTTTTGCGGAAATTTGTCGATATTTTTATTTATTTTCCGAAGCGGAGACGCAGGCCGTCATAGGCGACGCTTACCGGACACATGGGTGAAAATTCTTCGGCGGCTTTTTTGATGTCGATGCCGTCCCAATCGGGACCCAGATGCGTCAGAACAGCGTGTTTCGGGTCGGATCTTCGGACCAGGAACATCGCCTCGGCAAGTTCGAGATGGC
>CBFGSN010000082.1:0-12063 GCA_965651435.1 uncultured bacterium | reverse complement strand
TTGCGTCTTTGCGTTAAAACTTCCCTGCTTACTTCAGATCGCTCATCGCCGCTCCGAAATTGATATGAAAAGGATGTCCGGCGATCGCAAGTGCCGGCACCGATCTCACGCCGGCGGCTTCGGCTTCCGGTATCCGCGTCTTTTCATCGCCGAGGTGCACGACTTCGATTTCGAACCGTTCCTGGTCTATAGTATCGAGTATCATTTGTTCGGCATCGAGGCATACCGGGCATCCGGCGTGATAAAATATTGCTTTGGTTTTCATTTCATTCTCCTTTGTGTGATTTTGTTGATAGCTTCGTAGCTACAAATTAAAATTAGCAATCTGCCGAAATTATTGTAAGTAGGCACTTTTCGGTTAGTTACGTACTTTCCGGTGCAAATAGATGCAGGCAAAAGAGAAAAAAATTTCGACGCGCCCGGACGCAAAACGAATGGTGGAAAACATCATCCGCTGTAAATGGTCGCTCACCGTGATCGCGCAGATCCGCGGCGGCATAAACCGTCCCGGTGCGATCGAACGAAGCGTTCCCGGACTCAGCACAAAGGTGCTGAACGAACGGCTCCGAAAACTCGTGAATTTCGGCATACTGGAAAAAAAGATATTTCCGGTCGTGCCGCCTCACGTCGAATACGAATTTACCGAATTCGGCAGAAATTTTGTCGATATACTTGATGCAATAGAAAAACTCGAATCCAAATTGGCTGAGAATTAATTTCGTGGAACATCAATTTACGACAGCATATATCGGGCTCGGCTCGAACCTCGGCGATCGCGCGGGCAATCTTCTGCTGGGCGTTCGCGGGCTGATGGAAGCCAGCTTTTTCGTCAATAAACTTTCGGCGATCTACGAAACCGAACCGGTCGAGGTCGCGGACGACGCGCCCTATTTTCTGAATATGGCGGCCGAAATACGCGTGTCGGGCATCACGCCTTCGCAGGTGATGGCGCGTCTTTTACGCATAGAATATTTGCTTGAACGCAGCGACAAAACGCTGAAACGTCCGCGCACGCTCGATCTGGACCTGCTTTTTTTCGGCACGCAGCAGGTCGATACACCGTTCCTGACGGTTCCGCATCCGCGGCTTCACCTTCGCAATTTCGTGCTGACGCCGCTTAATGAGATCGCGCCCGATCTTGTTCACCCGACGCTGAAAAGAACGATCCGGCAGCTCGCCGAAAATTCCGCCGATACGGCATCCGTCGTTCGCTGGAACCCGAACCGCAAAGCCGAGCCGAGCCTTGCCGAATACTAGACTTAACCTGCGTATAACGTTAGACTTGACGAAAAATATATGGCCTATCTAAAACCGGACAAACCCGAAAAAGTTTACGTTCCCGCTTTGCGTGCCGCCAAAGAATCCGGCGACAAACTCACGTGCCTGACGGCGTATGATTATCCGACCGCGCGGATCGTTGACGAAGCCGGCGTCGATATCATCCTGGTCGGTGACAGCATGGGCAACGTCATTCACGGTTACGGCAATACGATACCGGTTTCGCTCGATGAAATTCTTTCGGCCGCAAAGGCCGTCAAACGCGGTGCGACGCGAGCTCTGATCGTAGCGGATATGCCGTACGGAAGTTACCACACGGGCAATGACGAAGCCGTGCGGAATGCGCTGAAGCTTTTGAAATACGGCGGTGCCGAAGCGGTCAAACTCGAAGGCGGCCGCAACCGCGTCGATCTGGTCAAACGGCTCGTTGACGAAGAAATTCCGGTAATGGCACACATCGGCCTGACGCCGCAATCGGTTCACAAACTCGGCGGCTATCGCGTTCAGGGAAAAACGCTCGATGACGCAAAACGTTTGATCGAAGACGCGAAATTGCTTGAGGAAGCCGGAGCGTTTGCCATCGTGCTCGAACTGGTTCCGCGCGAGATCGCCGAAATGATAACGAATGAGCTGACGATATCGACCGTCGGTATCGGAGCCGGCAGCAGCTGCGACATACAGGTGCTGGTGCTTCACGACCTGATCGGTTTTACTTTCGGCCGCCAGCCGCGGTTCGTTCGTCAGTACGCGAACGTCAGCCAGGTCATAACGGACGCGATCTCGCAATGGATGGACGACGTTCGCAGCGGCCGTTATCCGAACGCCGAAGAATCTTACGGATTGCCGGCCGAAACGCGGAGCGAAATGGACCTTGATACACGTTCGGAAAATGCATAAAAAATGGAGATCATAAACCGCCGACAACGCATCGCCTCGATCGTTCGAAAACTTCGCCGCGAACAAAAGACCATCGGCTTTGTACCGACGATGGGCGCGCTTCACGAAGGCCATCTTTCGCTTGTCCGCGCCGCGCGTCAGCGATGCGATATCGTCGTCGTTTCGGTTTTTGTGAACCCGACGCAGTTCGGCGAATCCGAAGATTTTGAAAAATATCCGCGCGACCTGACGACCGATGCCGCCGTGCTGACCGAACTCGGCGTAGATCTGATATTCGCTCCCGAAGAGGCCGATATTTATCCGGCAGGTTTTTCGACCTACGTTTATGTCGAAGGCATAACCGACGCGCTCGAAGGAGCTTCGCGGCCCGGCCATTTTCGCGGCGTCGCGACCGTTGTAACAATTTTGCTGAACGCTATCCGTCCGGATTTTGCATACTTCGGCCAAAAGGACGCTCAACAGGTGGCCGTCATCCAGCGGCTCGTCCGCGATCTCGGCTTCGAAACGGAGGTCGTCGTTATGCCGATCGTTCGTGAGCAATCGGGCCTGGCGATGTCGTCGCGAAATGAACGGCTCTCGCCCGAGGAACGCGAAAAGGCCGCGATCATTTATCACGCATTGCAGGCCGCAAAACGAGCCTTTCGCGACGGTACACGAAATCCTGCAAAACTTACTGAAATTGTCGAAAATACGATCGCGGCCGAACCTCTGGCAAAGATAGATTACGTCGCCGCGGTCGACCCTGAAACGCTCACATCCGTAGAAAAGATCGACCAAAACCCGGTTCTGCTGGCCGCTGCCGTTCGCTTTGGAAAGGTCCGGCTGATCGACAACGTCATCATCAATAATTTGCAGTAAATTGGCCCTTTATTTGCATCTAAACAAGCGACGGAACCGCTGCCCGTTGGCAAGTTTCGCACAAAAAAATTATGAGAATGTTCACGAAAATATCGTCGCTTTTTATGCTCGTCGGCTTTCTTTCGATAACGGCGTTTTCGCAGATGAACGTCACGTCGCTTGACGGTTCGCGCGTCGCGCTTGACGGACAGAAAGGCAAGGTCGTGATACTCGCGATCGGGGCGTCGTGGGTTCCGCTTTCGACCGAACAGATCGCCGCGGCGAACGCCCTCAAAAAGAAATACGCCGGCAAAAGCGTTGTGATATATTTCGTCGCGACCGATTCGACGAATGTAAAGTCAAAGAATTTTGCATCGAATTCGGACCTTGAAAAATTTGCCGCCGAGGAAAAACTGGGTGTGCCGCTGCTCCGCGACCCCGACGGTGCCGCCACGCTCAAAAAGCTCGGCATCGATCAAATACCGTCGTTCATTATTCTCGACAAAACCGGCAGCAAAGCCGGCGAGACATTCGGCGGCATCGACCCGACCTACGACATCACCGTGCCGATATCAAAAGCCGTCGACCGGCTTTTGTAGTCGGGACCTCTACCAAAGACTTTTCACCACAGAATAAAATGAGAAAGAGGAACAAACTGAACTCTCCGAAGTTCGTCCTGTTCCTCTTTTTTTGTGGAAAGATCTTGCGTGCAGAAAATTTTTACCACAGACGAGGAAGAACGGGACGAACTTAAAGAATTTTATTTCTTTCCGACTTTGCGTCTTTGTGTTAAAAATTCCAGTTACGGTTCGACCCAGCCAGCCTTGCGCATTATCCGATACACCAGATTTATCGGCAGACCGACGACGTTCCAATAATCGCCGTTCACATATTCGATGAACAACGCGGCCTGTGCCTGCACGGCATATCCGCCCGCTTTGTCCAGCGGATCGCCTTTCGCCACGAGAAAGCCGACCTCGTCGTCATTCATTTCCGCAAATTTCACGCTCGTCTGCTGCATTGCGACCTCCGTACGGCCTTCGGCGACTACCGCAACACCGGTCAGAACGTAATGTTCCCGGCCGGAAAGTTCCGCGATCATCGCCCGCGCATCGTCAAGGTCAACCGGTTTCCCGAGTATTTTTCCGCCCAGAACGACGGTCGTATCCGCGCCGAGCACGACCGCGTCCGCGTGTTCTTTCGCGATAGCCTCGGCCTTTTCCTTGGCAAGCCGGCAGACGTAATCCTCGGGAGTTTCGTCGTCGCGTTCGGATTCGTCGATATTCGGCACGTGCTTTTCAAATTCCCAGCCGACTGCCGAAAGTATCTCGGCGCGCCGCGGGCTTCCCGAAGCCAAAATAAGCTTTTTAGTTGGTTTCATAATTGACGGTTTAATCTTTCACCGCGAGTCGTTTAATATATTGTAAAGGCTCGTTGCAAAAATGGACACTATATCGCACGCACTAAAAAATATCATCAGGGCGGCCGATGATCCGGAAATGCGTGCGGCATTCGCTCCGGCGGCGTGGCGTCGCGCGGCAGGCGAAGAACTCGCGCGGCATACAGCGTTCGTTTCGCTTGAGAACAGCCGGATGACAATAGCCGTCGCGGACGCGACGTGGAAAAAGCAGCTCGATAAAATGGCCGCGCGCTTTGTTTATCTGTGCGCCAAAGAACTTGGCGAAGGCTCGGTTAAATTTGTCGAGTTCGCCATCGCACCCGAACAGATCGCAGCCGGAAGCTCCGATGCCGCCCCGGCCGACACCGGAATCGCCAAGGCCGAACTTACACCGGATCTGGAGCACGCGGCCGCTAATATTTCGAACGAAAAGCTTCGCGAAGCATTTCTCGGTGCGGCGGCAAACAGCCTTAGCCGAAAAAAACGCCGGGAAAATTTATAGCATTTTATGGACGTAAGAAAGATCGCAAAACTTGCACGGCTGGAAATAACGGACGAAGAAGTGGAAATGTACACGCCGCAGATGGCCGGCATCGTCAGCTACATCGAACAGCTGAACGAACTCGACACCGAAGGCGTCGAACCGATGTCCGGCGGCTTTACCGATGAAGGCCGGACGACGCAAACGATACGCCCGGACGTTCCTGCCGGTTCGCTGACGAACGACGAAGCTTTGTCGCAGGCACCCGAAAAAGCCGAAGGCCTTTTTCGCGTTCCGAAGGTTTTATGAGATATGCCGTAACAATTTTGCTTGCGCTCGCCGCGCTTTTTGGCGCGTCGTGCGAAATTCCGGTCATCGAATCGCAGGATTGTTCGGAAGCGCAGATCGCCGTTCGCGAATTTTATTCGTATCATTTCGACGGTGACATGGCTATCAATGCGAAAGAGCTCGAACGGCTGAAAAAATACATGACGCCGGACGCCGCGAAAGAACTCGAGGGCACCGAAACCGAGAACGATATTTTCACGACGAACACGGCCGATCATCCGAAGGCATTTCGCATCGGCGCATGCGAGCTTCAGCCGCCGGACACGGCCCGGCTTTCCGTGCTGCTTTTTTGGCGGTCGGACGAACGCACCGAACAGCAGGAAATAAATGTCGAAGCAAAAAAGATAAACGGCAAATGGCTGTTCAACAAAGTGATCAGATAATTTATGTCATTTAGATCCGAAATCGAAACAACTCTCGATAACGCCGAAAGGCTGAACCCGACGCTCAATTCCCTTCTGTCGATCGAACGCGAAAGGTCGCTCGAACGCGCCGCCGAACTCGATGCCGCCGGCGGCGACATGCCGCTGAAAGGCGTGGCTATCGCGATCAAAGACAATATCTGCACGAAAGGAATGCAGACGACGTGCGGTTCGCGAATTTTGGGAAATTACGCCGCTCAGTACGATGCAACGGCCGTCGAAAGGCTCAACGCCGCCGGGGCGGTCATCATCGGCAAAGCGAATATGGACGAATTCGCGATGGGTTCGTCGAACGAATCGTCTGCGTTCGGGAATGTGAGAAATCCGTGGGACACGGAACGCGTTCCGGGCGGAAGTTCGGGCGGTTCGGCGGCGGCGGTCGCCTCCGGTGTTGTCGATGTTTCGCTCGGTTCGGAAACCGGCGGATCGGTGCGTCAGCCGGCTTCGCTATGCGGCATCATCGGCCTAAAAACCACCTACGGACGCATCTCGCGGTACGGACTTGTCGCGTTCGCGTCGTCGCTCGACGGCATCGGAATTTTCGGCCGCTCGTCAAAAGACGCGGCAAAAGTTCTGGGCGTTATCGCGGGCCGCGACCCGCTTGATTCGACCTCGGCCGACGTTGCAGTTCCCGATTATATGGCATCGATCGACGCCGACATCGCCGGAAAACGCATCGGCGTTCCGCGTTCGCTTCTGGGCGAAGGCATCGACCCCGAGGTCCGTTCGGCCGTCGAAGCTTCCATCGAAAATTTTAGAAAGCTCGGCGCCGAGATCGTCGATGTCGAACTCCCGCACGCGAAATACGGCATCGCCGTTTATTACATAATCGCGACGGCCGAAGCTTCGTCAAACCTCGCGCGTTTCGACGGCGTTCGTTACGGCTTTCGCGACGAACAGGCCGCAACGCTCAACGAAATGTATTCGCGCACGCGTGAACACGGCTTTGGCGAAGAAGTGAAACGCCGCATAATGCTCGGAACCTATGTTCTTTCCAGCGGCTATTACGACGCATATTATTCGAAAGCGCAAAAGGTCCGGGCACTTATCAAACGCGATTATGCCGCGGCATTCGAAAAATGCGACGCGATCCTGACGCCGACATCACCGACGACCGCTTTCAAGATAGGCGAACGCCTGAGCGATCCGCTGGCGATGTATTTGAGCGATATTTATACGGTTTCGGCAAACCTTGCGGGCGTTCCGGCGATCAGCGTGCCGTGCGGCGTTTCGTCCGAAGGCCTGCCGATCGGAACGCAGCTTGTCGGTAATTTCTGGCGCGAAGATCTGCTTCTGAACCTCGCTTCGGTTTATGAAAGTGAGTTTCCGCTAAATGAAAAACCGGCTGTGCACGCCGGCTGACTGCGGGTCAGTGCGTTAATTCCAATCTTTCCTGCGGCCGTTCCGCCACATCCGGATTGTATTTGTCCTGCGGGATGATGTTGTGCCAAACCGTTGCATCAGTAAGCAGCTTTTCGGCCTCTTTTACGGGCAGCGGACGTGAAAAAAGATAGCCCTGGCCGTATTCGCAGCGAAGCGTCCGAAGCTGATGAAACTGGTGTATGCTTTCGATGCCTTCGGCAACGACGCTCAGTTTCAGCGCTCGAGCAAGCGCGATTATCGTTCGAACGATCTCGCCATTCTCGGTTCCGGCTTCCATCGTTCCGACGAACGATCTGTCCACTTTTAATGTATCGACCGGAAACCGATGCAGATAACTTAACGACGAATAACCCGTACCGAAATCATCAATGCTAATGCGTATGCCGAGGTCTTTGATCTTCTGAAGCATCGCTATGGAATTTTCGGCGTTTTCCATAACGGCGCTTTCCGTTATCTCCAGCCGCAGATTCCGCGGCTGTAGGTTCGTTTCCTGCAGAATGCCGCTGATCTGTTCGACAAGTCCGGGTACGGCGAAATGTTTGCCCGAAAGGTTCACGCTGACCATCAGATCATCGAGCCCCAAATAAAGTGCCTGCCATTGGACGATCTGCTGACACGCCGAACGCAGCACCTGCACGGTCATCGGAATGATCAGGCCCGTCGTTTCCGCGACCGGAATGAACTCGTCCGGCCGCACCAATCCCCATTTCGGATGATTCCAACGGACAAGCGCTTCGAAACCCTGAATTCTCGCGGTTTCCAGGTCAACTATCGGCTGATAAAAAAGCTCGAATTCATTTCGCAATATCGCGAAACGCAGATCCGTTTCCAGATCGAGCAGCGAAACGGCTTTCGCATGCATCTTTCGGTCAAATATCTCGAAATCCTTCTGCCGGTCTTTTGCGTAGTACATCGCGATATCGGCATCGCGAAGTATTTCTTCGGCATTCTCGTATTTCGGATCAAAGAACGAAATGCCGATCGCAACGCTCGTGAACACCTGTCTGCCGTCAAGCGAAAAAGGCTCGGCCATTTTCTTTGACAGCCGTGTGGCGAATTCCGTCGCATCGCCGCGGCTGCTGATATTCTTTAAGATTATCGAAAATTCATCGCCGCTGAACCGCCCGACCACGTCGCCTTCGCGGATAACGGTCCGCAGGCGCTTTGCAACGCTGACGATCAGCCGGTCGCCTACCGAATGGCCGAGACTGTCGTTGAGCGTTTTGAAACGGTTAAGGTCAAGGAAAAGTACCGCGAATTTTTTCTCGGAATCTGTCTCGGACGTCAGTAAACCGCCGATCAGTTCCAGAAAACGGTTCCGGTTCGGAAGTCCGGTCAGGTTGTCGTGAAACGCGGCATGGCGAAATTTTTCCCGGCTTTCGCGCAGTGCCTCGCTGCTTTTCTCAAGCTCATCGACGTAATGTTCCAGCTCGATGACGTGTTTTTCGGCCTGCTCCGCGCGGCGGCGTTCGGCCTGTTCCGCAAGCGCAAAGGTTTCCTTAACGTCGTTCGTATAGCGTCGATATGTGAAATATACAAGGGCGAAAAAACCTATGACCGACGCGATCAGAAAAAAGTTTATCTGTTCTATCGCCGTCCGCAGAACGCCCGCGACGATCGAACCGCTCATGTAAAGCACCAGAACGTTGACACAGTATTCGTTCCACACCTTCCACGGCGACGATTCGGTTTTGATCGCAATAAAAGCCGAAACGCATATAGAATTTACGAGGAATTGCGAAAACGCCATCAACGCCAAAAGCGAGACGAGCCCCGCGGCCGTACTTTCCTTCACAGGGTCGGGAGCGCCGTAAAACGCGCCGACCATCAGCACCATCGCGAACACGGACGTCACCGCGATCGAGATATTTATCAGCATCGTTCGCGGCCGCATGTTCACGCCGCTGAAACGCATCGTCAGCGAAGCATATGTCGCCTCGAAAAGCGAGATCAAAACCGCGACCTGGCCGCCGTACATCAGGAACGACAGAAAGATCAACGCGTCAGAGATCGTCAGGTGTATCTTGGTTTTCGGTATCTGGATGCGGAAATATCCGCTGAAAAAAACGGCGATGACGGACAGCGCTATCAAAGGCTTATCGACGCGCGCAAGCGGAAAGGTGGCAATGGACCAGATCGCCGCCGTCAATGCAAAAGGCATGATCAGCAGCAAATATAGATTTGTGCGTCGGTCTTTGGAATCCATTAAAGAAAGCAGATCATTCCGTGATCAAGAACGTGACCGGCGGGAGTTTGAAGAGCGGCCGATGAACAGCCATTCTAATTATATGATAAACAATGTTTAATTACCACACTTTTTTCGGGCGTCGGCAGATGGCACGGCCCGGAGGTTCAGCCGCACCATCAAAAACCGACCTTCCCGGCTTAGTGCATTCTCGGCGTCGGGTCACCGTTCGCAAGCGTTCCGTCCGATTGCGACCGGGTCGAATCGCTGATAAGCAGCCCGTCGCTGATGAGCAAACCGTCGCTTATCAATAATCCGTCCGCGATCGGCGAACCGTCCGGCATCGAAAAATTATCCGAGATCAAAAGGCCCTGCGGCCCGATCGGCTGTCCCCATGAGAACGTTTCGGTTCCCGGCGGGTTCGTGCCGTCATTAATAAGGCTGCCGTCGCTGATGAGCAAGCCGTCACTTATAAGCAGTCCGTCACTAATAAGCAATCCGTCGCTGATAAGCAGTCCGTCGCTAATAAGCAGGCCGTCGCTGATCAAAAGTCCGTTGTCATAGATCCGCTGGTATTTGGTGATCCAATCTGTTCCGGTGACGGCCGCATAGCTCGGCAGCATGCCGCCGCTCCACCGGAACGTCGTGCCCGCGATGGTCGATGTGTGAGCCGGCAGCGAACCGTCGCGAAGCAAAGGAGCACCCGCCGGCGTCGGCGTCGGCAGATCTTGTCTGAATGAATTTGCGAGTCGAACCGCGCCTTCGATATTTAGTTGGCCGGCACCCTGTTCCAGCGAATTGAATCCGCCCAGGCGCTGTGCCGTGTATTGCAGGATCATCTTTACCATGTTCGGCGTCAGCTTCGGGTTTGCCTGCAGCAGAAGCGCGGCCGTGCCGCTAACGATCGGCGTTGCCATCGACGTGCCGCTCATGTACATCATCTTGCGTTTGTTGTCGGCAGTGATCGTCGCCTGCACCGCGAGCAGGTCCGCATCAAGAATGATCTCATTCCCGTCGGATTGCGCTCCGATGATCCAATTTCCGGGTGCAACGATGTCCGGTTTGATCAGATTGTCATAGTGTTTGACCTGTGCGTCGTCCGTCCAGTATGAACGCGTCGGGCCGCGTGAGCTGTATGTCGTAACGCCGTCGTCATCGCGGGCGTCGCTGCCGAACGTGTTGCTCGCACCGACCGTAATGACCGACGGGTCGTTGCCCGGCGAATGTATAGCGCCGTATATCTTTTGCCCGTCCGGTGTTTTGCCGTGATTTCCCGCGGCGGCGACAACGACGATACCGGCCGCGGTCAACCGGCGAACCGCGCGGCAAAGCGGATCGTTCCGCCATGTTTCAAGCGCCGGTGCACCGAGACTTAGGTTCACAACGCGGATATTATTCTGTGTCCGGTTCGCGTATATCCAATCGATCGCTGCCAAAAGGCTCGACGCATCGCCCATTCCGCTGTCGTCCAAAACGCGGAGGTTAATGATATTCGCGTTCGTAGCGATGCCTTCGTAATTGTTCAGATACAGGCCGTCCGCGATATTCAGGTTCGCACCGCCGCCGCCGGCGGCAAGTGAAGCAACGTGTGTCCCGTGGCCGAACCTGTCTGTCGAAACCGAATTGCCGGGTGCGAAATTCGCGCGTCTTTTGACCCGGCTCCGACCGGAACGATTGACGAAAGATCGGTGGTCCTCACGAATGCCGGAATCGACAACGGCAATGCCGATGCCCTCGCCATCGAGATCGACCGTCGTATTTATAAGCGTAAGCCCGAGCAAACCGACGCGCACTCCGCGCTGTATCGTGCGGACAAGCGATGCTCCGGTCGTCGTTTCGATGTGGCCGAGAACACTCAGCTTCCGATCAAGCGAGATGTGCTGAGCCGCCCGAACATCGGCGATCGGCCGAACTGCCTTAAGCGGCATTTCAGCGACGATCATGTTCAGATTCGCGGCGGTTTTGTCCGCCGTTACCGAGTTCCGACGAAGGGCCGAAAGAAGCTCGCGGTCGTTTATGTCTTTTGCCTGAACGATCACGCGAACACGCTTATTCGCGTCTTCGTTCGCGATCATTGCCTGCAGTTCCGGTGCGATCTTGCTGCCGACGAACGGATCTTTTTCGAAATTTTCGAGTTCGACGGCTTCGAATTTCGCCCGCATATCGCGGTCAGCCTTAAAGTGGGAAAACTGATCGCGTTCGGCAAAGCCGATGATGCGGACGTTGTCGTTTACTATTGCTGCCCGAAGCCGGTCGGAAACGATCGTCCCGAGCCTTGGTTCGGCTCCGATAAGCGCCGAAATATCGCCGACATTCAAGGCGATCCGGCCGTTCGAAACGGCGGCAAACTGAATAATGTCATTGAGTTCGGCGAGCAAACCGCTTTCGCCGCGAACGTTCGAAAGCAGGTTTCGCCATTCGACCGTGTAGATCGAACGGCCTTCGGTACGCTGCAGTTCGAGTGCGGCGTTGCGGATGACGGTAGTTCGAATTTCGTCGTCACCGCCGATCATCACCGGATTCGCCGATGCCGCTTTCGCAAGCATTGCCGCGATGTGTTCCGATTCCGGCGACGGAAGCTGTTCCGTATAAACATTCGCGGCGTCCGCAACGTTCGTCAAATATTTTGGCGTTTTGGCAAGGGTTTGTTCGGCTGAACCTGCCGTGCGGCCTTGCGGTACCCGCTGCTGCGCAAAAGCCAACCCTTGAAACGCGATCGACAAGATCAGCGATCCCGTAAGTATTTTTCCTTTCTGATATTTTTTTTCTCTCAATCGAAACATTGGTTCCCACTCCATAAGCTCGGTCTTAAGAATTCTGATTCCTTCCGCGG
>CBFGSN010000081.1:0-12252 GCA_965651435.1 uncultured bacterium | reverse complement strand
TGCCGAAATCCGTAGATGAATATTTTTCAAGATCCGGCGCGATGATGATATTCGCTTGCTGCAAACTGCGGCGCGAGTTGTCGGCGCTCGCGATATTTATTGTCTGGGACAAAATACCCAAAATGCTTTCGAGCGATTCGCGGCCGGAAAGCTGCGTTTCGATGTTCACGACCAGCAGAATATCGGCACCCATCGCTTTCACGACATCGGTCGGAATGTTGTTTACCAAACCGCCGTCGGCAAGCAGTTTGCCGTCTATTTCGACCGGTCGGAAAACGCCGGGGATCGACATCGTCGCGCGAAGCGAACGGCCCAGCGATCCGCCGTCCAGAACGACGGAACGGCCGCTGACCATATCGGTCGCAACGCAGCGGAACGGTATCGGCAGATCATCAAACTGGCGAACCTGAGCGTACGGCAGCGTGATACGGTCAAAAAGTAATCCGACCTCTTGTCCGGAATTCAGCGCGTTCGGGAGTTTCAGGTCATTGATCTTTCCGCGAAGCGTTATCGGTGCGGCGATGTTACGGCGGTCTTCTTTTCTGCGGAACGAAAGATCATCATACGAACCGCCGGGTTTGAGAAGCTTTCCCCAATCCAGCGA
The DNA here is from genome assembly GCA_965651435.1 of uncultured bacterium. Lineage (GTDB taxonomy): Bacteria > Acidobacteriota > Blastocatellia > Pyrinomonadales > Pyrinomonadaceae > OLB17. Next base: position 11,648 of record CBFGSN010000081.1, on the reverse strand, counting down.
CGACACCAGCACCTGCATCTCATCAGGCGAATAGCCGAGCGAATACATTGCACCGACGAGCGCGCCCATGCTCGCACCGCCGATGTAATCGACCGGAATATGATTTTGTTCAAGCACGCGAAGGACGCCGATGTGAGCGAACCCGCGAGCACCTCCGCCGCTTAGAACAAGTCCGACCGTCGGTCGTTTTTTGGCTGAAGCAACGGCCGCCTGTTGCGGATCCGGCGACCGATCATCTTGTGCAAAAACACCGGCCGACGGAACGAACAAGAACATCATCGCGGCAATGACAAAGACCTTTGATCTCATAATTTCTCTGTTAATATCTTAAAGCATTTTGCGGCCGGACATAAAAAATTATCGGAACTATCGCCGGCCGCATCGGAACTTTGACAAAAACACAGCCGTATTCGATACTGAAAGCAAATTTTCGGGGTATAATATACGAATATGGCCACACAATACGTTACATGTCCGCGTTGCTCCGCCCAGAACACGAGCCTAAATTCGCAATGCCTTCAGTGCGGAACGATGCTGCCGCCTTCACCGATGCCGATGCAGCACGTCGGACAACCGGCTGCCGGCCAGATTCCCGGAGCCGAGAAAAGGCTTGCCGCGGGTTTGTGTGGAATTCTCCTTGGCGGCTTGGGCATCCATAAATTTATCCTTGGTTATCAGAACGAAGGTATAATCTTACTCATCGGTTATCTTGTGGCACTAGTGATCACGGTTATAACGTGTGGTCTCGGCGTTCCTCTAATGTTGATCCCGTCAGTGGTCGGAATTATCGAAGGCATTATGTATCTGACCAAATCGGACGAAGAGTTCGTTCAGACATACATTATCAATAAGAAGCCCTGGTTCTGATGTTTACCGGAATTATCGAAGAACTCGGCACTATCAGCCGCCTGGAGCATCGTTCAGACGGTGCCCGGATCACCGTTTCCGCCGACATCGTAACAAAAGATTCCGCCGAAGGGGATTCGATCTCCGTGAACGGCGTTTGTTTAACGGCGCTCGATATTGCCGCCGATTCCTTTTCGGCCGACGTTTCGCAGGAAACGCTCGACCGTTCGACACTCGGTAAGCTGACGGCCGGTTCCCGCGTTAATTTGGAACGCGCCGCGACACCTTCGACACGGCTTGGCGGACACATCGTTCAGGGCCACGTCGACGGCCGCGGTGAGTTCATCTTTGCCGAAGAAACCGGCGATTTCCGCACGGTTCGGATCGGATTTCCTCGGGAACTTGCACGCTATTTTGTTTACAAAGGTTCCGTCTGCGTCGAAGGCATCAGCCTGACCATCGCTTCGCTCGGCGATGCGCATTTCGACATCGCCGTCATCCCGAAAACCTGGACAGCGACAAATCTTTCGACCCTTTCGCCCGGCGATCCTGTTAATCTCGAAGCCGACATCATCGGTAAATACGTTGAAAGAATTCTGTCCCAGGGAGCGGTCATCGACAACGACCTGAGCAAGGAAGCGCTCAAAAATGCCGGTTTTATTTGAGCTTCGCCGTGAATAAACGATTCACGAAGTTACCACAACGATCAACAAAGCGTCACAGAAAAAAGAAGCCGCCATTTTCGGGCGGCCTCTTTTGTCTTTGGTGAATATGCTTTCCTATTTCGCGCCGCTGGCAAGTTTTCCGATAAGCGAGAAAAGCGGAAGGTACATTGAAATAACGATGGAACCGATCGTGACGCCGAGAAAGGCGATAAGCACGGGTTCGATCATCGCCAAAAGGTCGGCAATGGCCGTATCGACTTCGTCCTCGTAAAAATCTGCGATCTTTCCGAGCATTGCATCCAGGGCACCGGTCTGTTCACCGACGCCGATCATCTGGCTGACCATATGCGGAAATACATTCGTTGCCTTCAGCGGATCGACAAAGTTTTCACCGCGTTCGACGCCGGCGCGGACCTTAAGGATAGCGTCTTCGATAACGACGTTTCCGGCCGTCTTTGCCGTGATATCAAGCGACTGTAGGATCGGAACACCCGATGAAAGCAGTGTCGAAAGAATTCTCGAAAACCGAGCCACGCCGATCTTTCTGAGCAGGCTGCCGAAGATCGGAAGTTTGAGCAGAAGTGTGTCGATGTGCCAGCGGCCTTTTTCGGTTTTATAGGCGTAGGCAATTCCGACAGCGGAACCGATGATCGTTAATAGGATCGCGAGTCCGCCCCAGCCCGCAAGGAACGAGCTTATGCCCATGACGATTCGCGTCGGAAGCGGAAGGAGTTCGCCCGGCCCGAGCAGGCCAAGGAATATCTGCTGGAATTGCGGAATAACGACGATCATGATGATCGCGATGGCCGCGATCGCCACACAGATGACGGCCGCCGGATAGATCGACGCAGAAACGATGCTGCGTTTCAGTTTTACGACCTTTTCGATCAGGGTCGCGAGCCGCTGCAGGATCAGATCGAGCACACCGCCCGTTTCACCGGCTTCGACCATGTGCGTATAAAGCGGATCGAAAACCTTCGGGTGTTTTTCAAGCGCCGCGAACAGCGTCGAACCTTCCTCGACGTTCTGTCGAACCTGCCGCAAAACGTCCTTAAAGAACGCATTCTGCTGTTGTTCGCCAAGTATGTCCAGACACTGAACCAGCGGCAGACCGGCATCGATCATAACCGAGAACTGACGCGTAAAAACGGCGAGTTCCTTGGCACCGACCTTTTTGCGGCGTCCGAGTTTCGGTATCGAAACAACGCGGCCCTTTTCCGAAGCCTGCGTCATTACGATCTGTTCGCGACGAAGCAGCGCGCGGAGTTCGTCCTGGCTGGCGGCTTCGCGTTCGCCGGAAACGAGTTCATTTAGGCGATTTCTTCCCTTATATGCAAAAGTAGGCATTTTCGTTATCTGTGCTCCTTAAAAGATCGGGCTTTCTAGCGTACGGGCGGGCGTTGGCCGATCGGCCTTCCCTGCGCGTACGGGCTTCCGCCGCCGGCGGGCGGAACCGCCCCGGGTTTTGCGTTGCCGGTATAAGATTGGTTGAGTCCGGAACCGCGTTCGATAAGTTCTTTCAGTTCGTCGGCATTTGACGAACGCTGCATCGCCGCGTCAAGCGATATCTGGCGTTTGTGATAAAGCGTCGCGAGCGATTGGTTGAATGTCTGCATACCGAATTTGTCCTGACCGGTCTGCATCATCGAATAGATCTGGTGGATCTTGTCTTCGCGGATCAGGTTGCGGATAGCGGAATTCGGAACTAAGATCTCCAAAGCCATCACGCGGCCGTCGCCGCTTGCTTTCGGCAGCAGGGCCTGACAAAGAATTCCTTCGAGAACAAGTGAAAGCTGCGTGCGGACCTGTGCTTGCTGTGACGCGGGGAAAACGTCGATGATACGGTTGATCGTTGAGTAGGCCGAGTTCGTGTGAAGCGTCGCGAACGTAAGGTGGCCCGTTTCGGCAATGCGTAGGGCCATCTCGATGGTTTCAAGGTCACGCATTTCGCCGACGAGAACGACGTCCGGATCTTGACGAAGAGCGGTTCGCAGAGCCGCCGCGAACGAATGCGTGTCGGAGGCGACCTCACGTTGATTTACGACGCAATTCTTATGATTGTGCAAAAATTCGATCGGGTCTTCGATCGCCAGAATATGGTCATGCCTATCTTCGTTGATCTTGTCGATCATCGAAGCCAGCGTCGTCGATTTACCCGAACCGGTCGGGCCGGTGACCAAGATCAACCCGCGCGGTTTCGTGCACATGTCCGAAACGATCTTTGGCAGACCGAGCTCCGAAAATGATTTTATCTCGTACGGGATCGCGCGGAATACGGCACCGACGGCGCCTTTCTGATTAAAGAGATTCGCACGGAAACGCGACATTCCTTTTAAGCCGAACGAAAAATCGAGTTCGAGGTTTTCCTCGAAACGGTGCTTCTGTGCATCCGTAAGAACCGAATACGCCAGGCGTTTCGTATCGGCGGGTGTGAGCGCGGGATAACCCGTCAATGCATTAAGATGGCCGTGAACGCGAATCTGCGGCGCGGAATTCGTTGAAAGGTGAAGGTCGGAACCGCCCGCGTCTGTCATTTTTCTTAACAATTCGGGCAGCGTCACCTGAGATTCGACTGTGGCTGATTGTTCAAAACTCATATTATTGGTCAGGTAGGTTTCGGCGGAACGCATATTCGCGCACCGCCGAAATGCGATGTTATTGTTAGTTCCTCGCCTGCTGAAGCCGGCGCGGGCTACGCTGGATCGCCGCGATCATCTTCTCAGATTCAGCAGCGATCTCTTCGGTCGTGGTCGCGTTCGAATTCGTCGCCACGTTATAGATGCGACCGTTCGATTCGGTGAAATAGAACAGCCGCGAACGCACACGGCCGTTCGGCCCCGGCGTCTGCGCAACGACGACATAAACCGCCGTACCGCTGATCACCTTTTGATAATCGTTAACGACCCAACCGTTCTCGCGGATCATCTGGTTAATGACCTCGCGGCGAAGCGATGTCGTCGGAACACCGCCGATGGTTTTAACCCGTCGGTTGTGGTTTTCATTCTCCACCGCGTGTCCGACTACTGAGATCGATGCCGCTCCGAGAACCGACCCGCGATCGTTTTCGACGTTATAACTAATTTCCTGCATCGGCACCGTAGTTTGAACCGCACCGGGCGAATTGGTATCAACCGCCGCAGTTTCGACCGCCTGTGTTTCGTCCTTCGGATTGTTATCGGCATAAACCGGCATGCCCGGAAGGTGAACGCCGTGTGCTCGTGCCCAGTTTTGGGCGTCTCTCATTCCTTTTGCGATCTGGGCTTCTCTTATCTTGGCAATTCGCATCTGACGCAGACGGAGGTTTCTGCGTGCGGCGCGTCTTTTTTTCTTACGCCTTTCCTGTGCGTTATAAAGCTGCCACCAGCGTTTCGAATATTTCTTTACGCCTTTCCAGCCGCGTTTCTTTTTCTTGTGCGTCACTTTTGCACCTGCTTCGGCATATTCCGTCGCGATCGGAATTATCATGCCCAGTCCGAAAAGTAACGCTATCGATAGTGCAATTGCCCTTACCATATTTCCTCCAAATTCTTACGCTACGGTTTCCTTAACGACCTCTTCGATCGTCGTGATGCCTTCGCGCAGTTTACACAAACCGGAACCGCGAAGAGTTATCATCCCAAGCTCGATGGCTTTGCGACGCAGCTCTATCGCACTGGCTCCAATGATTATCAGTTCCCTGAGGTCATCCGTGACTTCCATCACCTCGTACAAACCGACGCGGCCCTTGTATCCCGTTCCGAGACAGGTGTCGCAGCCTTTGCCCTTGTACATTTTCAATTCGCCGGCTTCTTCTTTCGAAAAGCCGATCTCTGTTAAAACTTCGGGCTGTACGCTGACCTCTTCTTTGCAGTTTTTGCAAATTCTTCGAATAAGTCTCTGAGCCTGTATAAGATTGACGCTTGTTGCGACGAGGAAAGGCTCGATACCCATATTTACAAGACGTGAAATTGTCGAAGGCGCATCGTTCGTATGCAGCGTAGAAAGAACAAGGTGTCCGGTCAACGCGGCCTTGATCGCGATCTCCGCCGTTTCGAAATCACGAATTTCACCGACGAGTATGATGTTCGGATCCTGACGCAGGAACGAACGAAGAGCAGCGGCAAAATTAAGGCCGATCTGTTCCTTCATCTGAACCTGATTGATGCCTTCGAGGTTGAATTCGACCGGATCTTCGGCCGTCATAATGTTCGTTTCCGGCGTGTTCAAAGATTGAAGCGCCGAATAAAGCGTGTTCGTTTTACCCGAACCCGTCGGGCCTGTTACCAACACCATGCCGTACGGATTTGCGATGGCACGCTGGAATTTTTCGAGGCTTTCCGGTTCAAAGCCGAGCTTGGTCATATCAAGCATCAGCTTGTCTTTATCAAGCAGACGAAGCACGACCTTCTCGCCGAACAGCGTCGGCAGGGTCGAAACACGGAAATCGAGTTCGCGCGAACGTTCATCCACGCGCACCTTTATCTTGATGCGGCCGTCCTGCGGCAAACGCTTTTCCGAAATGTCCAGTTTTGCCATGATCTTCAGCCTGGAAATAAGCGGATCGCGGATGCGAAGCGGCGGGTGCATAATGTCGTACAGAACACCGTCGATGCGGAAACGAATGCGAAAGTCTTTTTCGTACGGTTCGACGTGAATATCCGACGCGCCTCGGCGGAGCGAATCGACCATCAGGACATTCACAAGCCGGACGACCGGCGCGTCCTCGCTGGCGCGTGCAAGCGACGCGAGATCGATCTCTTCGTTCTGTTCGATGACCTCGAGTTCGCCCGCGTGTTCGCCGAACTCAAAATTATCTATATCTACGTCCAGATCCAGATCGCCATCGGATATTTTGTCCGATGCGGTTTTGCCGATCTTCAACCCTTTCGAAAAGCCGTTTTTCAAATGGCCGTTCTTGCCGTTGCGTCCGCCGCCGGCCTTAACGCCTTCGCTAACGGCGGCGTCAAAAATATCGATCTGGCGCGATCCGCTGTAGTATTTTCCGATCGCCATCTGTATCGAGGCTTCGGATGCGATCACAGGTTCGACGTTCAATCCTGTCATGAACTTTATGTCGTCCATAGCAAAAACGTTCGTCGGATCGGCCATCGCAAGCGTGAGCGTCGCACCGACCTTTGAAATAGGCAATACGGTGTATTTGAGCGCGACGTCCTGGGAAATAAGCTTAACTACGGTCTCGTCGATCTGGAACAGATCTAGATTAATGGAAGGAACTCCATATTGGCGGGATAGTATTGCGGTAATGACATCGTCCGAAATGATACCCAATTTGACCAGGTTCGACCCCAGCCGTCCGCCGCTCGTGCGCTGATATTCGAGCGCATCGCGCAGCTGCTGCGGCGTTATCAGGTTCTCACGGACAAGTATTTCCCCTAATTTTGATGACATTTCTTTTGGTGGCCTGCGGTGTCAGAACAATTTTACCGACAGGAAAATGCGAAGAATTCTATTACGGTTCACTTAATAGAGGGATGCATTGCCAACAATGATTAACATTGTTGCAAAAATAATAATAGATGTTTCGCCAAAAAGTGTCAAGATTCTTTTTAGCCGACAAAGATTTAATTTTTATGGAAACTATTGTTCGCGGGCCTGCTGCTTGCGGATCTGGACGATAAATGACCGGACGGCTTCGGCTTCGGGGCTGTCGGGAAAGATTTCGAGGAAATCCTGATAAAGCTTTATCGCTTCATCAAAACGGCGTTGCTTTTCGTATATAAGCCCTAGTAGCTGGTATATCACGGGAGCATCAGCCGAGGTATAAAGTTGTTCGGCGGCTTTCGCGAGGTATTCTATCGCTTTTGCGTCGGCCTCATCTTCGGCAAGCATATCTCCGCCTCCGGCGGCGGTTTCAGCTTTTTCTTTATAAAGAAGTCCGAGTCCCGCATAGGCTTCCGGCTGGTAGCCTTTGCCTTCCGTTATCGCGCGTTCGAAAGCCGCGATCGCTTTTTCTTCCGCTCCGAGTTCTTTGAAAATGCGTCCTTCGATGGCGGAAACTTCGGCGATGCCTTGTTTTATTTTTCTTAAAGCGGCGATGGCCTTGATCGCTTCGTCGTAATATCGGGCCTCGGAAAGAACACGGATCAACCCGATGTGCGCATTTATGTAGGCGGGTTTTAGTTTCAAAGCCTCGCGATAGGCGGCAATAGCTTTATCGCGGTCGAGCTGAGACAGGCGTTCGGCTTCCTGATACTTCAGCTCAGCCTTATCGGTTGTCGTCTTTAGCGAAACGTCTATCGACGATTCGGCAGCGGTGAGTGTTCGCGAAACTTCCGCAAAACCGTCGGCCCTGACGCGGAGCAGCCGGTTGCCGGTTTTTGGAATTCCGAATTCGATCTTGCCGCTTTCGTCGGTTTGGCCGTACTTTACTCCGTCCACCCAGACGGTGGCATTCGGTTCGGATGTGATCGTGACCGTGCGAAATTTTGAGCTCTGAGCCGACGCCGCGGCCGACACTACAAATACTGCCAAAAACAGCAAAAAAGCACGATGAAAATGCCGATGTCTCATATACCTTCTTAAAGTATATCAGATGCAAATGAGCTTTACGGCCGTTGCCGCCTATCGCCGCATGCAAATTCGCCGTGTTTTAACTTGATTTTTTCTCGTGTAGAATTATAATCAATGATTCGCGGCTGGGTAGCTCAGCTGGTTAGAGCGCGGGATTCATAACCCCGAGGTCGGGAGTTCAAGTCTCCCCCCAGCCACCACGAAATCCACTTTTTCGACTATTCGCGGATCCGGTTCAAGGCTCTCTGCCGTCGATCTGAATATTTACAGCTTCAATCATTCCCATTAGAAAACGCCGCCGGATATATGAATACCCGGGCAACGCAAATCGTCAGTCAGAACGGCTATCGAACGTAAGCACTTGCGATGGGTTTGTCCGTCGCTGTGCCAAATGTCGCGTAACCGAGCCCGCCGGTTGTCTGCATCAGATACCACGTGCCGCCGCGGTATATGGAGATGTCGGCGGGCCGGAGCGAGTGTGTCGGTCGAAACGCCCCAACCGGTCGCCACGCTGTTTTCTTTAAGACTGGTTTATATCTACTTTCCGACGGCGAAACCGCCGTCGATCTCGAATGCGGTACCGGTCACGAACGCGGCTTCGTCGGAGGCGAGATAGACCGCGGCGGCTGCGATCTCTTCGGGTTTGCCCATTCGGCCGACGGCCTGGGTCGCGGACATTTCGCGGTAGGCTTTTTCGGGATCGGGATATTCAGCCAGGCGGGAACTTACGAACGGTGTTTCGACGCGGCCGGGACAAATGCAATTGGCACGGATGCCGTCGAGCGCGTGGTCGAGAGCAACGCATTTCGTAAAGCCAACGACCGCGAATTTGGTCGTGCAGTAGGCAACGCGGTCGCGGATCGCCAGCACACCGCCGATCGATGCGATGTTTATGACAACGCCGTACTTGCGTTCGATCATGCCGCCGAGAAAAGCTTTCGTCAGGTTAAAGACACCCGCAACATTCACGGCAAAAAGCCGTTCCAGGTCTTCGAGCTCGGTTTCGACAAGCGTTCCGACGTGGCCGATACCGGCGTTATTTACCAAAATATCCAGACGTCCGTTCTTGTCTTCGACATAGTTTGCCGCTGTGACGCAGGCATCGCGTGATGCGACATCCAGGGCGATCGCTTCTGCTTTGCCGCCGCCTGCCGCGATCGAGTCTGCGACTTCCCCGGCTTTTTCTTCGTCAATATCGGCGACATAGACGAACGCACCGGCCGCGGCCATTTGCCGCGCGATGGCTTCGCCGATGCCCGAACCGGCACCGGTCACGAACGCGATCTTTTCATCAAGATCAAACATAAGAATCTTGCTGCAGATATAATGCGCCGTATCTGTGTTCTCCGCCTAGATCAGCGGTTAATTTTTCACGCCCGCGACGCGGTTGCTCAGAACGCCGAGCCCTTCGACCTCTACCTCGCAAAGGTCGCCGTCTTTCAGAAATATCGGCGGCTTTCGCGCAAAACCGACGCCCGGCGGCGTGCCGGTCGCGATAATGTCGCCCGGTTCGAGCGTGACGAACCGCGAAACGAATTCGATGAGTTCCGGTATGCGAAATATAAGCTGATCCGTGTTCGAATCCTGAAGCGTTTCACCGTTCAGCCGAAAGCTGATCCGAAGTTTGTGCGGATCTTCGATCTCGTTGCGTGTCGCGATGAACGGGCCGAACGGCGCGAACGTATCACAAGATTTCCCGCGCTGCCATTGACCGTCCGCAAACTGCAGGTCGCGGGCCGAAACGTCGTTGAAATTCGTATATCCAAAAACACTTTCCATCGCTTCGCCCGCAGAAACGCCCTGCGTTTGGCGGCCTATCACGACGGCGAGTTCTGCTTCGTAATCGACCTCCGTGCTGTCGGGCGGCAGTACGATCTCGCCGAACGGCGGCGCGACGCACGTCACGAATTTTGAAAATATCAGCGGACTTTTTGGCTTTTCGGCTCCGCTTTCGATCACGTGATCGAGGTAGTTCAGGCCGATGCAGATTATCTTTCCGGGACGCGGAACCGGAGCTTCGAACGTAATTTCCTCCGGCACGAACGTAGTTAAAGTTCCGCTTGCGACGGCTTCGGCCGCGGGTGTTATGAAATCAAGCGAAAGGTCATAACAGCGGAGAATTTCCGCGGCGGTCAATCCTGTCGGCAAAACCGCAGGCGTCAGATCGGCGATCTTTCCATCGACAAAGGCGCCGATGCGGTAACGCTTTGCCGGGCCATCGGGCTGCGGCGTCGTGTTAAAACATACAAATCTCATAGCTCTACTGTAAACCGTCGATCGGCACTCTTACAAAACGCGGCCGATAGAAATCCGCGTATATCGAATCGCCGGGCTTTGCGCCGAACGGCAGATTGCTGTTGTACGACAGCAAAAGTTTGCCGTCTTCGGTAAACTGCGGATGCATATGCGGATTATAAACGCTTAACCCGCTTTTCAAACTTTGCGAATCGGTCATTCCCGGAAGCCGCGTTTGTCCTGCCGTCGGCGTCCGATAAACGAAGTACTTGTCCGTAAATGGCCCCTGCGGTTCGCACGCGGAATAGAGGTAAAGGTCCTTCCAATTTTGATAACCGACGGCCGTGTCAAAAGTGACCATCACAAAAACGGGCTTGCCGCCGATGTTGAGCCGTTTGATGCTCAGTTCGTCGCTGATCGAATCCTTCTCAGGAATTATCGACACGGCGTTCTTTGCTCCTTTCGCCCAGCGTTTGCCGTTCCACGCCTGCCAATTTCTCAGGTCCGTCGAGTGTTCTAGGCCTTTTTTTATATCGATCTTCGCAACGTAAAGCTTTTTGTATTTATCGACAATGCTGAATCCCGAATTTTTTGCCGACCCGAGAGCCGATGTATTCTTCATTCCGTAAATGTAAAGCGTGTCGCCCTCAGGCCAGACCGCAATGCCCCAAACGCCCTGGTCCGGCGCGTTTTTAAGCGGTACGATCTTTTCGATCGCCAGCGTTTCGACATTTAGCTGCGCCACGGATTGGCCGCGGAAATTCAGCCGGAACTCTTTGTCAAATGGCCGAGCGACGTCCCATTCGTTCAGGAATATCCAGATCTTTTTCTCGCCGTTTACCTCGACTATCACCGGATCGCCCATCCAGAACATATTCTTTTCGTTCTTCGGTTTGAAGTACGCCGTCGAATAACCGAATTTGTCCGGTTCGCCAACGATCGTTCTCAGCGTTTTGCCGTCTTTTGACCGAACGACGATGCTGTTGTAAACGTAATGGATGTGTTCGGGTTCGGGGCCGCATATCGGCGGCAGGCAATTCGGTTCGCGAAGCCGAAGGCCGTTTTCGTTCGTATGAACTCTGCCATCGCCCGGCTTTGCGGGATATTCGCCGATAAAAGAATCTGAGAAAAAGAACGCCGTTTCGCCGTTCGGCAACAGCAGCGATATCGTGCTGTCGGCACCCGTCCAGCCGGGACCGTTCGCCGGTTCAAGCCCCGTGCCCGGCCCATTTTGTGTGAATTCCGCATCCCAATCGGCCGCTCTTTCACCTTTGCCGACGGTTATCGGACACTGTGGAAGGATGTTGGTTACCGCAAAAAGAATAATGAATAAAATGCTGATCGTTCTCACGAAAAAAACTCCCCGGCGCGGACGCCTGTTCGTATCAAAGT
>CBFGSN010000080.1:0-12280 GCA_965651435.1 uncultured bacterium | reverse complement strand
CGTCCCTGAGCGTTCGGAAACGCCGCAAGCATCTCGGAACCGTCTTCGAGGTTTTTGACGCTGTTTGTTACGAGCCCGTCTAAAAACTGAACCGCTTCGCCGCCGTGGACGGAGACCAAACCGCGCTCTGCCGGATAAATACCGATGCCGCCATTTCGTATCTTTTCGTAATTTTGCAATTCTTCTTCGTTCATTCGCTTGCCCTATTTGTTCGCGGAAAATAATGCTCATCAAGAAACGCGATATACGATCGTTCGAAAAAGCCTGCGACCGCGTGCCCGTCGATAACAAGTACGGGCCGTTTCAGGAATGTATATTCGTCCGTCATAAGTTCGACCATCTCTTCGCGCGACAATGTCCGTTCGTTGAGCTTCATCTCGCGATATTTGATCGCCCGTTTTGAGAAAAGATCTTCGGCATCGCCGCCGAGCATCTTTATCAAAGCTTCGATCTCTTCGCGCGAAAGCGGATCTTCTTTAATATCGCGAAATTCGGTTATGCCGACACCGCGGCGTTCCAGCCAGCCGGCGGCCTTTTTGCACGTCGAACAATGCGGCAGCCAATAAAATTTTACGTCTTTCATATTATATTCTTCGATTATCGCCGATACGCCGCCGCCAATCAAAAGGCAGCCGACGGCTTTGCGCGGCTTAGCGGCGACGGCTCCGTTTTGTTACAATCAAATTTATTACGGTGCAAAATTAAATAAGAAAATGAATACCATTTCAGAAGAATCGGTTCTGGATTCGCTCAAAGCGATCATCGATCCGGACCTTCACAAGAACATTGTCGAACTCGGTTTTATCCGAGACCTAAAGATCGACGGCGGCGACGTTTCATTTCGGATAGTTCTGACGACACCGGCATGTCCGGTCAAGGAACAGATGGAAACACAGGCCAAAACGATCGTTTCAAAACTCGACGGCGTGACAAACGTTTCGGTGACGATGGACGCCGAAGTGCCGAAAGGCCGCGGCGCCGCGGGAAGCGTAAATATTCCAGGCGTTAAGAACATCATCGCCGTTTCCAGCGGCAAAGGCGGCGTCGGCAAATCGACGGTCGCCGTGAACCTGGCGGTCGCCCTTGCAAAGAACGGCGCGCGTGTCGGCATTATGGACGCCGACGTTTACGGGCCGAATGTGCCGATCATGCTCGGTACCGGTTTTGACCAACCGAACATTTCGGACGGCAAACTCGTTCCTATAGAAGCACACGGCGTAAAAATGATCTCGATGGCCGTGCTCGTTCCGCCCGATAAGCCGATGATACTTCGCGGGCCGATGCTTCACGGAGTCGTGCGACAGTTCCTGACGGATGTCGCGTGGGGCGAACTCGATTATCTTATCGTCGATATGCCGCCCGGAACCGGCGACGTTCAGCTTTCGCTGGCACAGCTCGTTCCCGTACAGGGAGCGGTCATCGTCACGACGCCGCAGGAAGTTTCGCTCGCGGACGTACGCCGCGCGATCAGTATGTTCGCACAGGTGAAAATACCGATTCTCGGCGTAATTGAAAATATGTCGTACTTCATCGCGCCGGACACCGGCACACAGTACAACATCTTTGGCGAAGGCGGCGGCAAAAAACTCGCCGATGAAAGCGGCATCAGATTTTTCGGTCAGATACCGCTCGGCCTGGAAGTCCGCGAAGGCGGCGACAAAGGAATTCCCGTTGTCGTGTCGGCACCGGATTCACCGCAGGCCGCCGCAATGATGTCCGTCGCCGAAGAGGTCGCACGCGAAATATCCATCGAAGCAATGAAGCCCGAACTCGTTATATTGACCCGCGGAAAATAGATCCGCCGAAAGTATCAGCGAACAGCCGGTAAAATATGATCAGATGAGCAGTTCCGCAACCCACATAAATGCTTTTGAGCAGATCACAGAGATCTATTTTTCCGAGGTCTTGGCCGGTGATGCTCCGACGATCAGGCGGCGTTTGGTCGATGCAATGGAATCGCTCGGGTTTAATATAATCGAAGACCATCCGCATATTATCGGCCGGCGCGATGCCAAAGGCTGGGGAACATGGTACGGGTCGGCTGACGTCCTTGATTATGCGATGACTCTCACGATCCGCTTCCGGAATGTCGGTGAAAACTCATCCCGGGTAACGTTCGATTATCTGATCAAACACGGCTGGCTGAACGAAGGCGAGAAAAAGATCGTCATTCAGGAAGCACGGACCATCGCCGCTTTATCCCGCGCTCCGGCCATTTCGAAAATGTGTCCGGTTTGCGGAATCGATTCCATCGACACCTCGAAATTTTGCCGCAGCTGCGGTTCGCCGCTAACGTCTGAATCTTCGGAACTCCAGGTTTTACGGTTAATGGCCGAAACCCGGGCAGCCAAGACGTCGGTCGTTACGAATGCGGTCACATCGATCCTCGGAACTCTTGGTGTGATAATTACCTTTATCTTAACTCTCACCGGGGTTTTTCCGACCGATGTAGCCATAGTATTCGCGGCATTCTCGACCGCGGCATTGTTATTCGGAATATTGACCTCATTATTCGGCTGGAACCGCCTGAAACGCGCGCTGAACACACCGGAGTCGAAAGAACTCAGCGATAAACGGCAGGCGTTCGAACCGTATGTCGCTCCGGACGGCGTAAACGAAGCCGCTCCCTTCCGATCGATCACCGAAGGAACGACCAATCTGCTCGATCCGCAGTGGACCAAAGAGACCGATAACGAACCGGTCTTGGTCACGAAGAAGCGCGAAACCAACGAACTGGAATAGCTGACCGGCACTTTTCGCTCCTCGTTCTACCCAAACCAAAAAAGTCGGAGACTCTCGCAATGTTCGAATTTCGTACATTCGAAGTTTGACACATTTTTGAATGTCCAATATATTGAGGCGGAAAATTGTTCTCACGCAAAACACCAACTCAAACCCCCAGGAGGATCGAACATGGAACGGAAGTGTGTCTTTCTCGCAGCGGTCGCATTATTTCTTTGCGTCTTTGGTCAGTCCGTCTTTGCACAAACCACGGAATTCACATATCAGGGCAGACTGCTTGACAACGGAGCTCCGCCGACAGCAGTTTACGATTTTGAATTTTTGCTTTTTGACGCGGCGACGGACGGTACACAGCTCAGCTCAGCAATTACCGCAGCGGGAGTACCTGTCAGAAACGGCATCTTTTCCGTTGTGCTCGATTTCGGCGGCGTGTTTGACGGAAACGCCAGGTTCCTTGAGATACACGTGCGGCCGAGCGGCGGCGGTGCGTTCACGGCGTTGGCGCCAAGACAGCCGGTCACATCCGCTCCTTACGGAATACGCGCTCTTACTGCAAATAATGCGGATACGGCCGCGACGGCGGCTACCGCAACAACAGCGACCACCGCGACAACGGCCGCAAACGCCGAAAACCTCGGCGGCATTCCGGCGGATCAGTACATATCCGAAGGTGATGTCCGGCTTATCGACACCCGCGACCCGAACGCCGGCAGCTCCTTTTATGTTCAGAACCAAAGCGCGGGAACGCAGCCGTCGACCAACTTCAACATAAGCGGAACCGGAACGGCGAACATCTTTACCGCGGGAACCCAGTTCAACATCGGCGGAAATCGCGTTCTTAGTACACCCGGTGCGCAAAATGTATTCGTCGGCTCCGCCAGCGGTTTCGTCAATACCAAAGGTTCGAATAATGCATTCATCGGCGACAGCGCCGGACGATTCAATACCAATGGATCGCGGAACACCTTCGCAGGCTACGCCGCCGGATTCAATACGACCGAAGGCGGCGACAACTCGTTTTTCGGCAACTATTCGGGATTTACAAATATAACCGGAACCGGTAACAGCGCTCTCGGATTCAACGCCGACGTCAACAGTAACAACCTTTCGTTCGCGACCGCGATAGGTTCCGGCTCACGCGTATCGGCAAGCAATCAGATTCAGCTCGGGCGAAACGGCCAGGACACGGTTTCCGTCGGCAAACTCGCAGATCCGAGCGATACACAGGTCTGCATAAACGGTACCGTACTCGCTTCGTGCACACCCGATCATTTTGTCACGACGGACGACCCGCGGCTTTCGGATGAACGCGCCCCAACCGAGGGAAGCGAATACTACATACAGAATCAAAACGCCGCCCCACAGACCGGTAATTTTAACATCGCCGGAAACGGCGTGGTCGGAGGCACGCTCGCGGTCGGCTCCTCAGACAATAAATTCAGTCTTCCCGCTGTCACCGGGAGAAGCTATGGCGGTCAGGGTGTGAGCGGTGAAAGCACCCAAGGCGAAGGTGTCTTTGCAAGATCGAGGTCCAATACCGCACTGCACGCCGTGTCGGACCTCGCGACGGCGATCGTTGCGGAAAGCACCAATGGCGGGACGGCCGTCGACGTGCAGTCGCCCATGGGGCAGGGCATGGTCATCAGAAGCCTTTTAACCGGAATAGATGTGGAATCTGATAGTGGAACCGGAATAGTTGTTAGATCTTCACAGAATGGCACTACGGGCATCGATGTCGACACACAAGGCACCGGCGTGGTTGCGAAGGGTCTTGTGACAGGTGTGAAAGCTGAAGGGATTCAATATGGCGTGTCCGCCAAAGGGATCAATACCGGCGTACGGGGTGAAGGTTCAACTTTTGGAGTGTACGGTGACTCCGATATCTACGGCGTGTATGGAAGTGGGACTACCGCCGCCGGAGTATATGGGTCAAGTAACAACTTCGGCGTATGGGGCGAGAGCGACAATATCGGCGTGACCGGCACCGGCGCAAATGTCGGCGTAAAGGGCCAGGGCGGTACCTATGGTCTGGTAGGGAGCGGCACAATAGGTATTCTGGCGGAATCCACCGACCCCGGTAACATTGCAGGCCGATTCACAGGAGACGTCCAAATAACCGGCATAGTGACCAATCTATCTGATAAGCGGTTGAAGAAGAATATCCATACGCTTGGATACGGACTCAAAGACGTGATGCGGCTGCGGCCCGTGACCTGGCTCTGGAAGGACCGTCCCGACGGCGGTACGCAGCTCGGATTTATCGCTCAGGAAGTAGAAACCGTAATGCCCGAACTCGTCTCCACGATCAAAAATACTCAGGCGCAGTTCAAAAAAATGAAAGGCTTGAACTACATCGGATTTGTCCCTGTCATCATCAGCTCCGTTCAGGAACAGCAGGAAGAGATCGCCGAGCTTAAGGCAAAGAACGCAGAACTTGAATCCAAGAACGCGGAACTTGAGGAACGCCTCGCCGCGATCGAAATGGCTCTGGAAAACCTGTCGAAAGAAACGGAAAACTGATGTTGCCGTTGGCAAAAAGCGGTTTACGCGTCGTTTGGAACCGCAAAAGCCAACTTCAAAAACTGAGAGGTACTTATGAAAAGAGTGACCGTATTTAGCTTGATGATGCTTTTCACCGCGATATTTCTTCCGATCGCGGGACTGGCTCAGTTCGAGATCACACATTATGTTATCGCATCGGGCGGCGGATCGGGGTCAACCGGAAGTTCGAACGGACACACATTCGTTGTTGACGGGACCATCGGGCAAAACCTTGCCGGAACAACTTCCGCGGGTATCGGAGGCGGCAGATATTCGATCATTCAGGGCGGATTCTGGGCAGCGGATTTCCTTGCGCCGACCGCCGCTCTCGTCAACATTTCAGGGCGCGTTCTGTCGCCGAACGGACACCCGTTGAACACAGCACGCGTGATATTATCGGCTCCGGATGGTTCAATGCGGTCGGCGGCCACCAACACATTCGGCTTTTACACGATCGGCGGACTCGAAGCCGGACAGACATACATCTTGACCGCAAAAGCAAAAGGGTACGTTTTCGCTTCCAGAATTGTCACAGTTAACGAAAACGCAAGTGGCGTGGACATCACGGCGTTGGGAAGTTCGCAGCCGCGAACGCGTCGCGCCAAAGCTCCGTGAGACATCCGATCGAGCATTCAGAAGCGACCCGTTAAATAACTTGAAAAAGCGTGCCTTCCGTGCAATAATTACTTTAGTGTAAGGATTTGGCGAAGCCGAACCGATCTTTAATCTAGGAGATAATTATAATTTTATGTCAGCTGTTGCTTCACCTTCGGTAGAACTGAACGTTACGGATTCCGCGCTTGCCGAGATCAAAAAATTTATCGCCAGCGAAGAGGATCTTCCGGAAACGGCGGGGCTTCGCGTACGCGTCGTTCCCGGCGGATGTTCCGGTTTTCAATACAGCCTGAATATCGAAGAAGAATCGAAAACGGGCGATTTCATTATGGAAAAGGCCGACGTTAAACTTTTCGTCGATATGTTTTCCGCTCAGTATCTGAACGGCATCACGATCGATTATACGAGCAACGTCATGGGCTCCGGGTTTACGTTCGATAACCCGAATGCTTCGGGCGGATGCGGATGCGGAACATCATTCTCCGCGTAAAATTTTCCCCTACCTGGTAGTTTGGGCTCGCTTTTGGCGGGCCTTTTTTGTTTTTCTGGAACGACCGCATTATTGAACCTCTTATATTGATACATAGGAACAACTGAATATGACAGGCGCGTTTGAGAAGGCAGAAGGCGGCCTTGACCGGCGAAGGTCAGGGCCGCCAACGGCACCGCAAAAAAAGACGCCTTACCTGTTGCACACGGCTTTGGCAAAATGTTATTCTTTCTTTTGTCAAAAGGACCGTGTCATTTTCTTTCCCGATCCGACACCGCGTCCGACATTCGTAAATAACAGAAAGTAGGAAAATTTGAATTTGTATCGCCGAACCTTTCGGCATTCGTTTGCGGCAAGCAGTTTTTGCCGATCCTGCGCTTTTCTGTTGTTAGAAATAAGTCAACGGAGTCCAGTATTTGATGAACCTAAGACGAATCTCTTGCCTCGCGGCCGTAACGCTTTTTATTCTCACAGGCCTAATGACAACCGTCTCTGCACAAGACCGACCCCGCGTTGTCAGATCCACCTCCAGCCAGCCTGTAAATCAGCCGCAAACCATTACACGCCCAAAAGCCATTATCTCTTCCGCCCCGATCAACGCACCGACAAGAAGGCCGACCCTTACGAACGCGATAACCGTTCAGCCCGAACCTAAAGAGCTTGTAAAGAAAACCGGTTCATCGAGTCCGCTGAACGCAATGAATAAAGCGGCGTCGCGTGCGGTTTACAGTTCATCGATATCGAACAAGATAATGTCGGGCATTCAGGATCGATTGGGAATTCCCTATCTTTACGGTTCGTCCGGCCCGAATCGCTACGACTGCTCGGGTTTTGTATGGAGCGTGTTCAAAGATGCCGGCATCGAATTTGAGCGTTCGAGCGCAAGGACGATCTGGGCAAATTCGATTCCTGTCACGGGCGATGAAAGGTTCAAATTCGGAACGCTCGTTTTCCTGAACGGACTCGGTCACATGGGAATCGTCGTGGACCGGAACGGCTTCTATCATGCTTCGTCAAGCAAAGGCGTCACGTATTCGAAATTCGCAGGTTATTGGGAAAAACGCATCGTCGGCTTCCGCCGTCTGCCAATGTCCGCTCCGGTAACGATCCCGGCCGCACCGGAAAAGCCTGCTGCAGAAGGCATTAAATAATTCAGATCAATTACCAATATTTCAACGCGGAGTGCATACAAGCATTCCGCGTTTTTATTTGGTGATCTGTATGTATTTAAACTATGAATCCCGGACGGGTATTTTGCTGGTGTGATTCTCGGACAAAGGTGATCTTGTCCACGGCAATGTAAATAAGTTTGTCGTCCTCGTCACGCAGCGACAGGACACCGCCGTTCACATCGACCGCTTCCCCCGTAAAACCGGAGGCAGTGCTGCATGCCACGTCGATGCGCTTTCCTTTTAAGTTGCTTAGGATCTCTTCCATCAAAACATTCTCCTCGTTAAAAACATGGTGATATGTGCTCACGACCATTCTACCATTTAAGGCTAAGTATTGTCCTGCGAACACTTCCGCAAATCTTAGCCGGACTGTAAAAATATGTTGAACTTTGTTTATCTTTTTGATACACTGCTTATGGTTCGAATTACTCGAACACATCTCATATCACCCCCGAAATAAAACTAATCCATTCCGGATCCAGTTCAGGAGCCAATCTAAAATGAAAACCATCGTCGTTACCTTATTCACGGTCGCACTCGGACTATCGTTGATGTTCATGACATCGGATACGACATCGGGTGACCAAGGTAAATTTGTCCGTTCCCGTACGGCGATACCAAACCGCTACATTGTATTATTCGATGACGCCGCAATGAGTTCGAAACTTGCGCCGGCTAGAGAAGTTTCCGCTGTAACAAGCGATGTCGCAAGACAATATGGTGCCCGTCCCGAACGCGTCTATTCAACCGCAATGAAGGGATTTGCCGCGGTAATGTCGGCAAAACAGGCAATGGCCATGAGCCGCGATCCGCGCGTCCGCATGGTCGAGGAAGACGGACTTATTTCCGTTAGCGCAACGCAGCCGAATGCCACCTGGGGAATCGACCGCATAGATCAGCGTCAACTTCCGCTTAATAACACCTATAATTATGAATCCGCATCGTCAAATGTGAACGTTTACGTCATCGACACCGGCATACGCCCGTCGCACGTAGAATTCGGCGGACGCGCAACGATCGATTACGATGCACTGACCGACGGTCAAAACGGGGTCGATTGCAACGGCCACGGAACCCATGTAGCCGCGACGATCGGCGGCAGCACGGTCGGCGTCGCACGCGGTGTCCGCCTTCATGGTGTCCGAGCCCTTCCCTGCGGCGGAACCGGTCCGGTTTCCAATGTACTGGCAGCCGTCGATTGGGTAGCGGCTAATTACGTATCGCCGGCAGTCGTCAACATGAGCGTCGGCGGCGAAGTTTCTCAGCTTCTCGATTTCGTGATAGATCAAGCAATATCGGGTGGGCTTCCGTTCGTCATTGCTGCCGGAAATGCGACGGACAACGCATGCAATATGTCGCCGGGACGAGTTCCGGCGGCGATCACCGTCGGTGCTACCGGACCAACTGATAATTTCCTGTATTTCTCCAACTACGGATCGTGCGTAGATGTTTTCGCTCCCGGTGAGATGATAAATTCCGCATGGTACACCGGCGATCAGATATACAAAGAAAAGAGCGGTACGTCCATGGCGACTCCACACGTTACCGGACTCGCTGCGATCTACCTTTCGACGCATCCGAATGCAACACCGGCGGAGATCGCCAACGTGATCCTTAGCCGGGCGACACCCGGTGTCATAAACGGATTGCCCGACACCGCCACGCCAAATCTGATGGCTTATTCCGATCCTCCGGTTGAATCGTGCGCCGGAACCGAGTATGAAAGCGCGCTCGCGTTTCACGAATATACATACCTTCCGGGACCGGAAGGGTTCAATGGCCCGGCGGGTGATTATTCTTCGATGTTGAATATCCTGGATTCAATGGCAACGCAGGTCACGCTGGAGAAAAGATCCTCACAAGGAGCTTGGAACCAGGTCGCCGCATCGCTCGACGAAGAAATATTGAGCTACACGGGAACTGCAGGCACTTACCGCTGGAAGGTCGAATCGCTGAAAGGCGGAAGCCCTTACACACTCTGCACAAGCGTGCACTAAAATTCCCCAAAAGGCCATAAATGGGGTCTCCTTCCCGCCGGTTCAGGACGCCGGCGGGTTTTTATTTTAAATTTTTTTTTTGGAAAAACCGAATCTTTAAATCTTTACTTTTGCAAAATTAATGATAAACTGCGTCTTTATATTTATTGAAGAAAAAGTCGATATCTTGTGCTATCGACGTCCGGAAGCGGATATGTTGGGCCGATCGAACAATTTCTGGAAACTTTAACGGATTGTTCATTTAGTCTCAACATCGATACGGTAATAAAGATGTCCTGTTCGAGACATTTTTAGTATTTACATTCAAATTTCTTTATGTTAAGAATTTGAATATACGTAATTTTAATACTTCCCACTTGCTCCTGTTAAAGATCGGGAGGCGTGGGGTAATGCGGCACATTGGTGCTTTGCAATTTTTTGGAATTTTCCCATCATTAAGACTTTCCACGTTTTGGCGGCACGCGGAAAGATTCGAAATTGAACGCCACTTTGAGAGGATTAGGGTCGCCCAAGCTAATTTATGGAAGCGGCCCGGGAGTAAAAATTATGAAACACCCCCAGAATGCCCTTCGGGCCCTCTTCGCAGGGTTAATGATCTTTTGTTTATCGTTCTCTTTGTTAGTTTCACCCAATGCGGTCAACGCTCAATCGGTACCGAACCCGGCTCCGGCGAATGAGACGATCCTTAGCGGATCGTATGTGATCCCTATGGATAACATCTATCAGGGCAGCAACGGGGATAGCGATTGCAGTGACACAGTCTTCAACTTGAAAGCGTACGGTTTGGCTGTTCGGTTGCTCCATAATAATATCCCGCTCAAATGGGTTATCAGCGCCACCAAGAATGATAAGGACGATACCGATTTTTCGGCGAGTGTTGTCCGCATCCAGGGCCGATCGAACGGTTGCTCGTCCCGGGAGTCGGGGCAGTTTAATTTTTCGGGCGGCCCACTTGTAATACCGGTCGAGTACACGGCACTCGCGGACGACATTATCGAGGATTTCAATGATGAAATAACTACGTCGTCGAACGACTCACGTCGTGTCCGGGTTTACCGTACAACTGCAAATACGACCGCACCGGTTCGTTATACGCTTACGCACAAACCGCTTGTTGCGGTCGGCCCCGATGGCGGCGGCTTTGGTAACGGCGTTTATCAAAAGCTTTTTGCATTTGCCAAGATAACTAGCGCATCGGGCGTAAATGCTTATCATAATGTCAACAATGATATCATCCAGCCGGATTCATGTTATACGATCGCGGCACAGGCCCACGCTGCGGATAATGCCGTAAATTACCTTAACCAGTACAAATTGTTCGCTCAGAGCGGCGGCAATCTGTTGCTCCAGTGCTATTCCGTGGATGTTTTTGAAAATAACCCCGCTGGGCTATTTCAAACGACGGGCGGATGGCGAGTATTCACAACGAATTCACCATCTGACGATGTCATAACTGATCTTGCTTTTCCCAACCCCGGAATGCCGTTCAACCAATTCATTGGTGATATAAGCGACGCAACCGGTAAAGTCTCGGAATATCAGTTGTATTCAGGCTCGAATTTCCGACTTGGAACCGTGATCTCAGTAGAGAACACGGGCAGGTGGGAAGGTTGGAGGAATCAAAACTGGGTTGACTATTCACAGAGAAAAGTAGCCACAGTTTCACGCATCGGTTCTTCCTTGGCCGGCGGAAACGTATTCGAACTGGGCGGCCACGAATATGATGGAACGTCCGGCAGTCTCGGCGAAAAGAACGGTGCACGTATGGTGCTGAATGCCCTTCTCGTTCCGGCAACACGTTCGGGCTGCGGTCTTGATATCCCGCAGGTTGTGGGCTACAAACATGTCCAGTTGACAAATGACGTCAATAGTAACGGCTTCATCAATCCTGGCGATACGGTTACTTGGACGATCAATTACGTCAACACAAGCGATGTTCCTTCGTCGAACTTCCAGATCGTTGACGAACTCCAGGACGGAATGACCATCACGTCGACCGGTTCACAGACCGTCAACACGTCAGGAACGGGAACGTCGGCCTCAAAGAACCCGAGCTATAACGGCGATGGTAATAATAACCTGCTTGCCCCGGGAGCGGTCCTTGGTGCAGACGGACGGATCACGGTCACGATCGAGACGACCATCGATCCGGGAACCTACGGAACACTGTTGAATCACCCGCTTGCAAACGGTTCGGGCATCTCGTCGGGCGGTGTTACCACCGATACGATCGACGGCACGACCCAGGGAACACAGGGCGATGTTTCGGCCCCGAGCGGCTCCTATCCGCAGAACACCTGGCAGACGCCCGCTCTTGACCCGACGGGTATTCAGATCCTGTCGCCGTCCGCAGCCGATTCTTCGGTTTCGGGTACGGTCATGGGTTGGAACGGAGTTGGGCTCAGCCGCACGGCGGTTACGCTCACCGATATCGGCACGGGGATCTCGCGTACGGTACTGACCAATTCGTTCGGTGCTTTCCGTTTCGATGAGGTAGAAACCGGTCACTTCCATGTCATTACGGCAGTGCATCCGCGTTACCAGTTCCGTGTACCTTCGTACTCGTTCACGGTCAACGAAGATGTCGTAGGACTGACCTTCGTAGCCGGACCGGGACCGGCCCCACTCGGTGCCGAATCCGCAACTGCTGCGAGATAGCTCCTTGAGCGAAAGCTCATCGACATAAAATTAAAAGCTGTCGGGATTTCCCGGCAGCTTTTTTT
>CBFGSN010000079.1:0-12359 GCA_965651435.1 uncultured bacterium | reverse complement strand
GACGCCGCCAGGCTGGCCGAATACATCTCGGCCGCGTTCACGAATTCGGGCCGTTCGCTTCGCGTTCGCGCGACCTCTTTTCTAGCGAGTTCGGCAAGTTTTTCGAGATGTGTCGTATATCTTTCCTGCAGGAGCGGATCGGCGAGCATTTCGCTTAGGCTCGGCGAAACGTTCATCGCAAGCCGCGGTTTTACGCCGCCTTTCAGCAAATTTTCGAAGATGAAAATAAGCGGAAGATAGACCTCGGTAATTGCTTCGTAAAGCCAATCTTCTTCGAGAAATTCAGGATATTCGGGATGCCGCACGAAGGGAAGATGTGCGTGAAGGATAAGGCTGAAGTATCCGAGCGGCATATTTTAAACGGTAACGATATCGTCAGATCATCTGAAACTGCGGCCGGGCGAACTGACCGGCAAAAATTCACCGCGCGGCACACGGCGGAAACGCTTTTGAAAATGGATGCGGCTTTCGCCAAAAACAAAAGGTTCGACAAATTCCTCGGTGATCTCGTCGGCCGCGTCGGCGGCAAAATGTTTTTCGATGGTCTTTCGGGCGGTTTCGCGCGAATCTGTCCGGCGGCTGTCTTCCATCAGGGCAAAAAGCCGCGAACCGATCCGGTGGCGAAGATCGTTCAGGTCAAAACCCGACGCCAGCGCAAAAAGTGCATAGCGGATGTCTTCGGGATGAAAATCCGCGATATCTACCGGCGTATGCGTAAAATGTTGAAGCGCTTCGGCGGCCTGCCGGTCCGAATGCGCCGTATCGTCACCGGCAAGCGCGACGTCGAACGCATCGCGTTTGAAACCCGAAACATCGAGAACCTCGGCAAACTTGTCCGCGGAAACTGCCCATTGCGATTCGCGCGAAGGCACACGCGAAGGCGACTGTTTCGGCGTCGCGACGCTGTTCGAGAACATCGCCCGGACGAACGGACGGCTCGGCGAATAAAAGCCGACCTCAGCGTGGTATTCGCGGCCCGATTCAACATCGAACCACCACGAACCGGAGGCTTCGCACGGCATTATTTGTTCGGTGCCGCGCGTTTTGTCGATGAGTTTCAGCACGAGCGTGTAATTGTCCGGACGGCCGGCGAACGCACGGTTCAGTTTTTGGAACGGATCTTCGGACATCGACCAATAGAAATAAAGCTTTGTCGGCGACTGCATCTGAAGCCGCGCGCGATTTTGCTTTTTCGGTGTCGGAAGCTGCGGGTCGGCAAGTTTCAGGAACGCGGGCGAACGCTCGGGCTGTTTTTCTTCCGTCGGTGTTTCGGCGGCATCATCGGTTTCTTCAGTTTCGTCGCTTTCGGCGGCGGCTTCCAGTGCGCCTTCTGTTGCCGCAGCAGTTTCCGCATCCCACAGCAGGCTATCCGAAGACGCGCGTTCTGCCTCGACCGCCGTGAATTCCAAAATCCGCCGGTCGATGTCTTTCTCGTGTTCAGGAGAATTTTCGTTTTCCGTTTCAGCCATACAAATGCTCTTTTTTATCCGATCATATCAAGCATTAAGTATGCTGAATTTGCCCGTAACTATCAAATTGGACTGTCACGGTTTGTCGCCGACAACGATGCGGCCGCGGCCGTCGGCCTCCGCGGGCGGAGCTTCCTCGATTACCTCAGCGTCCGTGAATTTATCGGGTGACGTGTGCGAATGAACGATCTTCCAATCTTTTCCGATCTTGCGGAAAACCAGCGTCATTCGGCCGGTTGAACTTTCAGCTTTCCCCTCGTTTTCCTGCGTCTGCTTCCATTTGCAGGAAACATAGGCCGATGTTGGCGACAGAAGCTCCACGCGGACGCCGGTCGTTTCGAGCGTAACATTCTTGGTTTTTGCGTAGATCTGTTCGCGGTTCGAACGCATATTCTCCCAGCCGATCGTCGCCGTTCCGTTGTAATTGAAAAACAGAACGCGGTCGGTTTTGTCGTAAACACCCATGGTTTTATCGACATTGCCTTCGCGAATGCCTTCGATCAAAGTATCGAACGCCGCGAGAACTTCTTTTGCCGGGTCGGGTTTTGCCGCGCTCTTTTGAGCGAACGCCGCAGCCGAAAAGAGCGAAATAAATGTAAGGATAAGTGCAAATTTTCGTGTCATAATGAGTCCTAATTATCGGAAAGCCGTGTTGTTATTCTAAAGAATGAGTTTATAATCGGTTCGGCGAACCTGGCAAGACATATTTTCAAAACGCGATGCCCTCTATGCTGACAACTTTTGAATGCCCGTCGTGCGGGGCTCCGCTGCAATACGGCGGCGGCCCGACTCAGTTCTGCACATACTGCCAAAGCACGGTGATCGCGCCGCAGCGGCAGCAGCCATTCCGGCAGCAGCCGTTTCAGGTGAATGGTGTATATCAGCAAAGAGCCGTTGTCGATCTGCGGCCATATACGCGCAACAGCCGCGGCGGCATGAATCGCGGTTTGAAATGGGGGCTCGGGATATTTGTTTTTGTGATGCTCGTTTCGACACTGGCTCCGGTTCTAATGGCCTTATTCGGCATATTGCTCAGCGTAGTTATGGCGTTTCTTCAGGTATGACCAAAACGTTCGATTGTCCATCGTGCGGTGCGCCGCTTCGGCCCATGGGAACGCCGACGCAGTTTTGCACCTATTGCGAAAGCACTATTGTCGTCCCGAATGAGCAACTGCCGGGGCGTCGCGTTTGGCCGATCAGGCCGGCGGTGAACTTTCCGCGCGTTGCCGTCAGTCCTGCCGATATTCAGCAGCGAAACAAACGCGGCGCGATCCTCATCTGCGTGTTTCTGCTCGTTGTAGTGATCGTCATGGTCACGCCATTTATTTTCATGATACTCGCGGCGATCATCGGCGCCTTGGCGGGTGCAAATTGACGCAAAAAGTTACACCGTATCGTGTGTAAATGATTCGCACGCATACGTTTTCGTCGGGTGTTTCGAAACCGCATCCGCAAAATTCGGAGTGTATCGGTTCGGTACGAAACTTGCACGATATTCGGTTAACCGAGAGCCGGGAGGCTGCTGCAGGCGCAACCCCCAATTCACCCGGCGACCGAAGGAGAAAAATTATGAAACCCCAAAAATGGCTACTTTCGGCGATCATCTCACTTGCCGCGGTCGTTTCGGCATTTGGCGTGACGTACGTTGAAGACGACACGATGCCCGAGGTCCGTGACCGTGTGGCGAGGATCAGCGTTATGCAGGGCGATGTTCAAATAAAACGCGCCGATTCCGACGAATGGGAAGCCGCGGCGGAGAACTTGCCGCTGGTCGAAGGCGACGAGATCGCGACCGGCGATAAGGCGCGGCTCGAGATCCAATTTGAGAACGATAAATTTGCCCGCATTGATGAAGATTCATACGTAAAGATCGTAAATCTCAATTATTCCGGCATTGCATTAAGTCTGTCGCAAGGCTCGCTTCAGGTTTCGCTGCTCGATACAGGTAATGAGGACGATGAAACGGTCGAGGTTCAGGAATATTTTGAGGTCGATGCTCCGCGGACTACGGTCGCATTTCTTCAGCCGGGTTCATACCGCATTGATGCCGGTGCGAACGAGGTTCGCGTGACAGTTCCCGGCGAAGGCGAAGCGCGCATCTATTCGACCGATTCCGGTTTTACGCTCGGCTCCGTGCGTTCGGCGGTTCTCGCTTTGACCGGCGAATACGCCGGCGAATGGAATACGCACGCCGTTTTTGCGGCAACGGACAGGTTCGATTCGTGGATAGATGACCGTCAGGAGCTTGTTACCGCAAGGCTCGCCAACGCTCATTACGACGAATACTATGATGATGATATCTACGGAGCCGAAGATCTGAACGCCAACGGCGATTGGATACACACGCCGGAATACGGCTATATCTGGCAGCCGTATTCATCCGCGATCAGTTCGTATTCGAACTGGTCACCGTATCGTTACGGCCAGTGGCGATGGGTTTCGCCGTACGGCTGGACGTGGGTCAATGACGAACCGTGGGGTTGGGCGACGTACCATTACGGCCGCTGGGTCTATTATCACGGACGTTGGGCGTGGACTCCGTACGGTTATTACCGTTGGGGACGAAGCTGGTGGTCGCCGGCACTCGTGCTGATGTCGGTCAGCTACGGTTATGTAAGCTGGTGCCCGCTGCCGTACACCTACGCGTATTACAACTATAACTATCATTACTGGAACAACCATCACGGCGGTCACCACGGCGGCGATCACGGCGGACATAATCCAACGCCGACGCCTACGCCAAATCCGACGGCTTCGCCGACGCCTATTCCGCCGAAGGTGGAGATGCCGGTGCTTGCGGATATCGATCCTTCCGCCGCGACGGCCATCCGCGTGGACCGTTTCGGTAACGGAGCTCGAAGCTCGGCCCAAGCTCCGGTCAATGTTGCCCGCAACACCGTGAAAATTAAGCCGGCCGACATCGATTCACTGCCGATACTTCCGGATAGGAAAGACGCGTCGGCGACGACCGCGCGAAACGTTCGGATCGCAAGGCCGATCGTCGAATCAGGTTCGATCGATACGACCGCAAAGGTCGGTGCAGCTCCGCGAACGGAAGACGCTCCGCTCGACAGAACGCTGCGGGAAAAGACGATATTCGGCGGCCGAACGCCGGTTACAACGCGCACATCGCCGGGAATAAACCCGATGAATGATCCGGTGCGCATCGAAGTAAAACCGAATATGCCGATCGAAACGCCGCGAAACACCGGAGCGGTCGCGCGTCCGACAATGCCACGCGAAACGCCGGTTCGTGACAGGACGCCGGGAATAAATCCGGGTGTTTACGAGCCGCGTGAAACAAAGCCGATCATTATTCCGTCGCGGCGTGAAAACCCGCCGATACGAACGGCTCCGACAAAGCCGGATTCGCCGGTACGGATCGAACGTGCTCCGACGACAAGGCCGTCAACGCCTGTCCGCATCGAGCGTGCCCCGACGACAAGGCCGTCAACGCCGGTTCGCATCGAACGTGCTCCGACATCGCGGCCGTCAACGCCTACAAGGTCGGCTCCGCAGCGTTCGTCGCCGCCGCCGGCGAGGTCAAGGCCAAGTCCGACAAGGTCGTCGCCTCCGCCGTCGAAGAGTGAATCGAAACCTTCGTCGGCCAGAGGCAAGAAGGATTAGCCCTTCTAATGCAATAAAACTGCCCGCGTGCGAACCTTTTCGAAGGCCGCCGCGGGCAGAACATTTTATTTACATTTCTTTACGCCGAACTCGGAAACCTTTTGTTCGCTTATCGCGTTTTTATTACATATCGCGGTTATTAAGAACCCCGTATGATAGGAGGCAGGTTATGGCACAGATATTTGTCGTATTGATGGTGTTGATAATGACAGTGTTCTCAAGCGTTTCGTCGTGCAGTCTGACCGTTGCGAAAACAGGAACCGAGCCACAGCCTTCGCCAACCGTAACCGCATCGGCTTCGGCGAGGATCTAGCTTTCGGTATTGCTTTTTCTAGTTATCGGAGTCATTGACATTCTGCGGTTTGCCGTCGACTTTCATCAGGTTTTGTGCCGAGCGCAGTTTGATCTCGAATTCGCCGACAGAAGCTTTGACCTCAGACCGCACGGGAATGCGGCGGGCGTCATCGGTGATCCAAACTTTCATGGAACCGTCGCCGCCGATCAATCTGTTTTCGCCGAATATTTGCGGCTCCAGCCGCAGGCACATCACCTTACCGAATATCGTTTTCTGCTCTTCGCGTTCAACGACCTTTACCGGAATTTCGTAAACCAGGCCTGAATCACTCACCGATACATTAAATTCTTTTCCCACCTCAAGCGGCTGGAATCGCAGAGCATAAAGTCCGGAAAGAATATCGCGAACCTCGGGTGTGATCTGCGAAGCGATGGTCCGCGGCGGTCGCGAAAGATCATTCGGATCGGTTTCCACGTAGGTGACAATATTATTCTCGTGATCGAAAACGGCTTCGCTGTCGCGGACGCGTTCTTTCTGAACGTCGTGTTTAACGGTTTTCAGAGTAGTAAAATTTTCGGGTTCGATGGTCGAACCGACCGTTTGCAGAAAGCTGAACCGCAATATTTTAAGCAGCGTGCCTTTTGATCTGGCGACGCCGTTAAGGACAAGGTTCCCGGTGGCTTCGTCACGCGAAACCGTGAAGGTCATATCCGCGACGGGAATTCCGAGTGCGATGATCTTGTTGAATTTAGCTTCGTAGGTGAGAGTTTCGCCCGGGCCGAAAGGCATCGCAACACTTGGCGGAGCGCTGTCGCCCTGCGCGAAGGCGTGCGCCGAAAATACAAATAGTAAAGCCAAAAAAAGGTATGCGATTTTTCCGATCTTCATAAAAATGTTCGATGCCGTGTCCATCAACTTTCCCAATAAATTCAATTATAACTTAACTTCCGTAGAAACGACAGAAACTTTCTCCGATCCGAGCCGTCTTTTTACCGCGGCGAACACGCTTTCGGGCTCGATGTCCATACAGATCCATTTGCCGCATTCGCGCCGATGGCAATCGATGCGGCAATCGATGTCGTTTCGGCCGGCCTCTATATCGTCGGCGTTCGGGCTGCCGTTTCGCCACCATTCCGTCGGGCCGAAAATTCCCACGACCGGCGTTCCGGCGGCGACCGCGATATGCGTCGGCCCGGTGTCGCCGCCGACGTAAACCGCCGCGTGTTTCGCCAGCTCGTAGTATGCTTTGATGCTCAAACCCGCGGCCGAAGCCGCCCCGCTTTTGCAATTTTTTAACGCACGTTCGGCGAGCGGCTCTTCGCCCGGGCCGATGGAAACTATCGACCGCATCCCGAATTCGTGAAATATCAGGTCCGCGAGCCGTCCGAAATTTTCTGCGGGCCAGAGCTTTGTCGGCCAGCCGCCGCCGGGATTGAGCAGGGCGAACGGAGCGTTCATTTGCCGCAAAACCTCGCCCGCTTCGGCCTTTTCTGACTCGGAAACGGAGATCGGAAATTCGAGCGTTTCGGGGTCGCGGACGGTGCCGAAAGCGGCCGCCGCAACCGCGAGATTCTTTCTTATGATGTGAGTTTTCGGCGGAAGGTCGCCGGGCGTGTCCGTATAGAACATCCGCGCGCCTTTCTCGCGGAGCCCGCTGCGCGAAAAGCCCCAGCGGATCGGGGCACCGGACATTTTTGCTATGACGGCTGATTTCAACAGGCCCTGAAAGTCGATGGCCGCGTCGAAATTTTCGCTTCGGAGTTCACGAAGCGGTTCGCGAAGAGCTTCGCGAAAATTCTCCATTATACGGATGCCTTTTACGGCGCGTGTGTCGATCTCCACCAAGCGGTCAAAGACCGGCGATCCACGAAGTATCGCCGCCGAACGTTTTTCGGCGACCCAAACGATCTCAGCCCCCGGCAAACTTTTCCGCATTTCGGCCGCCGCGGGCAATGTATGAACGATATCGCCTATCGCTCCGAGTTTTACGATCAGAATTTTCATCCGCTGCTCGCGCGTTCAACCGTGATCCTTTCTTCAAATCTTAATAAAAGATATGGAAACTTATGCCCATTATAAGATATTCTATTGAGCGCGATCATAGCTTCTCGCGCTATGGCTCGAATATTCTCTATTTTAATATGACGGAACTTCAGCCCACAAAAAGGGACGCACGCCCCGCTCTTGTTTTTCTCACCGGCGACCTGATCGCCGTGCCGATCCCGCTTGATCGTGTCACGGTCGTGCTTGGCCGCGCCCTCGAAGCGGATGTGCGCGTTAACGATTCGAAGGTTTCGCGGCTTCATGCGACGATAACGACCGTCGTCGAACCGAACGGCAGCGTTCATTATGTACTTACGGACCTCGATTCGCGAAACGGCACGAACCTGAACGGCAAACCGATCCGCACGGCTGTTAATTTGGTCAACGGAGACAAAATAACGCTCGGCGAATGCATTCTGCGTTTCGATCTGCTTGACGAGATAGATATGGAATATCAGGCGCAGATACACCGCCTGATCTCGCACGACGACCTGACCGGGCTTCTTTCGAGCCGTTCGTTCTTTTCCGAACTTCGCCGCGAAGCCGAACGGGCAAAGGCCGAAAATAAACAGTTCTGTGTTCTGATGATGGACGTCGATCATTTCAAAAAGGTAAATGACCGCTACGGCCATGTGACCGGCAGCAAAACTCTGGAGGAGCTCGGCGGCTGTATAATCAGCAGCCTGCGAAGCGGCGATGCCGCGGCACGTTTCGGCGGCGAAGAATTTGCGGCGTTCCTTTTGGATGCGGATATCGCACAGGCCCATGTCGCGGCCGAACGCGTTCGTTCGTTGATCGAGCAGACGGAATTTTCCGTGCTCCGCGCCGGTCGGGCGATAGATTCGCACCACGTTACGATATCGATCGGCATTTCGTCGTTTCCCGAAGATTCGCTTGACCCGATCGAACTTATCGAAATGGCCGATTCGGCGTTGTACCGGGCGAAACGGGACGGCCGCAACCGCGTCCGTGCTTACAGGAACGTCGATCCGGATGACCTGAACCGCGAATTGCCGCCGCGGCCCGAATAACGTTTTTTGCAACTTTTTTAAGCGCCGTTTCGTGAAAGACACAAGACCGGTTTCGTGCTAAACTTGCGCTTTGTTCGTTAGCCGATTTCGCCCCGGCGTGAGACAATTTTTTATACAGTGATCACAAGGTTAAATCTCGCAACTCATCCTTTTCGAAACCGCACGACGCCGCTTCTGCTGGCGTTGCTGTTGTTGTTGCTCGCCCTGATCGGAACGTTGTACAGCATCACCAGGCTTTATCAAAATCACAAGCTGCTGGAAGTTTCCCGGCAGCAGCGTGAAGAGATGCAGGCGAAAGTGAACGAGTTAAAGGGCGAGGGCCAAAAGGTCCGCCAGCAGCTAACTCCCGAACAGCGCGAACTTCTGATCGCATCGCACAAACTTGTCGCCAACAAAGCTTTCGGATGGTCGCGGCTTTTTGCCGATCTCGAAAACGTACTGCCGGGCAGCGTCAGCGCGTCGCGCATCAGCATCGAAAACGTATATAAGGACGGCGACCGCATCAAAGCCGAACTCGATCTCGGCGTCCTAAGCGCTGATTTCCAAAGCGTCCACGCGATGATCGACAATATGAATAATTCGGGTGTTTTTCAGGCCGAACTCCGCAGCCAGGACCTGCAGAAAACAGAGCGGATGACGTACACCGAATACACGCTTTACGTCATATATACTCCGGCCTATGGTTACGCTCCGGTGCAGAATTCCGATGTCGCAAGTTCCGAAGGAGGTTCGAATTAATTGAGCGAAGAGATCAAAAATACGAACGAACCGGAACGGACGAATGACGCCGGCGAAACGGAGATCGTGGACAATAATACGGTCAATGAAAGCGACAGCACCGTTGTCGTCGAAGAAGAGAATCGCACCGTTGTGCTGACCGATGATGAGACGATCGTCATCGACAAAGCACCGGAAATATCCATCGTCCCCGCGAACCGGCCGCGAAAAGTTTACGGCGGAATGTGGGGGCCGGTTCAGATCGGCGTTGTCGGGGCGGGGCTGTTCGCGCTTTTATGTTCGATATTGTTTTACGCGGTGTTCGTTGTTCCTTCGAACCGCGAGATCGAAACCAATAAGCTCGAGAGCGAACGGCTTGAGGCCGAACTCATTTCGTCGCGTGAAAAATACGGCGACATCACGAATACCCAGGAACACGTGAATAAGATGATCGCGAGCATCGATGATTTCGAAGCACGTTTCCTGCCGCGGCCGGACCTTGGAAAAACGGCGCTCTATCAACGCCTGAACGGATTGATAAACGCGTACGGATTGATAAACACGACCGGCCCGGATTATGTTCCGCTGGAATTTGCCGAACAAGGGAACAGTTCGGGCGAGGAAACGGGGCGTGCGAAATACCGGAGCATTTATCCCGGAACGTATATAACGGTCACGCTTGAGGGAAGCTATCAGAACCTGCGGCGGTTCATCCGCGACATAGAAACGGGCAGCGAATTTGTTGTTATAAGCGCGATCGAACTTGAACCTTCGAATAATTCGGACAGCAACGCGAACGAAGGCCAAGCACAAGTATCGACCGCGTCACAGGGTTTTCCGGGCGTAAATGGCCCCGGCGATCCGTCGGGTTCCTCGCGAAGAACCGACCGCGGCGTGCAGCACGGAAACATCGTAACGCTTCGGCTGGAGATGGCGGCATATTTCAAACGTCTGAATTCGGGAGCGGAACTTCCGCCGGCGGATTCGCAATAGTTTTTTTAGAGCATGAAACTTTTTGGCGGCAATACAGGTGCAGAAGGCGGAAACGCAGCGGCGGAGCGTAACAAGATGATCGCGGCGGCGGTCCTCGGCGTTCTGGCGCTTATTTCGCTTTATTACGCATTCGGCCGCAGCCTGTTCAGCAGCCCAAAAAAAGCCGCGACGACCGCCACGCCGAAACCGTCCGCGACGCCCGCGCAAAATACAGAAACCGCCGATCAGCCGATGCCGTCGCAGAACGAACAGGATTTTGTTTATGCGACAACGCCGGTCGTTTACAATCCGGGAATGAATTCGGCTCCGGACGCGGGCCGCAATATATTCGCGTTCTACGAACCGCCCGTTCCGACACCGTACAGCCCGACGCCGTATGTCGATATCGTAATGCCGACGCCGGTTCCGACACCGACGCCGCCGATGCTTATCGCATTCGTGTCGCCGCAAAGTATTTACGCGGGTTCGAAAGGTTTCCGAATGGAGATCAACGGAACGAAATTCACGCCGGATTCGCAGGTCTATTTTAATCAAACGCCGGTGCCGACGACGTTCGTCACACCTGAAAGATTGACCGCCGAAATTCCGGCATCGATGATCGCGAACGCGACGACCGCATCGATATTGGTTCGAAATTCGACCGGAGAACTTTATACGAATCAGGTGATGATGGCGGTCAATGCTCCGCCGAAACCTGAATTTCAGTACATCGGTTTGGTCGCACGAAAGCTGGCGAATAACGACACGGCGTATTTTGAACAGAAAGGCAAGGACGAACCGCTTCGCGCACGGCTGAACGATGTGCTTGCCGGCAGATTTCGCCTGGTCAGCATTTCGCCCGAAGAAACGAAATTCGTCGATACGCAGCTCGGCTTTTCGCATACGCTCAAACTTTACCGGCCCGCTCCGTCCGAGGCTCCGCCGTCGCGCAGCGGTTTTCCGACCACGCCGACCTACCGGCCGTATCAGCCGCAGCCTCAGCCGTACCAGATGCAGCAGCCGCCGCAGCAGCAGACAAAACCCGGCGAGGAAATCCCCGGCATACCGAGCAATATTCCGCGTGCAAATCAGGCCCGGCCGACGAACGGAATTCCGAATAAGATCGATCCGAACGAGGTTCCGCAGCAGCCGCCAATAGAAGATTAATGAACGACGTTGGACGAAAAGGCGAAAAGGGAATGACGATGCTGGCGGTAATGCTGATACTGGCCGTCGCCGCAGTTGCGCTCATGGCCGCCGCACCCGCCATTCAACAGGAAGTCCAACGCGAAAAAGAACTCGAAGCCATTCAGCGCGGAGAGGACATAGCCCACGCGATACAGCTTTATATCGAACATTACAACGGCACGAAACTGCCCGAATCGATCGACGACCTTTTGGAAGGCATTCCCGAAGGCACAAAAACGCGTCAGATAATGCGGCCGTCATCTGCCGTCGATCCGCTTAGCGAAGACGGCAAATGGCGGTTGATAAAAGCCGACCCGAACGACCTGGCGACATTCGCAAAACGCGTTCAGGATTACAACAACGGGCTTTTGCCGTCGAACCCTTCGCGTGTGCTGGACCGCTATTCCCTTATTATCGTAAATTCGATCAACATCGATTCGGAATCGAGCGTCACGGAACCCGACGAGGACATGAGCACCGAAACCGACAACACCCCGTTCATCGGTGTCGCCAGCCAAAGCACGTCGCGCTCCGTCCTGAGCTATTACGGCCAGGAAAATCATTCGAAATGGGTCTTTACTCCGCTTTTCCGCGGAAGTTCAGCCGGGCCGACCGGACGGCGGCCGAGCGCTCCATCCGAAAACTCCGGCGACGAACGCTAAACATCCGCAGAGGACACCGAAATAATGCATAATAGAGATGTTCAGGCATTTTTATCATTTGACATTTATATGATTTAGAATTAGAATAATTCTAAATTGAGGAGAATATTATGCATAAAACTAAAAACAATATTTCGAAGGCAAATCGCGAAAAGATAGTTGCGCTTCTGAACCAGAGCTTAGCCGACGCCGCCGACCTGCGATCGCAGGCGAAACAGGCTCATTGGAACGTGAAAGGAATGAATTTCATCGCCCTTCACGAACTTTTCGATCAGGTCGCGACCGAGGTCGAAACGATGGTCGATGATATCGCCGAACGCATCACATCGCTCGGCGGAACGGCGATGGGAACCGT
>CBFGSN010000078.1:0-12373 GCA_965651435.1 uncultured bacterium | reverse complement strand
CCTCTTTCCGCTTTCAGAGTTACGCTTTTCACGCCTAAAAGCGTAACTCTGAACGCCTCAAAGCGGTTCAGGTGATATTAATGCGCCAGATCACGCAAAAAATAAAGGACAAAGCACTCGATATCGGCTTTGATAAGGTTCGCATCGTTCGTGCCGAACCGCTCGACGCCGAGCGCGAGCATTTCGACCAGTGGCTTCGCGACGGGCGTTCCGCCGATATGCTTTGGATAGAACGCGAACCCGAAAAGCGCACCGACCCGCGGATACTGATGCCCGGCGCGCGTTCGATCGTCGCCGTAGCGCTTAATTATTTCACGCCGCACGAACATTCGTCGGATCTGTCTTTCGGAAAGATCTCGCGTTACGCATGGGGCGACGATTATCACGATATTCTGAAAACCAAACTTCGTGAACTCCTCGATTGGATCACTGCGGAAATTCCCGGATGCGAAGGCAAGGCGTGCGTCGATACGGCTCCGATAATGGACAAGGCGTGGGCGGTTCGGTCCGGCATCGGCTGGCTCGGAAAACATTCGAACGTGATCACTCCTGAGTTCGGTTCGTGGGTCTTCCTCGGCGAACTGCTGCTGAACATCGAACTCGAGTACGACGACGGCCCGATGCCCGAACACTGCGGAACATGCACGGCCTGCATAGACGCGTGTCCGACCGATGCTATCGTCGCTCCGTATGTCGTCGATTCGGCAAAATGCCTTTCGTACGTAACGATCGAATCGCGCGCGGATGACATCCCGGTGGACATCGCCGAAAATATGGAAGGCTGGCTTTACGGCTGCGACATCTGTCAGGACGTTTGTCCGTGGAACCGTTTTGAAAAGCCGACGCAGGAAGAACGTTTCGAGCCGCGGCTTGGCGAAACCGCGGTCGAACTCAACGAAGTGCTCGAATTCACACCGGAAACGTACGCCGCCCGGTTTCGAAAAAGCGCGATAAAACGCGCAAAACTTCCGGGTCTGAATCGAAACGCACGCACGCTGCAGAAGGCGGCGAAGGACGCTTCGTAACGCACACGCATTTCCATCTGACGTTTCTTTCGGTTATGATTTTTACATATGAAAACGCTTTATCCTGAGATCGAACCGTTTGATTCGGGAACGCTGAAAGTCTCCGATCTGCACACAATTTATTGGGAAAGAGCCGGTGATCCCGACGGCATTCCGGTCGTGTTTCTGCACGGCGGGCCGGGCGGCGGTCTCATCGATGAATATCGACGGTACTTTGATCCGAAGGCGTTTCACGTTATCCTTTTCGACCAACGCGGATCGGGCCGTTCGACGCCGCATGCCGAACTTCGCGAAAACACAACGTGGGATCTGATCGACGATATCGAAAAGCTCCGCGAGAAATTCGGTGTGGATAAATGGTATGTTTTTGGCGGTTCGTGGGGCAGCACGCTGAGCCTTGCTTACGCGATCTCGCATCCGGACAGGTGTCTCGGGCTTATACTTCGCGGAATTTTCCTGACGCGCAAAAAGGAACTCCAGTGGTTCTATCAATACGGGGCATCCGAAATTTTCGCTGATTTTTGGGAACGTTACCGCGACGAGATTCCCGAAGACGAACGCGATGATCTTATCGCGGCGTATCACAAGCGTCTAACCAGCGACGACGAAGCGGTAAGGCTTTCTGCGGCTCGTGCCTGGAGCACATGGGAAGGATCGACATCCAAACTTTATCCGAGCACGGATCTGATCGACCATTGGGAAAATGCTCATGAAGCTCTGAGCCTGGCCCGCATCGAATGCCATTATTTTACGAACGGATCGTTCTTTCCTAGCGAAAATTATCTGCTCGAAAATATCGACAAGATCCGTCATATCCCGACGGTCATCGTCCAGGGAAGATATGATATTGTTTGCCCGATGACGTCGGCGTGGGATCTGCATCGCGCGTTTCCGGAAGCGGAACTGCACATCATTGCCGATGCCGGACATTCCGTGTCGGAACCGGGCATTACGGATAAACTGGTCGAAACTATGGACAAGATCCGCGACGCGAAAAAATAGTTTTTCGCGTGTAATTTGCGGGATTTCACTGTATCATTAAGTATTGGAGCCGGCATGGCCGGATCAGAATTATGGGAAGTTTTGGAACTACAGAAATTATATTGATCGTGGCGGTTTTGTTCCTGCTGTTCGGCGCATCGCGCCTGCCGCAGCTTGCCAAATCGCTCGGTCAAACGCGCAAGGCGTTCAAGGACGGAATGCGCGAAGCCGAAGAAGAAGAAAAGGCCGAACAGCAGAAAAAGATCGCCACACCTGACGCACCGCAAATATCGCAGCTAAGCGACGAAGCGATCGTTGAAGAAATGCGCCGTCGAGCCGAAGCAAAATAGCTTCTTCGCGGTTTACACCTTTTCGCCTGTCAGCAGAGTTGCTTTCACGGTAAAGCGAAAGGCGAGGTCTTCGTTCTCTTCCGCAATGAGGCCGGCCAGCGCGGAACTCAGCGCTTCACTTTCGCCGTCATCCATATTTTCCGTCCACGCCGGCAAAAGAAAATCCGCGATCAGCGGAGCTTCGACAAATTCCCGGCCCGTCGCATGATCGAATACTTCGTTGGTTGTGTACGATCGCACCTTTGTTAAACCCAATTTTTTCAAGAGAGCTTCGAGGTCGCTGACGTGCGGCAGCGATGTGATCAGCCTCTCCGCTTCGCGTTCGAGATCGGAAAATTCGGGCCGGTTAAAACATTCCCACATCAGCGAAAATATCTCGCCGAAACTTCCGGCCGTCGGCACCATTATCGCTACGCGGTGTTCGGACGCATCGACCGCGTCCTGTATGAATTCCGTCAGATCTTCGGGCTTTACGAAACCGGCGTCGGCAATGACCAGGTCGAAATCTTCGCGTGGAAATTCTCCGTCAAATTCGATATCGGCTTCGACAACCTCGGTCTTTCCGCGGGCGATCTCATTCGATTCGATATCGATGCTGAATGCTCGAAAATGGACATCTTCGGCCAGCCGCGAACGCAGCTCTATGGAATGCGTTCCGGTTCCGGGGTTGATATAGAGGATCTTTTTGTCATCGTCCCCGATCTTTACATGCTTGTCAAAAAGCTGCGTGAAGCGCCGTGTCCAATCGGGTTCAATGACCAGGTCGCGTATGAACGCCAACTCTCTGTCGGTTTTTCTCATAGGTTCAGACTAACGCGCGGACATTGGTTAGTAAACACACGCGTTCAAAAAACGAACTCTGCAAAGCTCGCGGGCACGTGAAAATTCGGCTCGGGAGCGAAGGTCGGCTGCCATGCCAGATAACCGCGGTTCGGATCCGTGCCAACGCACCGAAAAAGATTTCCGAGCATTATGCCGCCGGCTGCCGGCCGTCCGCCAAGTGCGTCCCAGCCGATCTTCATAGTGATCGCGATGCGGTCATTTTCAATGGTAGCGTGCGACGAAAAACCGGACGAATATTCCATGTCTGTCGTTCGTCCGTCCGGGCCGTGTTCGATCAGCAGGTCGATCCATTCGCCGGTCGGCGCGGTTTCGAATTCGAAATATCTTTCGGGCCGCGAAACGTCAGGCGCGATGAACAATTCGCAAACGTCGCGGTCCCAAAGCCCGTGTGTCTTTGTGTCTAGTTTCGGGTCGTCCGAAACGATCAGCGGTTCGTTCTGTGCAGCGTCGAAACGAACATAAAGAAACTCGTCCGACCAATGCATTCGAGCCGCCGCATGCCGCGACGGCGGAGCATCCTCGCCGTTCCAATAGCGAGTGATCGGTATCGCATTGCCGATGTTCCATACACCTTCGGCGCCGGGCGGGTGATCTTTTTCGATCTTTGGCACAACGACCCGGGGGCGTGTAACTTCGTTCATATAAATATCTTAGCTGCGTGATGCGTTTCCCGCAATCCGTTGTTTAAGCCAGAAAAGTTCGGTCGCGGCCGCCCGCCAAAGTCCGCCGGCCGCCACCCTGAACGGATGATTTTCGGTGAATGCAAGCGCGATGGAATAGAGCATACGGCCGGAGAATTCCTTTTCGTTCGAGATGGCAAAAACCGGTTCCCAGCGTTCCGGCATCAGCTTTGATTTGAAACGGTCGAGTCCATCGAAATTGTAAAAACGCTGGGCGTGTTTCCGCATCCAGGCGAGCAGTACGCGAAGCCATATCGGATTGTCGAAAGGTTCGATCTTCGCCCGTTTCGAAAGAGGCGAAATGCCGAGAGTGATGTAGTCGAAACCTTCGTCGCCGAGCTTCCGCATTGCGGCGTCCATCATCAATTCGACCGTTCCGTTGGGCGCGTCCGGTGTGTGCGGAAATTGTTCCGTGAGCCAGCCGTTGCGGTTCGGCACCGGCGACAGGAGCAAAAATCCGACGACGTTCCCGTGCTGTTCGGCGACAAAGATGCGGCGGTTTTCAAGCCGTTCGAGCGTGTCGGGTTCGATGACGAAATGCAGCGGCGGCAAGCCTTTTGAATCAAGCCAAGAGTCTAGGCAAGCGCGAAGTCGTTCGTTGCCTTTCGCGTCGATGATATTCCATTCGCTTATCTTTACGTCCTTATTGCGCGCGCGATTGAACTGTGCGCGAAGCGAACTGTGTTTCGCGGCGATGGCCGGCCAAACCGATGGATGCCAACACGGCTGTGCTCCGATCAGCAGCCACGAATGGCGTTTTGAATCGCGCAGAACGTTTTCGAGACGTTTTTCCGCGCCGAAATAACATACGCGAAAACCCGCGGCCTTTGCATCAGCTTCGAACGCGGCCGCGACCTCCGCCAAAGCCGGTTCCGCGCAGACCGGTGCACCCGCAACCACCCGCGCCTTTCCCGATGTAACATAGCCGACGACCGATTCGCCGTCCGCACCGAACCAATATTCGATGCCGGGATTTACGATCTGAAAACACGTCGAGTTCCAGCCGTATTTGAGTACGAGTTCGCGGGCGCGTTCATAACGGCGAACGCGGGTTTCCGCCGGCTCGTTTTCGCGAATCGATTCCGCCGCGGTTTCGGCCATATTTTAATTATACAACTTTGGTGCTCGGTCAGCGGCAGGTAGTTGTTTTATCTTGGGAAATACTTCATGCGCGGCGACAGCTTCATTCTCTCGCGAACCGAACGTGTAATCACGACCTGAAATTTTGATGATAATGTTACTGTTTCAATATCGAGGGCAAAGTCGTAAAGCAGTTTTGGCATTGATGTAAAGAGATCAAAAAAAGGCCGCATTTGCAGCGACCTTTTTCATACCATCTTTCTGGTTAAATTATTCCTGAGCGTGGATAAGGCGGCGTGTTCTGTCGCCGAAGAGGACATCGATCTTCTGGAGCTCGACGACGGCCGTGACTTCGCCGGGGCCAAATTTATCGTGCATCATTGCCTGGCCCTTTTTGTATTTTCGCGTCCGGTCATAGGGCTGTGCCTTTTTCGATTTGCCGCCCATCGCGACGGACGTTTTCACCCCGCGCGTGAATGTGCTTTCTGTCTGACATTCGGTGCAGACGACCCGCGTGATCTTGCCCTGCTTTGTGGTGGCTTCGATCGTATGCGGTTTTTCGACGTCGCACGCCGAGCACATCATTTCCACTTCCTGGCCGGTTTCATATTTAACTGCTTTTTCTTTTGCTTTTGCCATACCTGATCTGATCCTTATACTGTCTCTTATCTGCCTCTTCGCGGCCTGAACGAACGGAATGCACGTTTAGCTGCCGGTCTTTTCGGCGATGCGGCCATCGCGATCCCGCCAAAATCGGGCAAAAGGACGCGCTCGACCTTTTCGCCCATCAATTTTTCGATCGCTCTCATCGTGTGCTCTTCGGCCAACGTGAAAAGCGTGATCGCACGGCCTTTGTTCCCGGCGCGACCGGTACGCCCTATTCTATGGACGTAATCTTCCGGTGCCTCCGGTATATCATAGTTTATCACATGCGAAACCGAATCTATATCGATTCCGCGTGCGGCTACGTCCGTGGCAACAAGGACGCGGGTCTTGCCGGCCTTGAAACTGCGTAGCGCGGCCTCGCGCTGCGATTGCGAACGGTCACCGTGAATGCGATTCGAACTATGTGAACGTTTTTCCAAAATATGAGCGATGCGGTCCGCGCCGCGTTTGGTTCGCGTAAACACCAGAACCCTTTCCCAGTCTTGTTTTTCCAGCAGGTCAAGCAAAAGCGGCATCTTCGATTGCTGTGCCACCGGATATGCCGTTTGTTCGATGGTAACGGCGGCTTTTCCGCGGCTGACCTCGATATATTCGGGATCTTTCACGAGCGAAAGCGCGATCTTTTCGATGTCCGGCGCCATCGTCGCGGAAAAGAAAAGCGTTTGGCGCTCTTTCGGAAGCATTTTTACAATGCGCCGGATCGCAGGCATAAAACCCATGTCGAGCATCCGGTCGGCTTCGTCCAAAACAAAAGTATCAACTTGTGAAAGATTGATGACACCTTGATCGAGAAAGTCGATCAATCGTCCGGGCGTAGCGACGATGATGTTCGCACCGCGTTTTATCGCGTCAAGCTGATTTTTGTATCCCGCTCCGCCGATTATGGAGGCGCATTTTATATTTTTGGGTGCGAATTCGCGGCACGCCGCGTTCGTTTGATTGGCGAGTTCGCGCGTAGGCGAAAGCACCAGAACGGTTGTTCCCTTTGAACGCCTTTCGTTCAAATGCTGAAGTATCGGAAGCAGGAACGCGGCTGTTTTCCCGGTACCTGTTGCCGCAGTTGCGATGACATCATTGCCGTCTAAAATTACCGGAATGGCCTGTGCCTGCACCGGCGTGGGCTCATTAAAGCCCAGTTGTTCGCAGCGCTGCCACAATGCGGGCTGCAAACCAAGATCTTTGAAATTCATTTATTGTTTAATTAATTCCTGCCGAATGACCGCGAACAGAAAGCCGCCTGCCGCACCGTTTTTCACGTGTGCACGCGCTTTTCCACATACAAAGCAGTGCTTCGGGGATATAAAGAAGTTACTAACGCGGGGTAATTTATTCGGTGTAACGGTTGCAGCGAAGGACCAACGTTCGAAGGCTCATTTTAACGAGCCGCTTCTGACAGTTTATAACGAACCATCTCTCGAACTATCCGAAACGCATTTCACGATGAAAGCGAAGTTACCGTCGACAAAAGAGTGATGGAATTATCAAACAAATAGATTACCAGGGAAAGCTCCAAATAGTCAATCTTTTCGGGTCGGCTCCAGCCGCTCGAAAAGCGCTAGATCGGGAGCGCAGGCGACCGGGTTTCGGTTTTCCCTAGACCCCGGAGAAAGGAACTAATAAAACAGCCATTAGCCGTCAGCTTTAAGTTTTTAGCTCTGTACCATCTGTTCCGGTTCTATGGTGGCGTTGGCTTAGGTTCGCGCGGAAAGCTCCGATCGACCCACTCCGCGGCGACCTCTTTCGGCGAGCGCTTCTTGCCGTCAACTTCGTAATTCAATCGGCGCATCTGTTCGGTCGTTATCGCGTTGGCAAGTTTGTTCAAAGCGTCCGCGAGTTTTCCGGAAACAGCCCCGCGTGAAATGAAAACTGCCTGATACGGCGGGAAATAGTGCTTGTCGTCCGTAAGCTGAACGAGTTTTAGGGCGTCGATCAGGCCGTCGGTTTCATTGCCCGCGATGATGTCGAGTTCGCCTGAGGCAAGTGCGCGATAGGTTAGAGCGAGGTCCATCTCGCGCGGCAATTTATTGAATTTGAATCCGTATTCCGCCGCCATTCCCGGATAGCCGTCCGCCCGCGACATAAAATCCTGGCCGAATCCGGCTTGCCAATTTGCCGAAACGCGGGCCGCATCGGAAATAGTTTTGAGGTCTTGTTCGTGAGCCGCTTTTGCCCGAACGAGTATTGCAAATCCGTTTGAAAATCCTAGCGGCGGACTCACCATAAGGTCGAATTTTTCGGCGTATTCGGCCTTTGTCGTATCGAAAACCTGCTCGGCATCGGCGATCGGTTCGTGCTTCAATATCGCTGTGTATGCCGTTCCCGTGTATTCCGGATAAACGTCGATCTGGCCGGATAAAAGCGCGTCGTGAGCCAGATTTCCGGCGAGTTCGTATTTGCGTTCAACGGCGATGCCGTCCTTTTCGAGGAGCTGCGAAAGCAGCTCCGCCAAGATCACTGATTCGGTAAAATCTTTCGATCCGACGACGATATGTCCGCCGGTTTCGTCGCCCGAAACCGCGTCGGTGGACGGCCGAAGATACGGCACGAACGCAATAACGCCAATGAGCGCGGCCGCGATCGCAGCCAACCAAGCGCCGCGAACTTTACCGCTCGCATGGGAGCCGACGCGAAACGCTTTTTCGATCTGTCCGAGGCCGAGGTCGCACAACAGAGCCAACAGCGCCGACGCGGCCGCACCGGCAAGCAGCATATTGTTGTCGTTTTGGCGAAGCCCGCGAAAGATATAAGTGCCCAGACCGCCGCCGCCGATGAGCGCGGCGATGGTCGCAACGCCGACCGAAATAACGACCGCAACGCGCACGCCCGCGAGGATCACAGGCATCGCCAGCGGAAGTTCGACCAGCCGCAAACGCTGTCCGCCGGTCATTCCCATCGCCGTCGCCGATTCGATCAGCTTTGCGTCAACGCCCAAAATTCCCGTGACCGTATTTCGGATTATCGGCAGCAGAGCGTAAAGCGCGAGCGCGATAACCGCTGTCCTCGCGCCGATGCCGCCGATGAACGGCAGCGGTATCAGCAACCCGAAAAGC
The DNA here is from genome assembly GCA_965651435.1 of uncultured bacterium. Classification (GTDB taxonomy): domain Bacteria; phylum Acidobacteriota; class Blastocatellia; order Pyrinomonadales; family Pyrinomonadaceae; genus OLB17. The sequence continues at coordinate 3,698 of CBFGSN010000078.1, read as the reverse complement.
GCCAGGCTCGGCACCGTCTGCATCACATTCGCGAACCCGAGCACCGGTGCGCGCAACACCTGATAACGCGTCAGCAAAATGCCAAGCGGAAGCCCAACCGCAACGGCAAAACCCGTCGCCAAAAGCACGATCAAAACGTGCTCACGCGTGAGTATCAGCAGTTCCTGCCAATGCCGCGAAATGAGATCGAGAAAACCGGACACATCGGACATTGTACACGATGCGTGAACGGGCAGCGTCGGCTTTTCTTTTATCGGATCGTTTCCAAATAAGCCTTAGCAAGCGGAACATCGGCTGTCGTGAATTCGTCGGGTGTGCCGAGGAATGCGATGCGGCCTTTTTCCATAAGCGCGATCCGCGAGGCAAGTGTCGTTGCTTCGTGAAGGTCGTGCGTAACGAAAACCGCCGTTTTGTGGAGTTTTCGGACGAGTTCGGCAAATTCGCGTTGGATGGAAACACGCGTCAGAACATCGAGAGCGCCGAAAGGTTCGTCCAGAAGCAAAAGCTTCGGATCGGCCGCGAGCGCACGCGCAACGCCGACGCGCTGTCGCTGGCCGCCGGAAAGTTCGTGCGGATAACGCGATGAAAACTTTGCCGGTTCCAGCCCGACCATCGCCAAAAGTTCGCCGGCACGTTCGCGTATTGCCGCAGCGTCGCCGCCAGCGAGCCGCGGCACGATGCCGACATTTTCGGCGATCGACATATGCGGGAAAAGCCCGCCGTCCTGCATCACATAACCGATCTTTCTCCGAAGCCGCACCGGTTCCTGTTCGGTCGTCGCAATGCCCTCGACCAAAACCTTTCCGCGTGTCGGTTCGATCAAACGATTTATCAGCCGAAGCGTCGTTGTTTTTCCGCAACCCGATTCGCCGAGCAGGACCAACACCTCGCCCACGGCTATCGACAGGTCGATGCCGTTTAAAATTTTTGCGGAGCCGATCTCGTAATCGACCCCGCAAAATTCAACGATGTGCCGGAAGTTTTCGGCCATGTTTTGTTAGCGTTTCAACCATCCGTCGCGAATGCGTTTCTGCTTCGCCGTCGGGTTCGTCATCGGCGTCAGTGAAAATGCCTCGTAATGATATTCGCCGACCCGCACCTCAATGTCCATAGGTTCCGAACCGCGTTCCACCGTAAATTTAACCGCCTTTCCGGCGTACTCATTAAGCGAAACCTCGCGCGGTTCTTTGCCGTCGATCTTCATTATTATATCACCGGCTTTTAATCCGGCTTTCGCCGCCGCCATCCCGGGTTCGACAGATGCAACACGCAATCCGCCGTTGCGGTACCGCGAACGCATGCCGAGTTCGGCACCGATACGCGATTCTTTTTTGAGTTCCAATCCGGCATAGCCGAATATCTTTTCGTAATCCGGAACCTGCACGTCAAAAACATAACGGTCAAAGAAATCGCGGTAATCCTTTTTCGTCAGTTTGTTAATAATGCCGATCAGGTCGTCGGTCGTAAAGCCCCTGCCGCGTTTATAAAAATCAGTGTAAAGCGTCCGCATTACGTCGTCCAAACTCGCCTTTCCGTCCGTGTCGTTTCTGATGGAAAGATCGAGCAGACCGCCGAGGTTCTGGCCCGAGGTGTAATACGAAATGCCGAACGCGACCGGTGAATCGTAACCGACCCAAGTCGAAACCGATGCGTTCGCCGGCGAGATGTAATTGCGCGCGTCGTTGTTTTCTACACCGGCGGCGACGCCTGCGGTCCGAGCGAGGAAAGATTCCTGGTCGATGATGCCCGCGCGGTATGTCGAAACGGTTGAATAATAGCTTGTAAACCCTTCGGAAACCCAAAGCAGCGGTGTTTCGTTTTCGGTCGAATAATCGTACGGGAACATTTCGGCGGGGCGAATGCGGCGAACATTCCACAAATGGAAAAATTCGTGGGCGCCGGTCGATATCAATTGCTGCGGCGTTGCCCGGGTTCCGGGTGCGAACGCAACGAATGAATTATTATGTTCGAGCGCGCCGCTGGCATTAGATTCGGGCGGAGCGAAAAAGTAGTAATAGACGTAATTTTCATACGGCAATTCTCCGAATATCGCCTTTTGCGTAATGGCGACCTTTTTCAACATTTCGACATATTCCGCTGTATATTCCTTTGAAAAAACACCTGCGGGCGTTGCGATAAAATGATGTTTCTTGCCGTCAACCTCAAAATCCGTGCGGTCGAATTTTCCCATTTCGGCCGGAGCATCGACCAAAACATCATAATCGGACGCGATAAATTTCATCGGGTCGGCGGTCGGTTTCAGCGGCGTGATCAAATTCCATCCGGCCGGGATGTCAAAGGTCAGCGTGCTCGGCGTTGTTCTGTGGCCGACGGGCTGCAGAAAAAGTTCGATGCCCGTGAAGAATGCAAAATCGTCAGTGATCTTTGCCTGATTTAGCGCAAGCACCGTCGCGACATAATCGTATTCGATGCGGATCTGTTTGATGTCTTTTGTGATGACGTTCCATGTTTGCTTTTTGGACATCGTGAACGGCATGCGTTTTCCGCTCTGATCTGTGACCGTGAACCGCAGTATGTTCTTGCCGTAATTTTCGACCGTGTACCAACCGGGCGTCCATGTCGGCAGCGACAGGTCCAGACGCGGCTGGTCGATATTCTTTATATCCGTCGTAATATGAAAAAGTCTGGACGACGGATCTTTCAACGAAACGGTGTAATCGATCTGAAGCTGTTGTTTTTGCGCCGCCGCGGTGCCCACGCAAAGAAGCGCGACTGCCGCGATCAAAATAGTTTGAAGCTTGTGAAATTTATTCATATTATTTAGAAGTCGAAAAGAAGTTGTAATAGATACAGACGTTCGCGCGGAAATGTTTCACCAGGCCGTCATCCGCCAGCGAATAAGCCATTTTAATAAACTTTATGAAAAATTTCAGGTATTTTGCCCTTTTTGCCGCGATGCTTTTTGCATTGTCATGTTCGGCACCGCCGCGCGGAGCTTCGAACAACACCGGATCCGACGCAGCACCGACTCCGCCGAATGCGGCCGCGACGCCTGTGTCGGGCGGAGGGACTTTGACGGCCGCCGCGGCCTCTCCGGAAACGGTTGTCGGCGAACTTTACAAGCTCCACGACACTCAGAAAGGGCCGTTCTTTCAATCAAAAGACCGGGGGCTTGTGGACAGATTTTTCACAAAAACGATCGCCGATCTTATTTGGAAAAATAATAACGGACCCAAAGGCGAGATGGGCGCGATAGATTTCGACCCGCTCTATGATGCCCAGGACACAGATATAAAAGAACTGAAATTTACCGCCGCTGATGTAAAAGAAAGCACCGCGACCGTGACCGCGAACTTCACGAATTTTGGCGAAAAACGTTCGATCGAATTTTTGATGAAGCTTGACGGCGACAAATGGAAAATAGACGACATAAAATATACGGACATGACTCTGCTCGCGGTTCTGAAGGATTTTTATAAGGATCAACCCGCGCAGCAACCGGCCGCGAATGACGGAAAATTTGCAGGAAAATATAACGTCGGCACAACGTCATGCACCGTGACAGAAGCGAGTGGGATCTTTGAGATCAGATGGGCAAAAGGCAGCGGAAAGGAGATCTTCCACTCCGTCGGTCCGAACGAATTCGAATCCGAAGCCGACAAGGACGGCGGTTTTAACCGCTTCAAATTCGAAGGCGAAGGCTTTAACAAAGGTACGTTCCACCGCGCCGACGGAAA
>CBFGSN010000077.1:0-12478 GCA_965651435.1 uncultured bacterium | reverse complement strand
CGAAATGGATAATGCGCGCCTTCTTTGTATTCTCAGGGATCTTTCCTATGCCGGCGCGGTACACCTGCCGGACCCCGCCATATTCACCCTGCGTTGCGAGATCGACCTGATCTTCAAAACGGAACCATACTCCGTCCTCCAGATTCGATTCGGCCTTTTGCCGCACTCTTTCCAATGTCGATCGAACATTTGCATTAATGACGAGCGCATCCACATCCACCGTATAGCGAAAGGAGTTATAAACTCTTAGTCCGACGAAGCCACCCTTAAAAACGAGGTGTCGATGAAGGGTTTCGTCGGCGATCAGGCGAACGACGAGGCGTTCGAGCATGAACGCCGTCTCAAGATTCTGAAACGGAATGCCGGTTTCAAGACTTAAGTTAATAAGCCTCTGGCGGACGGAGCTGCCTTTTGCCTTTGTGGTCACGGTGTAATGACCTCCAGGTACTTCGCAAGTACCGATTCGAGCTGAAGTTCCTTAGCAGCTTTCGCAAGTTTCAGTTCGGTCGTCCGTCTGCCCGCCAGAGCTTCTCGAGCAGCTTTGACTGCCGTTCTCTCCCCGATCTTTGTTATGAACTTCAGCCCTTCTAGAACCGCTCTTTCCACCGACACTATCCGATAACCTTTCTCATCGACGATCTCTTTCTCGAGGTCCGCTTTTGTTCGGATGAGTTTGTAACCTTTCGCCTTGGTCTTTTTTCCCGGAGGGACGAGAACCCACACCTCTCCCGGCACCTGTTCGGCGAGATTATAATGATAAAGAGCTGAGAGGCCGCCGATTGCGGCTTCACGCCCGAACTTCGCAAAAGCGATTTGAAACCCGACATCGCTATTAAGCTTTGCGTTCGGATGAACATATATCCCGCGACCGACGCGCTTGAGTTCCTTCGTCGCTGCGAGTCGTGAAATGTCCTGTTGGCTCAATCCGATCTCTTTGCCTTGTTTCAGGGTAAATATGCCAAGTTCCTTTAGTTTGGATTCCCACCGCGTATCCATAGAATAAAATTATACGGTGAAAGGCGACATTTATCAATCGATAATGTCGCTTACCACCACATTCACGGAGAATGGAGATCGGAAGAAAAGTGTCGGCCGGCTGATTAATTGGGGGCACGCGCAGCTGAATGCTCGCAGCAACCGGCCTGCAAAAAAGAGGGCTATCTTTAGCCCCTTTTTCTTTCTCACGATCTTAAGTATCGTGAATGAATGGTTATTAGAAGATTTGGTGCGGACGAGAAGAATCGAACTTCCACTCCCTTGCGGGAACAGGCTTCTGAGACCTGCGCGTCTACCAGTTCCGCCACGTCCGCGGGCGAACTTTGATAATACGAATTTGGCGGACGGATTACAAGAAACGGCGAAGCTTTTTTGCCGCCGCGGTACGCCGAACGGCGGGTCGAAGCGTCACCTGTTTATAACTTATTTCCGTAATTTGCTATATTTGGAACGTGCGAAAGAGTTTGAGAAAAGATCTCGAAGCCGTCATGGAACGCATCGAAAAAGCCGCCGAACGTTCCGGCCGGACCGCTGCGGATATCAAGCTGGTGGCGGTGACGAAAACGCATCCGGCGGAAACGCTGCGTGCGGCGCTAAAGCTTGGGCTTCGTACGTTCGGCGAAAATCGCGTTCAGGAAGCCGAAGAAAAGATCGACGAGATCGGCCGTGACAATGCCGAATGGCACCTCATCGGCCATCTGCAAAAGAACAAGGTGCGAAAGGCCGTGAAATATTTCGACGCGATACATTCGGTGGATTCGGTCGAGATCTGTCATCGGCTTGATGCCGCCTGTGCGGACGAAGGCCGACGGATACTGCCGGTTCTTATCCAACTCAACATCGGAAAAGAAGCATCGAAATCCGGTGCGAAGGAAACTGACCTGCAGCTGATCGTCGAAACGCTGAAACGCTGCGAACATCTTCATCTTGCGGGCCTGATGTGCCTGCCACCGTTTAACGAAGACCCGGAACAGACGCGTCCGTATTTTGCCCGGCTCCGCGGCATTCGCGACCGGCTTGCGCAAGAGGGAACGTTCGGCCGCGGCATCGGCGAACTTTCAATGGGAATGAGCCACGATTTTGAAACGGCGATCGAAGAAGGTGCGACCGTCGTCCGCGTGGGCACGGCGATCTTCGGCACGCGGGAATCCAAATAAAGTATGTTGTTACCAAGCGTTTATCCGATCGTCCGGCTGATATTGTGGTGCGGCTTTCTGCTGTTCTTTTTGCTGATGCTGCTCCGCATAATTTTCAATTACAGCGACCCGAATCCGTTCGGAAAGATCGGCCGTTTCGGTTTTCGCATACGCAAACTCACTGAAAAATTCGTCTATCCGGCCGCGCGGCTTTTTGCCATGTACCGCATCGATACGCGGCTTGCTCCGCTTGTCACGATCCTGATCGCGCTTATCGTTACATATTTTACGGTCAATATTGTCTGGAACGTTTGCTTTGTGGTCGATGGCCTCGCGCTCGGTGTTATTTCCGGCAATCCGAAAGTTTTCATCGGTTTTGTTCTTTACGGACTTCTCAGCATTTTGATCCTTTTCGTTTTCATACGATTTTTGGCAAGCTGGTTCGTTTTCGCGCCGAACACATTTCTCGGCTTTGTCCGCCGCGTTACCGATCCGATAATGAACCCGGTCGAACGCATCATTCCGCGTGTCGGCATTTTCGATATTTCGGCGATGCTTGTTTTGATCCTGATCGGATTTCTGCAAGGGATCGTCGTGAACACGCTTATTCTTCCCTGATGGCGATCGAACATAAATTCGATGACGGAACACTGACGTTCTCGGTTCGTGTTTCGACGCGAGCGTCGCGTTCGGGTGCGGCCGGCGAACACGACGGCGCACTAAAACTTCGCATAGCCGCCCCGCCGGTTGACGGAGCTGCGAACGAAGAGATAGTAAAGGTCGTTGCAAAGTTATTCGGCGTTTCGCGCGGGAACATTTCGATAGTTTCCGGACAAACGTCGCGGCTCAAACGTATCGCGGTCGACGGCATTGCGGACGCAGCAGCCGCCGAAAGAATGCTCCGCGAACTCGCCCAATGAACTTTTTATTCCGATTTTACAAGCAAAAAAGCGGCGTGATATATTTCAAAGGCAGAATATTACATAAGAAACGCACAGAATTTAAGGATAAATAATAGATGTCAGGACATTCCAAGTGGCACACTATCAAGCATAAAAAAGGTGCCCTCGACGCAAAACGCGGCAAAATTTTTACAAAGCTTATCAAAGAGATCACGGTTGCGGCACGCACCGGCGGCAGCGGCGATGTCGATGCGAACGCGCGCCTGCGTAAAGCCGTTTCCGACGCCAAAGGCCAGAATATGCCGAACGACACCATCGAACGCGCAATTAAACGCGGTACCGGCGAGCTCGAAGGCGTAAATTACGACGAGATCACATACGAAGGCTACGGCCCGAACGGCGTGGCGGTTTTGGTCGAAACCATGACCGACAACCGCAACCGCACGGTCGCGGAGATACGCCATCTTTTTTCGAAGAACGGCGGGAACATGGGCGAAGCCGGTTCGGTCGCGTGGATGTTCGATAAAAAGGCCTATTTCGTGGTCGATAAAGCCGCAAAAAGCGAGGACGAACTTTTTGAGATCGCCGTCGAAGCCGGTGCCGAAGACCTAAAAGATGATGGCGATGTTTTCGAAATATTCGCCGCACCGGAAAATTTCGACGCCGTCGGCGATGCGCTGAAAGCCGCGGGTATCGAACCGCAGGCCGCCGAAATTTCGATGATCCCGCAAAACTACATCGAACTCACCGGCGGCGACGCGAAAACGATGATGAAGCTCTACGACGCGCTCGACGACAACGACGACGTCCAAAAGATCTACGCGAATTTTGACATAGACGAAAGCGAGATGGAGTGAGTTCCGAAAAACTCCCCTCCTGCCGGAGGAGGGGTGGCAGCCGCTTCGGCTGACGGGGTGGTGGGAGCGACCTCGCTCTTAACTATCTAAAACAGCGGCCGAGAAAGTTTACCACTGAGAAAGAAGAACAAGAGGAACGGCCTTATCCTATCATCTGTCCAAAAACTATTCGGTGGCCGTCGGGCGTCGCGACGCAAAAATCGCGGATTCCCCAAGGCTGGTTTCTGATCGGTGATAGTATTTTCGCGCCGCGCGAAGTCATTTCTTCGTAAACCTCATCGACATTTTCGACCACACAGTGAGCAAACCACGAATGATTTCCCGTTGCTTCGGCCGACATTTCCTCAGGGCATTCGCCGAGCATGACCTTAAAATCTCCGAACGAAAGAAACTCCCATCCGGGTGCCGTAAGATCGCGGTCAAAGCCAAGCATTTCGACAAAATATTCGGCCGCGGCCGCGAGGTTTTTGACCGCCAGGACGTGACGTGTATGCACAACTTTTCTATTCATTTCCTTTCATCGCAAAGCCTGTAGCTGCCTTGTCGCAAGTTCGCGTTCGGCCGTTATCGTTTTATCCGCTGAATTTGCCGTCAGCGACAGAAATTCCTGAAGCGCGCCTCGCGCCTGGTCTTGTCTTCCGGCTTCGGCATAAAGCATCCCGAGCCGCAGGAAGACCGATCTTGAACCCGGCAATGTTTCGCTTCGTGCGGCATCTTGAACATTCACAAGCTCCGTGAACGCCCGCTGTTTTTGACCGCTTTGATACAAAATGATCGCAAGTTTCACGGTCAGCGCGGCTTTGTACATCGGCAGTTTTGCGATGGATTCTTCAAAATTTGTGACAGCTTCGGGAAAGCGTTTCTGTTCGCTGTACGCAACGCCCAGAGCTTCGTATGCGAGGTAAAGCTGGTACGCTTCCATCGTTCCCGGCGGCTGTGCGATCACGAATTTCAGATCGGCTTCGGCCTCCGGATATTTTCTGAGTTTTAGATAAGTTTGACCGCGGCCGAGATGGCTGAGAACGCCGTTCGCGTCCGCATCGATCGAAGCCGAATAAGCGTCGACCGCATTTTCGAAGCGGTCGGCGGCGTACAACGCGCTGCCGTACTGCGAAAGTGAGAACGCCGAACCATCGACGGTCGATGCGTTCGCCCAAAGCGAAACATCGCTCGCAAAAGTTTGGTTGTAGATCACCGTCTGAAAACCGAAAACGGCGGCGACGATCCCGCCGGCGATCAGTACGCTTCGTTCGCTCAAAAATTTCGCGGCCGTTATGAAAACGATCATTAGCGCACCGAGCAGCGGCAGATAAAGATATCGGTCGTGAACGATCTGCTCCGGCGTGAATGACCCGGCGTACATCGTCGGAGCAAGCAGCAGCAAAAATATCAGCGCTCCCATCAGCACGACGCGGTCTTTAATCGCAGCATAGACGATGGCCGCAAAGACAATAACCGATATCACCAGCGGAATGATGAAACCGAGCGACGCGATATCACTGACCGCCGAAAGCGGATAATTTATCGAAAGCGTTGTCGGAAAAACGATCTGCCGCAGGTAGAAAACGAATATCGCCGGAGCCGTCAGAACGGATTCGAAAAAGCCGGCGGCTCCGGGAATCGGACGGCTGACCGAACCGAGCACCGCCATTCGCAGCAGAAAATAGCAAACCGCGACGCCCGAAATAACCGCCATTAAGACGTTGCCTTTGCCCGCTTCGTCGCCCTCCGTTTTCCTGCGGACGATGACGTAAAATATCGGCAAAGCTATGATGCCGATCTCTTTTGCGCCGAGAGCAACGGCATAAAGAACAGCCGCAAGAACCAGATCGCGCGCAGCGAACGTTTCCGAATAATTTTGCGTGAACCAAAGCGAAGCGAGGAACGCGAGCGAGAAAAGCAGGTCGGGTGAACCGGATATCCACGCGATGCTTTCGGCATGAACCGGATGCACGGCAAACACGAGCATTATCGCGACCGCGACCGTTTTCGAAACGTCCCATCTGCGCAGTACGCCGAACGCCATCAAACAAACGCCAATGTGCAGCAGAATATTCGTGACGTGCCAACCGAAAGGTTCGCCGCCAAACAGGCGATAATTAAAGATGTGCCACGCCGTGAACGTCGGCCGCCAATAGTTGCTCGCCGCGATCTCGCCGCCGCCTTTGAACGCCCAGACATCTGACGTCAGCGCCGTAAAAATACTGCTGTTGTCCTGTATCAGCGGATTGCGCACGATCTGGCGCAGGTCATCATAGATGAATTCGCCGCCGGTCGAATTCAGATAAACGACGACGCACACCGCCGCCAGCAATACCATCCATTTCCATTCGTCGCGCACTTTCATTTTGTTTTCTAGAATATACCGGGAATGATATCGGCCTGAAAATAGGCCTCTTCGGCGATGCGATCAGATCGCCGATGTGTGTGAGTATTTCGCCGGGCGTTCGAACTCCTTCGCCCGCTCGAAGATCCGCAAAACCGTCGGGCGCATCCGCGACGGCTATCTTTCCGCGATACCAAACGGCGGCGAGCAAATGACGCAGAGCGGCACGGCTTTCGTCAGCCATTTTAATTTCCGAACCGCGCCGCCGATCGTGCCCTGGCTTTTGCGGCTTCCGTTTCGCGGTCACGCGGCGGGGCGTTCGTCACCAGCGAATCGAGCATTTCCTGCGCAGCGGCCGAAACGCGTTCGACCGCAAGGTAAAACGCCTCTTCGTTCGCTTTCGAAGGTTTGTTCATACCCGAAAGTTTTCGTACGAACTGCAGCGACGACGCGACGACCTCATCCGTTGTCGCGGGCGGGTCGAAATTAAAAAGCATTTTGATGTTTCTGCACATAATATTACTCGTTTTCGGGATACCATTCCCTTCGGATCAGGCCATCGGTTATTTCGTAAATAACGGTTCCGAAAAATTCGACGCGTTTGCCATTTATCGTTCCGCTCAGTTTTTCTTTATCGATGACGAATTTTCCGTCCACGATCCGGTTCACGACCTCCACCTTTACGTCCATTTTCGGATCGAGTGCCGCGGCAAACTTCTTACGGATCGCATCATGGCCTTTGAGTATGACTTTGCCGTCCGGCAGCGAAAATGCGGTCGAATCCTCAGCATACGCGGCCAAAATGGCGTCCATATCACGGGCATTATACGCATCGACCAAAGACTGCGCGACTTGTTCGGGAGTTTTCGCGGACTGTTGAGCGGAGACGTTCGCCGCGGCCACAAACATTGACAGCGCGAAAATGACGCAGCCGGTTTTAAGATTTATCATATGATCTCCTCGATCCTACTTAAACGTTTTTTGCTGCCCATTCGCCGACGATGCGGGCGGCCTCTGCGATAACATCTTCGCCGGACGTTCGTGTGCGTTTTAATATCTTAAGGCTGTGGTCGGCCGTGTCAAGCAAATGAAGTGCTGCGTTCTTTCCAAGCTTTTCGACCGTCGGTTCCAGCAGCCGGAGTTCGCTGAGCGCATCGCGCGTTCCGCTGAGGAAAAGCATCGGGATCTTTATTTCCGAAAGATGTTCGGCGCGTTTCGTGTCCGGAGCTCCGGCCGGATGCAGCGGAAACGAAAAGAACACGATGCCTTTGACGCCGTCGATCGGCTCTTCGCTCTGTGCCGTCGATGTCATACGCCCGCTGAACGAATGCCCACCCGCGATGATCGGCAGATCGGGTGCTGCTTCGCGTGCTGCTTTTACGGCATTGCGGATCGTTTCCGTCACCGTCGCCTGCGAATTTCGCCCGCCGCCCTTCTCCGAATATGGAAAATTATAGCGAAACGTCGCGATGTTCCGCTCCGCTAATGCTTCGGCAATATTTCGCAGCAGCGGGTTGCGCATATTCGAACTCGCTCCGTGCCCGAGCACAAGCAAATGCGTCGCATTGTCCGGCCGCATAAGCAGCGCCGAAACCTCGCCCTTTTCCGCCGTCGCGGTGAATTTAGTTAATGTCTCTTTCAGCTATTTTTCCTTTTTATACTTGGCTTTCTCTCGTTCCTTCAAAAAATCCGCGTAAATATAATCGCTTTCGAGATCAGCAACGACATAGAATGCTGCGTCTTCGCCGATGGCACCGATGAGGTTCTTTTCGATCAGAGTTCGGTCAACCAATCCGTCTTCCTGCAGAAGCCATGTCAGATCGAGCCTGTCTTTCGCCCTTGCCGAAAAATGCTTCATCACCACAAGCCATTCCGGAGAAACGATCCTTACGCCAAAATCGGTCATCTTAGCCTGATCCAACGCGGCACTGTAAATTTTTATGAGCTTGTCGTCGCGAACAATGACGTCTACCGGCACGGTATCTTCCGCGATCTTTATCTCATAACCCTCGCCGCCGAAATCGAGCTCGCGCTCCTTTGGCAGGGGCAAAACGGAACGTGCCACCATATCAACGTCGGTAGTCGCACGAGTAAAGCCGTATATATGCATCGCGATGCCGCCCGCAAGCGCGATGTCGATATCGTTTTCTGACGCGATGCCGGCGACCGCCTTTGCCGCCTCGATCCCGACTTCGGTGGATATCGAAGCTTTAAGTTTAGAACTGTCGATAGTTGAACCTTCGGCCATGCTTTCTCCTACGCTATACTTTATGGGTTAGTTCGCGGCTCTGATGGTTTAAGATATAACATTATGAGGCTTCGTATCCGTCATCACTCGTGGGGTATTCGCAGCTTCGAGACCTAGATTATGCTATTGCCTCAAGGCCTTTCTTCTCGATAAGCGAAAGAAGCTTGAGCGACGTTCCCCCCGGACGCTTCTCGCCACGCTCCCACTGGCTGACTGACTCTTTCGAGATATTCAGGTGGTATGCAAACACGCTTTGACTTACTTGTTCACGCTCGCGCAGTGCGCGAATCTGTCGCGGAGAGAATTCGTGGATCGGCGTCAGGCACGATTCATCAAACCCGCGCATTGTTTGTTTGTCGATAATTCCCGATTCATAAAGGCCTGTTGCGGTTTCGTGGATAGCCGCGGACGCTTCGCTCTTATAAACCTTCGTCTTTCCCATTATTTCACTTCCTCAAGTTCGCCGTTTTCCAAAAGAATTTTTAGTTGTTCATCTGTAAGCGACAACATTATCTTGGCGAGGTTCTTAAAATTTTTAACTTCTGCCTTATCTATGTTATCCGTCGTCTTTTTAGAAAATCCGTAAACAAAAAACGCCAGCTCGCCTTTCCGGTATAGAATGACAGAACGGTAACCGCCTGATTTTCCGTCATTGGGCCGAGCGATCCGCTGCTTAATAACACCGCCGCCATAATCCGCACCAACCTTTCCCGATTCTGCCTCGCATATCGCCTTAAGCAATTTCTCCGAGCTGATCGCCTCTTTTCTCGCAAACTTCGTAAACCATTTGTTCTTGAAAACTCTCAGGTTTTCATTTGATTTCGCCATTCAATTATAGCACCTAGTTCTACAGAGACACAACTTTTTATTTTCGGGTAGATTAACCCAACGCTTGCGCGATATCTTCGATTATGTCTTCGGCGTTCTCGCAGCCGACGCTTAGGCGGACGAAGCCTTCGGGAATGTCGTCGCCGCCCCAGCGTGCGCGGCGTTCGGCGGTCGTATGCAATCCGCCGAAACTCGTCGCCGATGCTATCAGCTTGCACGCCGCTAAAAATCCATCCGCCGCGGCTTTATCTTTCAGCTCGAACCCGATTATTGGCCCGAAATGGTCCATCTGTTCGGCGGCAATGGTGTGTGCCGGATCGTCCGTGAGCCCCGGATATCGGACGCCCGAAACCTGCGGACAGCTTCTCAGAAATTCGGCGATCTTCATCGCATTTGTGCTTTGGCGTTCGAGCCGCATTTCAAGCGTCGCGACGGAACGGTGAGCAAGCCAGGTTTCCATTGGGCCGGGTACCGCACCGGTTTGCATTCGCCACGCCAGTATTTTTTCGGCGAGTTCGTCATCGCGAATCGAAACGTGGCCGATCAACAGATCCGAATGGCCGGTCAACGCCTTTGTATCCGATGCAACGGAAATATCGGCACCGAGTTCGAGCGGTCGTTGGCCGAGCGGCGTTGCGGTCGAATTATCAATGGCGGAGATCACGCCGCGTTCGCGTGCGAGCCGCGTTATCGTGCGAACGTCCAAAACTTTCAGGTTCGGGTTTGACGGAGATTCTATCCAAAGAAGCTTTGCGCCGCGAAGCTTTTCTTCGAGTGTGTCCGCGGCGTCAAAAAGCCTGACCTCAACTCCGATCTCGGAAAGGTATTCGCCTGCAAATTTGCGGACACCGAAATAGCAGTCGTCCTGTATCAACAGCACATCTTTTGGCCGAAGCACGGCGCCGAAAACGGCTGTGACCGCCGCCATTCCGGACGCGAAAGCGAACGTTCGGCCGCCTTCGAGTTCGGCGACGGCATGTTCAAAATTCGCCAGCGTCGGATTGTCATAACGGCCGTAAACGAACGGAATGCCCGCCGGGTCGCCCGCGGCATGAAACGGCGCGGCAAAAACGACGGGCGGCGCGAACGATTCGCCCTGTTTCACACTCTTGCCGGCGTGGATGACCTTTGTGCCGAGTTTCATATCTGTGCCGACCTCAGAAAAAAGTTTGTGCGTTCTATTTCAGCGTTGCCGTCAGCGAAATGTCCGCCGCGGCGAGCACCCGCGAAACCGGACAGCCTTCTTTCGCGGCTTTTGCGATGGACTGAAATTCTTCGTCACCTATGCCGGGAATTTCTGCTTCCATCGTCAGATCTATTTTTGGTATCACAAAACCGTCGTCACGTTTGTCGATAAATACCGCTGCGGTTGTATGGATGTTCGTCGGTTCATAACCGGCGTTTCCGAGCGCCAGCGAGAATGCCATAGAAAAACACGCCGCATGCGCCGCCGCGATCAGCTCCTCGGGATTTGTGTGCTTTACGTCGTCGCCGAAACGCGAACCGAAAGAATACGGCCCCTCGAACGCACCGCTGCCGAGCTTAACGCTGCCGCCGCCGTCCTTTATGCTGCCTTTCCACTGTGCCTCAGATGTTCGTTTTATTGCCATGATGCTCTCCTTGTATGAATCGTATTATATCCAGATCGCCGTCATGACGATCTCTTTATCTGATGTATATATAATTATACACCCGTTAGAGCTTTCACCGGCGGTCACTTATATGATCGCTTTTCATATCTTTCTTTCGAACAAAGAGATCACGGCGAGTAGGACATTATGAAATTTGTCGTCCTTCAAAATTCCTAAACTTCGGTGAATGATCGAATCGTTGCTTGTAAATAGTTTTGCCGGCCTAACATAACTGATGCGTTGCAGGGTGCCGGATGAAAAGTCTGAAGTGGAGATCTCAATAGCGGTGCGGTCGATGTATGATCGGCTTGTAATCTGGCAAAGTATCACATCGCCGCGGCCGGCTTGGGCAAGGACGACAGCGGGCCGAAACTTTGATGCGGATAGATCGCTGAATGGAAACCGGACAAGAACTACTGTTCCGTTTGCAGGTGTTGCCAAGCTTCGTCCTCCTCTTCGCGCAACCAATCTTCTGCGAGGCTTTCTTCACTCAACAATGCGGTTTCCGAAATATTGGATATTGCGGCCTCATCAAGAACCGTCACAAGAGCACGTCGCCCAACCGGAAGACGGATATCCGCCGGAAGTTTTATATTTCCGTGATCATCAATAATGCCTTCGACGGTTTGAATCATAATAATTGTATTGTGAAAGTATTTTACGGAAAATACAAGGTATTAGCTTCGACCTAGATCGCTTCGGCGTGTGTTTTCAGCCCAAGTGCATTGATGACCTTGAGAATCGTGTCGAAACTCGGCACCCGTTCGCCGGACAGCGCTTTGTAGAGACTTTCGCGAGAAAGCCCGGCGTCTTTTGCCACCTGCGACATGCCTTTCGCACACGCGATATCACCCAATGCTTTCGCAATAAAAGCCGCATCGTCGCCTGCTTCTTCAAGGCAGACCTCGAGATATACGGCCATCTCCTCGGGTGTCCTGAGATGTTCAGCCACGTCGTAAAGTGTTGTGATCGTTTTTCCCATATTTAAGAGTTCTCGGACTAATTTTAGAGCCGTCTTAATATCTTTGGACTGAGTGCATTACGACCATTTACTAGCTCACTAAATAGATGTTATCCGAAGAACCGACCAAGTTCGATCGAGTCGCGTCCGTCGAAATAGATCAGAGACAGATTTCGTTGCCGACCTGAGATGAGTTTAGCGAATCTCTCACTGTTCGTTACCAAATACTCCAATGTTGTTTCGGCTCTTTTCCTGTCCGAGTCAGCCGTTTTGCTCGTCACATTCTCAATTTGCCAAGTTGATTCAACTTGAACGTCCAGATCCCGCTCTCCGGAAATCAGAAAGCCGATACGATTAAATCGTAGAAGCTTACCGTTCTCAAACAGATCAAGAGCGACCTCGAATCTCTGAGTATTTATGTCCTCGACATCCATTATCGAAAATTATTCGTACGGCTTATTTGATTCGAATTTCTTCTTCAATCCCTGCCAGACGTCACTGTAGTGGTGTTGAAGTTCGCAGCAGTCCATAGCAAATCTTGTCGGGCGGATTATGTAGCGCGATTCGAACATGAAGGCGAGCGTGCCCGAGAG
>CBFGSN010000076.1:0-12508 GCA_965651435.1 uncultured bacterium | reverse complement strand
CCGATATCTCAAAATCGCGGCGGCTGCTCGGGTACGAACCGCGCACAAAGATAGCCGACGGAATTCCTAAATTTGTCGAATGGTTCCGCACTGTTTATGATGTGGCGGAGGCCGGGTCTATTTGATCCAGCCTTTTGATTCGGCGATGTCTTGGATCTTGTTTTCGAGATCGAGCAGTCCCGGCGGATACGGAGTGTGTTTTTCGTCGTTTTCGACACAGCCCGTGTAATGTCGGATCTTTTTCGTATTTCCGTTCGCGGTGACAGAAATATTCGTGGTCGATTGATCTGTGGCCTGATTCGGACAATTTTTTCCGGAATATTCGTCCTCAAGTTCAAAGAAACCGATCTTTTCGAATTTGTTAAAGACACGAAGAACGTCGGCCGGCGTGATCGTACCCGACGCCTTACCGACAGTTTCGGTAAATTCTTCGCCGTTAAATTCGATACTGCCGTCGGCCTTGATCGACATCGAAAACTGCGGACAGGTTCCGTAACAAGCGCCGCGGGAGATCGTAATTTCCAGGTCGGCGGGAACGTTCTTGGATATTTCGCGTTCGGGTTGGGTTGGGGCCGGCTTTTTGGCTGCCGGAGTTGCGGCATTCCCCGGCGTCGCGGATCCATTCGGAACGGATACCGCGTTAGTGCACGCAAAAGTAGTCGCCGCCATTAAAATAAGCAGGATCAAACGGAACATCATAATTTTCACCTATTGCCGCGAATGGATACCGAACATATTTTGTTCAGTGTCGAACGCAAGCGTAATAAAACCGTAATCGCCGATAGAGAATTTCGGTTTAAAAACGTGACCGCCGGCAGCTTCGATGCGGCCTTCTTCGACGGAGCAATCTTCGCTGCTGAAATAAACGATCGTGCTGTTTCCGCCGGCTTTCACACCATTCATGTAAACCAGCGAACCGGCCGAGCCTTTTTCGTCCGGAGCCATCGGGAAAGCCCACATCTGCGATTCATCCGGTGCGTTCAAATTCTCGAGCTTCATTTCGAAAACGGCTTCGTAAAATGCCTTTGCGCGTTCAATGTCGTCAACATATATCTCGAACCAGCCGACAGGATTTGCTTTCATATTCTTTCTCCGAAACTGAGTTATTGAGCAAGTATTATAAACGCATTTACGCCGGCCGTCGATATTTTTACCGCGGTATTTCGACAGTTTTTAGAATATCGGTGATGACCGCGTCGGTTGTCGAACCTTCCAGCTCGGCTTCGGCGCGAAGCGTCAGGCGATGGCGAAGCACCGGCAGGGCGATGTCGCGAACGTCATCGGGCGTCGGAAAATCGCGGCCGCGTATCGCCGCCAAAGCTTTTGACGCGAGCAGCAAAGCGACCGATGCACGCGGGCTTGCGCCGTAAAGTATCGTTTGATGATTTCGCGTTTTTCTGATGATCTCGACAACATAACGCTGAACGCCCGGTTCCATACGCATCTGTTTCACTTCTTTGCGGCAAAGCGAAACAATGCTGCTGCTTGAAAGCGGCTGAATGCCGGCATTTTCCAGATGGTGCGAATCGAATCCCGCGTCCCAGCGTGCGACGATCTGTTCTTCGTCGGCCTGTTCCGGATAGCCGATGATGATCTTGAGCAAAAACCGGTCAAGTTGTGCTTCCGGCAGCGGATATGTGCCTTCGTATTCGATCGGGTTTTCGGTCGCCAGCACGGTAAAGAGCCGCGACAATTCGTGGCGTTCGCCGTCGATAGTCGCCTGGCGTTCTTCCATTGCTTCAAGCAGGGCGGCCTGTGTTTTCGGCGGTGTTCTGTTTATTTCGTCGGCGAGCAGAATGTCCGTGAAGATCGGACCCTGGCGAAGCGCGAACTGCGACGTCTGCATATTGAAAACGTTCGTGCCGGTGATGTCGGATGGCATCAGGTCGGGCGTGAACTGAATGCGCGAAAAGCCTGCGCCAAGAATTTGTGCAAGCGTTTTCACGGTCAGCGTTTTCGCCGTTCCGGGAACGCCTTCGATAAGCGCGTGGCCTTCGGCAAAAAGCGTGACGAGGATCTGTTCGATCACATCGTCTTGGCCGACGATCGTCTTGCGCAGTTCGTTCATTATGTGGGCAACGGTTGAGGGTATGTATGTCAGCATTTTATTTTCGGTTTAAGTTCAGTATAAAAGATCGAACGCAAGTTTTGCCGCCAACAGCATTACGGTCGAAAGAAATATCCATTTCAGAACCTTCTCATTCATTTTCGAAGCAAAGTGCGCACCGATATAGGCTCCGACGAACATTGTAACGGCAAGTATCGCGCCCAATTTAAAATCGACCAAACCTGCACGGATAAAAAGGATCGTCGCAATGACCGACGAAAAGACGTTCAAAAGCTTTGTAACGGCGATCGCGTTCGCGTAGGTCGAACCGTAGAACGCTACCATCACGACCGTCAGAACCGTAACATATCCGCCGCTGTAAAGTCCGCCATAAATTGCCAGCGCAAAGACGAGCAGATACGTCAGCGGCAGATTTTTCTTCGCTTCGCCTTCGATCTCGCGCGTTTTCGGTTTAACGAGCGTAAAGACAACGATCGCGACCATCGCCGCCGACACGATCAGTTTCAACCCGGAATTCGTAATAACGCCGACGAGCAGAGCTCCGATCGCCGAACCGATCAGCGTCAGAATCACAAGCGGCGAAAGGCCCTTTGTTTCAAGCGTTCCTTTGCGGACAAAAGGTATCGTCGCGCCGACGGACATAAAGATCAGCCCGAACATATTGGTCGCGACGGCGACCTTTTCATCGATCCCGAAGAGGAACATGACCGGAACCGTGATCAGCGAATTGCTGCCGGTGATGACACCGACGGCGGTCGTCACCAGAAATAAAAATATCAGTATTGCGTATTCAATGCCGGACATCGTTTAGACCCTCGCCTTTTGCCCGCGAAGCGCGCCGAGTTTCTCTTCGACCGAGCGGAGTTCGGAAATAAGTGCGACGGTTTCTTTTTTGTTCGTCGGTTCGCCGCGTATGATGTCCTCGCATTTGAACATGATCTCATCTATCTTTTCGGGCGGTTCGCCGATGCGTTCCGCGATGGCGCGGGCAATATCGGTTCGTTTATCGGCGGAATTGTCGATACCGAAGAACCGCGAAACGCGGCGCCGAAATTCGCCGTAGATATTTTCCAGAGCAAGGTCATAAGCCTTCGTCCGTGATTGGAGCTCCGCCATCGCCGAAACGTATTCGAGTTTCGATAGGCGGTTCGGTTCAGGCTCATCGACGGGCCGCGCAAAACGGCGGCTCTGCGAAAACATGATCAAGCCGATCAGGAAAACCACCTGCAAAAACATGGGAATGACCGGCGTGCCGGCAAAATATTCCAGAAAGCGGTTGTTGTTACTGCCAAAGCCATGATGATATTCGTCGAAAACGATCGGTCCGGACCGGTCAACCAAATTAAGCGCGAGCTGCATATTATCGAGTTCCCGGATACCCAGGTTCGAAACGATATACGGGTCGGTCAGGATAACAATGCTTCCGTTACCGAACTTTTGTTCAACGAGAATGTCGCGGCCGTTCGATGCGGCAAGATGAACGACAGGGGCTTCGGCGGCCGGGCTGCCGGAACCCGTTCCGTTGTCGCCACTCGCCGGCGCGGCGATCGGCCCGCTGTATTCTTCCGGAGCGGGCTGGGGCTGTGAGCCGCCCTGAAAAATAAGCTGGCTTTGATCGCCGAAGCCGAAATCGATTGGCGTCGGACTGGGAGTTTCGACGCTAAAGCCGTCCGCCGATCCGAAGCCTTGGTCATCAACATAGCGAACGTCATCGGTCATTCGTCGTTCGACCGAGATCTGAGCCGCGTATTTCGATGCCTGAACCGAATTCACGTCCACGGAAAACAGTGACGGCTGTACGGCCCGGGCGACGTGTTCGCTTTTTTCGTCCGAATATACCGGCAGCGTCGGTGTGACGGCGATCTTCCATTTTTCCGACAGATCCAAAAGCGCAGTCGTCGGGTTACGGTCGATGATGACGAGACGTCCGCCGAGCTCGACCCATGTAAGCAGACTGCCGATCTCCATCTCAGTAAAATCACGTTTGAAAGGGCCGATGGCCACGAATGTGCGCGGCGTGCTCGGCGAATATGGCAGAAGTGCTTCCGGCGAACGCTGCCAACGGGCGGCGTTCCGTCCCGTTTCGACCAGCAGCGAATAGAACGCATGTGTTCCGGTTTCGTGTGCGTTAAAGCTGGAACGGTTCGGGTGAATTTCGGATTCGTTCGGTTCGGCCGGCGGTGAATACGAAGCGGCATTCAGCCCGATCAGGATCAGGGCCAAAGCGACGAATGCCAATATCAATGTTAATTTCTGCTTCAAAATATTCAGGCCTTTCGCGCCAGAGCTTTTCGATAATCCGCGCGGAAAGTTTCCCAATCGGTCTGGCCGCTCGAGCGGAATCCGTACCAATGTTCCTCGTAATTTCTCGTCAGGCCGAGAACGTCGTTTCGAAGTTCGGGCGTTTTCCGAAGGTCGCGAAGGTAATCGCGGTTCGTTTTGTGCCGCGCCAATCCGATGATCCGGCGATCGCTAAGTTCACACAGCAGAGCAATATAGCCTTTGCGAATTGCCGCGCGAATATCACCGCTTTTCGCAAGAGCTTCGGCTTCGTCAAAAATATCGTGTGCGGAAGCGTCGTCCTCGATCTTTTCGCCGAGAATAACGCGGTTCCTCTGTTTGCCGGCGCTTTTCCGGCGAAGGCGCGGAAAGATGACCGGCGCGAATTTGTAGATCAAAAAGCCGACTATCGCAACGGCAAGAGCATAAAGGACGATCTGAAGAACGACCGTCAGCGAACCGAGTCCATCGGGAGTGGACGGCGTGATATTTGACCGCGGCATCATACGACGAAGCCAATCGAGGAAATCGTCAAGCCATTGTTCCAGTTTGCTCTTTTGCGGCGGCGGCAGTTTCTGATATTCAGGACGCTGAAGTATTTCACCAAGCTTCTGTTTGTCGGCGTCCTTCGTGCCCGCAGCGATATTTTGTTCGAGATCTTCCAGATCGGCCAGCACCGAAAAGATGCGCTCCCTGATAGCGGTCGCGATCCGGTCGCGTTCGTCGGGGTCGTAGGCGGATCTGTATTCGGAAAGCCGCGCGTGAAGCCAGCCGTTGTTCGTCGTCAGCGAACCGCCTTTCCATTCGATCTTTTCGGATGCCGGAACGGCTTTCCGGATCTCTTCGATCTCGGAGTTGACGAACTCCTCTTCATCACCCTGCCGGATGCCGAGCAGATCGCCGGCGTGCTCAGCCGCCGTGTTCAGCCGCTGTTTGTAATCATCAAGCGAGGCGGCCGCAGAAGCCGAGACCGAGACCGAGAACGCGAACACGATAAAGACCGTCGCCGCGACGCGCGTGAACAAAGCTTTAATGTACCGATCTCGCGTCATTGTAAACCGAGTGTCGTAAGCGCCGAATTCGCTTCGCCGGCTTTGGTTTCGGGCACGACCGAACCGATCGCGGGCTGCAGCGGATTATTAAGGACAGATGGAGATTCGGGAATTTCGCCGAGTCTCTGCGCCGCCAAAAGCTCGATGTCGTAGCCTTCGTGACGCACGCGTTCGTCAACATAGAGTAAGCACAGACCGACCATCCAAACCGGGGAAAGCAGAATAAAACTAGCCTGCCATAAAAGCTGTTTTGCGATCGCTGCCCATTCGGGAACGGTGCCGCCGTCAAATCCAAAAAGGCTGATGCCTTCGTACCACGCGTACCAGCCGAGCGGTACGTATAAAAGCGCGAGAGCCGAATATGCAGCAACCGTCGTAAATATAACAAGCGCGCCGAAACGCAACGTGTTGCCTCTGGCCAGCGAAACGCTTCGGCCCAGTGCGGAATAAAGATCCTGGCCTTCGACCGTCATTATCTGCGGAACATATGCGACGCGCGATGCAATAAATGAAAATGCGTAGGCGGCGGCGAGCGCAACGGCAACCACAATAAGGATCGAGAGTATCGCAGTTACCGCAGGCATAAAGGCAAAGATGAAAGCGGTGATCGCAATGATGATAGCGGCGATAAATGCTCCGGCATAAAACATCAACAGGCTTAGGAAACCAAAGATCGCCGTCACGATGCATGCCGCGGCGATCAGGCCGCCGAGGCGGTTGTGCGTGTTACGGTAGGTTTCGCGAAACGAGATATCTTCGTCAAAGAGTATATGCCGCACGAAATTTCGTGACGCACCGCCCATAACCGTAAGCGTCGCCGCCGTTTCGATGAACCATATTACAAGCGACCCGAGCCATACGAACAGGATGTATGCGACGTTTTCTTCGGGCCGCATGCGGTCACCCGCAACCAGAAGTTCGCGCGCGATCGCCGCCCACAGAACAGAAAAGATCGTTCCGACTATGACCGGCGGCGCGGCTATCAGGATCAGCGTCGAAAAATCGCGCCGGTAAAGCCTCACCGCACGGTCGATTAGATCGCCCGCACCAAGAGGCACAAATGCATTAGTCGTATCTGTCGAGGATGAAACGCTCATCGCGGGATGTAAAGAAAGTATATATTATCTTTTTGTTCGTCAGAAACAGGAATGCCCGCGAAATTTCTCCCGCGGGCATTCGTCCTTCGAACGTTAGCTAATGATCAGAAATTCAGACGGGCACCCAACTGAATCGAACGAGATTCCCGCGTGTCGGTAAAAATACCGAAATTCGAGCTCGAAAGGTTCGTGTTGATCGTCGTGAATTGTGTCGTATTCAGCAAATTGAATGCTTCGAACCGGAGTTCCAGATTGTTCGTTTCGCTGAAAAGCTTGATCTTCTTAATGAGGATCGCGTCCCATTGATTGACGGGATTATCCAGTCGGAATTGATTCCTACCGGATGTTCCGCGCCGGCCGACCCCATCGCACAACGAAAAGTCCGTACCGCAGTTGGCGATGGCGAATGCTCCCGCGTTGAATCCGCGGCGGTCATTCTCAACACCATTCATTGCCGTAAAGGCTTCGGTGCCGAGATCGGCGAAGTTTATCAACGCTCCACCCGTTCCGTCGATGTCGATAGGATTACCGACACTGAACAGCCGTCCGGATTGATAGGTGTAGATAGCACCTAAACTCCAACCGTCCAAAAGCCGATTCGTAATGCCGCCCGTTTTCTTGAAGAACGGTAGTTCATAAAGAAAACTTCCGACGAAACGATGCGGCACGTCGTCATCCGACAATGCCCAACCGGCACGACGGTCCAGCAGGTCGAGCTGTCCGCGTTGCGAATCCGCGTCATTGAAAGAGCGCGAATACGTGTAAGCCAACTGGAAAAGCAGACCATCATCGCTGTAGCGTTTCTGGAAATTCACCTGCATGGAATCAAACTGCGCGTTCCCGCCCGTGGTCAGTTGTGTAAGGCCGAGCGGGATGTCGTTGTTCAATCGCCGCGAATTGGCGTTTGCAGTTGTCGGAGCCGGCACCGGCGGATCGGTCCGCAAAGTGTCCGACAGGAATGTTCCCAAAGCAGGATTTACCTGTTCGCGGACATACAGCTTATGGCTGCGGCTGCCGACGTAGCTCAATCCGACCACATAATCCCGAGCAAATGCCCGTTCATAGGTTACGTTGAATTGCAGCGTTTGCGGCGTCTTTATCAACGGATCGATAGGCTGCGACATTTGTCCCAGCGGAGCCGACACGAAAAGGGAACTTTGCGCGAACGGATTCGGCACTTGTCCTTGGTCTCCGCCGTATGTCGGGAACGGGTCGGGCAGGAACGGATTCGCCAACGTTCCGCTGGCCGGGAACTGGAAGAAATTCGTACCATTGTATCCCGGAGCCGAAAGCTGCTGAAGAGCCGTGTCGCCGATGACCGCGCCGTAATACATTCCTACACCGAGGCGTATTACGGATTGGTTCTCGCCGATAAGGTACTTCATAAATCCGTTGTCATACGAACCGAGCGACCACGCAAGGCCGAGCCGCGGGGCGAAGTTGTTCTTGTCAGGTTCGACGCCGCCGACCGGCACGGTGCCACCGAGGACATTGTCGGGATCACCGACATAAACTAGTCCGTTCGGAGCACGTCCACCCGCGGGTATCTCGATCATTTGTCCTTCCATCGTCGGTATGCCCTGCTGCAGAAGCTGCGAGTATGAACCCGGACGGTAGAATGCCACACGATTGAATTTATCCTTGAGCGGAGAGTTGTATTCATACCGCAACCCGTATGAAACCGTAAGGTTGTTCGTGATATTCCAGGTGTCCTGAGCAAAAAGAGCCCAGGCGCGCTGTCTGTAATCACGCTGTCCCGCTGCTCCGAACTGGATCGCCGCCGGGCTATTGCCGATAAGAAAGTCAGCAAAATCGTCACCCGTCGTATTGGTCACGTTCATAAGCCCCACGGCTGAATACGAGAAGATACCCTGGTTTACGAAAAGAAAATCAGTGTCCTGTTTGTACTTTGTCCAATCGACACCGAACTTCATACGGTGGTCGCCCGCAACCCACGAGAATGAATCCTGAAACTGAATGTTCTCGGTGAATCGCCGCTGCGGCCCCTGGATCGAGTTACCCATAATGATGCCGCGGTCGAGCAATCTCACATTGGGCGGTCCGACAAATGTCCTGTCGGCGACAAAATCGGAAGTAAAGCCGATCTCCTCCGGTGTTGTCTGGTTGACCGGAGCAACTCCCGGTTGTTTGTTCGTGGAATAATTGATCATGAATGTATTGACCAAATTCGGCGTGATTACGTACGTGTATCTGCCAACATAATTGTTGGTGGTTCGGAGGTCGGATGAGCCGAATCCGGGAACGTTCGAACCGCCGAATGCGAATGGTGAAAATACATTCGAATCGAACAAATTATAGGTGAAGTTCAGGATGTGGTCCTGTGTTATGAAGTGGTCCAGACGCATCGTAAACCACTGATTCTTCGTTGTTTGGTTTGCCGATACCTGTGCCTGTCCACCGCTTGCTGCCGGCAGGAAGCCAAGATAATATCGGGCGATCGGAGAGATCCGATCCTGCGGTATCGTGTTGTTCGGGAACGGATTTCCGGTCAAAGGATCAATGATCTCAGTAGAAAATATTCCGTTCCGTTCATCCGCGGACGGAAGTGACGGCAGCGTCTGCGATTGACCGAGCACCTGATAACGGCGTTCGTAATCGACGAAGAAATAGCTCTTGTCGTGGCCGTCGTAGATCATCGGCACACCTTCGCCGAAATTCAGAAAATAGATCGGGCCGCCGATGTTAAATCCGTAGTCCTTACGGTCAAATTTTCTTCGAAGGTCCGCACCGGGAGGTGAGCCCGCCGGCGGCAGAGCTTTGTCGATAAAACGAGCCGCCGAAAGTTCCGTCGGACGGTAAAAGAACCTCGCGTTTCCGTGGTAATCATTCGTGCCCGATTTTGTTACCACGTTGATGACTGCGCCGGTATTTCTGCCGAACTCAGGTTCGAAATTCGACGTCAGCAGGCGAAATTCCTGAACGGCATCCGGCCGCGGCTGTGCTCCGATGGAACCACCGACCGCCACCTCGTTGTTGTTGCCGCCATCCAGCGTAATGTTGTTCTCAACGCCGCGGCTGCCGTTGACACGAATGCCCAGACCATTCCCGAACGCTCCGTCCGCCGGAGCCACGCCGGGCTGAAGGAGAGCTAGATTCAGGACCTCGCGTCCATTTAGCGGAAGTCCGACAACGCGTCGCTGATCGACCGTTGTGCCGAGTGTCGGCGATTCTTTATCAATAAGTTCAACTCCCGCGGTGACGGTCACGTCCGCGCTTGCTTCTCCGATCGTCAGCGAAACATCCGTTTTGATGTTTCGGTTCGGCTCGACCCTAACATCATTGATCGTGGATTCTGCGAAGCCGCTGGATGATACCACAATATTGTAAGTTGACGGTTCGATCTCGAGGAACTGGTATTCGCCGGATGAATTCGTTTGGACGCTGCGGACTTCTGCTCCGCGGGTCGCATCGATAAGTTTAACGGTCGCATTTGGCACCGCTGCCCCATTCGGGTCACGAACAACGCCATTGATCGTTCCCCTTGTTCCCTGAGCCGAAACAGATGCGGCAAAGAGGACTAATGCAAAAAACACGAGAACAAAACAACTTACCACGCTACGGATGTGTCTATTCTCAATAAAATGTGAAGGCACAATAAAGGACATAAAATATCCTCCTCCTTTTTAGGTGTTGATCTGACCCTTCTCAATATGAGTGGCGCTTTTAGCGATCACCTATTATTTTTGAATACAAAGTGTTTCTAACACAATAACCGTGCCCGATGGCCGGTACCCGTCTTAAGGCTTGCAGATTCAATGATTAGGGCGAATCGCCGCAAAGAAAAGAGCGCCGCCGCCGATGGAATTATCCAAAGAGTGCGTTTTAACTACAAAAATTTGGATTTTGTTGACTAACTGCGCGGTTGGATGTTGTATGTTTTTATTTTTGAATTAAGTGTCGTTGCGTTTAGGCCGAGCAGGCGCGCCGCGCGCGACTGGTGGCCGCCGGTCTGGTCAAGCGCGCGGCGAATTATGTCGATCTCGAACCGTTTTACTTCCTCGTAAAAATTGATACCGCGGCCGATATCGATGTCGGCGGATGAACCTTCCGTATCTTTGATCATTTCGCGCGCAAGTTCCGGATCACGGACTTCGGGCCGCAGACAATCGACGGTCAGTTCATCGGTCGCGGCGATGACGACGGCGCGTTCGATTATGTTCTCGAGTTCGCGGACATTGCCCGGATAGTAATAATTTTCGAGCAGCGAAAGGACCTCGGGTTTCAGATTTTCGGAGATGCTGCGCGCGTTTTCGGCATTGTATTTTCGGATGAAATACTGTGCTAACGGAAGGATATCCTCGGGCCGCTGGCGAAGCGACGGCAGTTCGATCGGCACTACCGAAAGCCTGTAATAGAGGTCCTCGCGAAACGTTCCGTTTTTGACCGCTTCTTTCAGATCGACGTTGGTCGCGGCGATGATGCGAACATCGACCTTGACCGGAGTGGTGTCGCCGAGCGGCGTGAATTCGCGTTCCTGGATGACGCGAAGAAGCCGGACCTGAGTTTCCGGCCGCAGATCGCCGATCTCGTCCAGAAAGATCGAACCGGTGTCGGCGACCTCGAACAAACCTTTCTTCGCGGAAACAGCGCCGGTGAAAGCGCCTTTTGTATGGCCGAAAAGTTCGCTTTCTAGCAGTTCCGAGGGAATGTTCGAACAGTTCACGACGACGAACGGAAGATCTGCACGCGGCGATGCTTCGTGCAGAGCCTTTGCGATGAGTTCCTTCCCGGTCCCGGATTCGCCGCTGATGAGTACTGTCGAACGCGCCGGTGCGACCCTTTCGACAAGCCGGAAAATATCTTCCATCTTTTCCGAACGGCCGACGATGGCGTCGCGTTTGACGGACCGAGCCATTACCTGACGCAGCGTTTGGCGTTCTTCTTCGCGGCGGCGTTTGCTGATGCCGCGCGCGACAAAGGCAAGTATCTGTTCGTTCTGAAACGGTTTGCGAATGACACCGGTCGCGCCTTTTTCCCAGGCCGATATCGCAGTATCAAATGTCGCGAACGCCGTTATCATCAGGACGACCGCATCCGGGTCGAGCTTCATCAACTGTTCGAGCGCCGTTAGACCACCCATTCCGGGCATCGAAACATCCATCAATACGACATCGTACGACCGCTCCGTATATAGTTCGAGTGCTTCTTCGCCCTGTTTCGCAAGATCGACCTTGTAGCCGGCACCGGAGAGTATCGTCTCCAGAACCTCGCGCATTATTTCTTCGTCGTCGCAAACTAATACTGAACCTTTCTTTGCCATGAGACCTAAAATATACCGAATTTCGCGGCTATAAGCTAAGATATGAACACAAAGCCCGACCCGTCAGGTGTCAAAGACTTTAAACTTTTGATGCCATTAACCGTATGATTAGATAATAAAAAGAATTCCTTTGGATAACAATTTAAGACATGTCAAAAACTAAAAAGATCTGGATCGGCATCGCTGCCGCGGTATTTATTCTACTGATCGTCGGAATCGTTGCGATCGCTCTGGTTTTCGGAACGCTTGACCGAACAACGATCGCGCAGAACAGCGTTCTCGTTCTGGATATTTCCGGGTCCATGCCGGATTACGCCCCGGACGACCCGCTTGCCGAAACACTCGGTATGTCGTCGAACAAGTCCTTCACGGGACTGATGACGCAGATCCGAAAGGCAAAAGCGGACAGCCGCATCGGTGCCGTGCTTTTAGATATAGATTTTCCGGGTATCGGCTGGGGCAAGGCGACGGAGCTCCGCGATGCGATCAAAGATCTGCGGGCGGCGGGCAAACCGGTCTATGCGTATATGGAACTCGGCACGAACCGCGAATATTACATCGCCACGGCCGCCGAAAAGATATTTGTTCCGCCGACCGGCGACATATACGTCAACGGGCTTGCGGCCGAAGCGATGTTCTATAAAGGTTCGCTCGACAAGCTCGGCGTCGAAGCCGAAGTCATACAGATCGGGCCGAAATACAAGAACGCGCCGGATCAATATACGAAAAC
>CBFGSN010000075.1:0-12982 GCA_965651435.1 uncultured bacterium | reverse complement strand
GAGATGGCCGCCGGCATCGAAAACGATCCGTCGGTCGAGATCATCGAACGCGAACTTCCCGGCCTTACTAACAAGATAGACACGCGGCTGGCCGAAACCGCCAATATGATCGAAGGGCGTCCGGCGATAGAAAGGCTGCGTTCGTTCGAGAATGATTGGAATTCGCTTGTGAACGATCTGCCGCGTTGGAAGGCCGACCTGGGAAAACGCGCCGACAGCCTGGAAAACGACCTCGTACAGCTAAAACAGGCCGACGCGAAATGGAAAAAAACGCTCAATGAAATAAAAGGCCTGGACGTGCCGCCCGAGGTCACCAACCGTGTCAATGAAATAATCGCCGTTATTTCGAACCTGCGGACAAATATCGAAGCCGAACAAACGCGCACCGTCGCCCTGCAGGGACGCGTCGCCGAACAACAGGACCGCGCCGACGAAGCTCTCGATTCGCTCAAAAAAACGCGCGAATCGCTGGTCGGCCGCCTGTTCGTCCGCGACAGCCCGGCCGTATGGACCGCCGAATTTTGGAACGGAGCCCGCCGCGATATCTCGCCCGCGTCCGTCAATACGGTTACGTCCCAGGCCGATGCGGTCTTTGATTTCGCAAAACAGAACAAGGAACGCATCGCCGTTCATATCGCCATATTTCTTTTGCTGGCGATGGGGCTGCTGATCGCGCGGCGTTCGACCTCGGCGTGGGCGGAAAAGGAACCCGCGCTCAAAAATGCGTCCGTGATATTTCGGCTGGCGGTACCGACGGCGTTCGTCCTGTCAATATTCTTGAGTTCGCGGATATACGAACAACTGCCGCAGATAATTAAGGCCGTCTTCGGAGCCGCCGTGCTGATACCGACCGTAATGATCGTGCGAAAGCTAGTCGCACGCCCGGTTTACCCGATCCTTTATTCGCTAGTCGTCTTCTTTTTCGTCGATCAGTTCCGCTCATTGATCGAACCGCTGCCCGTGCTTTTTCGGCTTGTGCTGATGGCCGAAACGCTGCTCGGCGCGGTCTTCTTTTTGTGGATATATTTCGGCAAACTCGCCCACGACCGCACCGAAGAGGTCGTTTACGGAACGCTTTTCAAAACGATAAAAACCGCGTCGCTTGTCGCCGTGCCGATATTCGCGGTGTCGTTCCTGGCGAACGTTTTCGGTTTTGTCGGACTCGCGCGGCTTACGGGAAACGCCGTGCTGACAAGCGCGTATGCGGCCGTCATCTTTTATGCGTTCGTGCGGATCCTGGACGGATTGATAATTTTCGCGCTTCGCGTCCGGCCGCTGAATATGCTCGGCATGGTCAAAAATAACCGTGCCTTCATACAGAATCGGATCCGCGTCTGGTGCCGGCGGCTGCTGTTCATTTTATGGATCATTCTGACGCTCGATCTGCTTTCGCTGTTCGATCCGCTCGCGTCGCTGCTGCGGACCGTTTTCGGATATGACGTCGCGATCGGTTCTTTCGCCATATCGCTCGGCGACGTCGCGGCTTTTGCGATAACGGTTTGGGCGGCATTTATGCTTTCGCGGCTCGTGCGGTTCGTGCTTAGCGAAGATATTTATCCCCGGACGCAGCTAAGCCGCGGAATGCCGTACGCAATATCGACCGTTCTGAATTACGCGATACTGCTGATCGGGTTCTTTGTCGCTCTGGCGATGATCGGGCTGGACCTGACGAAATTCACGATACTTGCCGGAGCTTTCGGCGTCGGCATCGGTTTCGGCCTGCAGAACATCGTTAATAATTTCGTGTCCGGATTGATACTGCTGTTCGAACGTCCCGTAAGCGTCGGCGACACGGTTCAGGTGGCCGACGACGAAGGCGACCTCGTCCGGATCGGCCTGCGTGCAAGCATTCTGCGTACCTCGCAAGGTTCGGAAGTCATTGTCCCGAACAGCGAACTCATCTCAAAACGCGTGGTCAATTGGACGCTGACGCAGCAGCAAAGGCGCATCGATATAGACGTCAAAGTTTCGGCGGCGAACGACCCGCACAAGGTCATCAGCATTCTCCGCCAAACGGCCGAAGCCAACGACAAGATACTCACCGCAAAACCGCCAGGCGTGATCTTGGTCGGATTTGATGCCGATGCGATGACCTATCAGGTTCGCGTCTGGACGGACCGCTTTAGCGAATGGCTAACGATAAAAAGCGAACTAACCTTCGCTATCCATGACGCATTAAAAGAAAATCGAATAAAGATGTAGATCGGTTTGTATTATTTTAATACAGAAAAATCCCGGAAACCGTATCGATTTCCGGGACCGTCATTTTTGCCGAGCCGCTGTTTTACCGCCCGTTCGGCGGCCGCAGCCAAACCAATTTCAGACTCTGCGGCCTTGGATCAATTGCACCACAAGTACCACAAGTGCAATAACAAGAAGTATATGGATAAGGTTTCCCACATGAAAAACCCCGAAGCCTAAAGCCCACAGAACCAACAAGATCAATAATATTGTCCAAAGCATTTTGTTTATCTCCTTTTGGATTATCGCGGAGCTGAAACCCCGCTATTTTGGTTTTTAACGCAACAGACGTACCAATAAAACCGTAATGTAATTTATCGAACACAGGTTTTTGTGTATGATAAATTCGAATCGGATCAAAAGCGCAGCAACGCCCGGCATCCTTTTTCGCATCAATTTGTTTGTAAACGAAATTCACCCGTTTCGCAGGATCGATAAACAAATGCTTCAATTAAAACCGATCAGAAAGACAGCAGCTTTACTTTTTGTTTTCGCGTTACTCGCGTCCGCCGTTTTCGCCGATACCATCCGGCTGAAGGACGGCAGCATTATTAAAGGAAAGATCATCAGCTTTGCAGGCGATGTGTTTACCGTTAAGATAGGCGACCGCGAAATGACATTCACGTCCGCCGAGGTCGAATCCATCCAATTCGATTCGCCAATGGTATCCGCGGCACGCACATCCGGTGTCGATCAGCCGCCGATCGTCATCCGCTCAACGCCGCGAACGGAACCGACGCCGTCATACACCGAAACCGCGGAAACAACGAGCGATCCGGTCGATGAACCGGAAACGCCGGCGGAAACTCCGAAAGAAAATATTTACGCCGAAGACCGCGGCACAACTCCGGTCGAAACGACGGTTCCGACGATTTCCGCCGAAACGCCGGACGGCCGCGCGAACCGCAAACCCATCTCCCTTAATGTAAAAGTTTTGGCCGACGAAACCTCGAACGGCTGGACGAATTCGGGTTGGATCGTGAAAAAAGGCCAAAAGATCCGCATTACCGGAGCCGGCGAAGTTTCGCTCGGGAACGGCACGACGTCACCCGCGGCAGGGCTTCCGGATTATGAAGATCCGCAAAAGCTTATGCAAAGCGTACCCACCGGCGCGCTCATCGCCGTCATCGGCGACGACAACAATGATTTCATCTATGTCGGAATGGAACGCACGTTCACCGCGGAACGCGACGGTGCCCTGTTCCTCGGTGTCAATGACGGCAACCTTAACGACAATGCCGGTGCGTTCGACGTGACGATCGAGATCGATCCGGATTCCGGCATCTAGAAGGCCATCCAACCATTTTCGGCGGTGTGGTATCTTATTTATAAAGGCTTTTACAAAATTATGAATTCTATACGACTGCGCCGCTTTACTCTTGTCCTCATCGCTATCTTTTTGCTTTCGGGGCTGCCGCTTTCTGCTCAATCCCGTCCGCAGCGGCCCGATCCGCCCAAAGGAAACGAAAAAAGGAACCAGCGGCCGCGGCCGAAAACGCCCGAAGAACTCCGCAAGGAAGCCGAGGAAAAAGCCCGGCTCGAAGAAGAAAAGAACGCCATCGTCATCGACGAACCGCTTAAGATCGAAACGAATATCGTGAGTGTGGATGCGGTCGTTTTGAACAAGAAAACCGGCGAGATCATCGGCGGCCTAAAGAAAGAGAACTTTCAAATATTCGAAGACGGCGTTCAGCAGGAGATCACAGAATTCACGACACCGGACGCACCGATAACCGTCACGCTTTTGCTCGAATACAGCAAATGGACGGAAACCTTCGGCCGCGCAATGGGAAGCTGGGATCCCGGTGCCTATGAAACCATCAGGCCGGTCGCCATGTTCCTGTCGCAATTCATAAAACCGCCGGATGATTATGCATCGGTCGTCGCCTTTGACATACGCCCGACACCGATAACCGATTTTACGAACGATCCCGGACGCATCCGCGATACGATAAACCTGCTGCTTCGCAACCGTCCCGCATTTCGCGAGAATAATTTGTTCGACGCGTTAAAATTCGTGCTCGTCGGCGGTAAGGCCGATTCGGTCGTGCTTGAACATTCCGAACAGGAAAAGTCTGAATATGCCGGAATGATGGATCTGAAAGCAAGACGCAAAGCGATAATTTTGGTCGCGTCCGGCATCGATACTTTCAGCCGAACGAACTACGGCGAAGTTCGAAAGATCATTCAGGAAGCCGGAATTCCGATCTATATCATAAGCACCGGAAATCTGTTCTACAAACGATACGAACCGTACCTTGACCCGTCACGAACGATGCCCGGACAACCCGACAGGCTCGATTTCCTGCAGGCGAAAAATATAATGAACACGTTCGCAAAAGAATCTGGCGGACGTCATTTCGCAATGACATTCCAGGGCGAAGTTCCCGCGTATCTGAACTCGATAAATGCGCTTCTCAGAAGCCAATACAGCATTGCTTACGACCTGCCGGAAAAACACAAGCCGGGCAAGAAATACAAGATCGAGATCAAGGTCGATGTGGACGGCGACGGGCTCGTTGACGATAAACGCTTTGTCGTTCAGCACCGGCCATATGTCTATATGCCGAAAGAGGACGAAAAAGACGAAGACGATGATTGATACGCCTCTGACCGGGCTGTGCTCCAATGCAGAAAGACGTCGTTGCTTTTAAAAAGCCGCGACGTCTTTTTCATATCGAACGAGTTTCTTTATCGAAACTCTGTTTTTATTCTTCCGTCAGATATCCGACCGGAACTGCGGTGTAATCAAAACTGTAGGTGTAATTGTAAAGGCCGAACGGAAGTATTTTCACGGGTTTCGTATATACGACATGCGCCTGCACAACTCCTTTTACGGGTTTGATGTCAACGAACGCGTCGGCCGGAACGTTGTTCGACGCCATCGAATGTGTCACGGTCGCTTTGACCGTTTCGAGCGGTTTGATCTGGCCTGAGGCGGCGAGTCCTTTTACGACCGCCGAATCCATATCCGTGCGGAAACTCGCGCCTTCGTATGCGACCGGTATGTAATTGTAGCCGGCGTGGCCGACCAGGAACAGAAGAAGAAAAACCAGCAGAAGCTTGATTCCCGCACCGCCGCGTTCGCTTTTACGGTGTTGTATTGAATTGTTCATATTGCTTTTTACTCCTCGGCGGAGATCCGGGAAATTTCGATGACCTTGTCGATCGTTTCCCTTATCGCCTTTCGCGGAATGTTTTGATCAGATGTAATAACAGGTTTTCCGATGCCCTCGAGCAAGACCCAATTCAGCGAATTGTTCACTACTTTCTTATCGAATCTGAAGCTATCGAAAATAGCTGCGGGATCGATCTTGTCCGCCCGCGGAAGGTTTCCCGCACGACGAACAACATCGTTCAACAATTTTACTTCATCAGCCGACAATAATTCAAGTTTTTTTGAAAGTTCTGCGGCGAAAATAATTCCCCAGCCGACGGCTTCGCCGTGTTTCAGATAACGATAGTTCGTCGCCCTTTCGAGCGCGTGTGCGAACGTGTGGCCAAAGTTCAATATTTTACGCGATGCCGCGTCGGTTCGTTCGGGGTCTTCGCGTTCGTCTCCCGAAACTATCTTTGCCTTAAAACGGATGTGCGCCGCGATGAACGCGGCCGTATCGGCAGAAAAAATACCACCGGACAGAGCTTTTTGGGTGACGGCAAAAAGTTTTCCGCCCGCGAGCGCGGCTTGTTTGACGGCTTCGCAAAGCCCTGCCGTGACCTCACGCCGCGGCAGCGTTCGCAATGTCGCCGGATCGATAAGAACGCCGGCCGGCTGATGAAACGTCCCGACCAGATTCTTGCCGAACGCCGTGTTTACGCCTGTTTTGCCGCCGACCGAAGAATCGATCATCGACAGAAGCGTCGTCGGCATTTGGATAAAACGAATGCCGCGAAGATAGATCGACGCCGCAAAACCCGCGAGATCGCCGACCACACCGCCGCCTAACGCCACGACCGCATCCGTCCGCGAAAGTCCCGCCGAACTGAACGCGGCAAGGGTTTTCTCCAGCGTTCGCAAATTCTTGAATCTTTCTCCGTCGCCGATCAGATGAACCGTCGCATCGAAACCGTTTTTACGCAGCGCATCGCCGGCGGCCACGCCGTACAACCCGAAAACCTTTTTGTTCGAAACAATGACGATCCGCCGCGTATCCGGCCCGAGAAGATCGCGGATCTCCGGGCCGCTTTCGGCCAGCGGCACACCGACCGCGATCCGATACGCAGACGCCGAACTCTTTTTCCGGACGTTTATCGATTCACTCATTTTATTCGCCGATCTCCGCGGTTATTGCGTCCGCTATTCGCCTTGCCTGCTGTTCGATAGTGTGCTGATCTTTTCCTTCGATCATAACGCGTGCGAGTTTTTCAGTACCCGAATAACGCAAAAGCAGCCGCCCGTTTCCGGCGAGTTCCGCTTCGATCGTTCTTACAACGGTATCAACTGCCGCGATCGATTCGAAAGGCTTCTTTTCGCGGACGCGAACGTTCAGCAGTGTCTGCGGATATTTAACGAACCGAGCCGTCAATTCCGACAGCGAAGCCTTGCGTTCGAACATCGCCGAAAGCATTAGAAGCCCCGTCATCATTCCATCGCCGACAAGCGAGATCGACGGTAGGATAATATGTCCGGATTGTTCGCCGCCCAGTTCCGCTCCGGTCCGCAAGAGCCCGTCGAGCACATATTTGTCACCGACCTTTTCACGTACGAGTTCGATATTCCTTTCGCGAAAAGCGAGTTCCAGGCCGATGTTGCTCATCACTGTCGCGACGACCTTTCGGCTGTTCAGCTCGCCATGGACGTCCATACGGTTCGCGAGCACCCAGAGCGTCGCGTCGCCGTCAACGACCGAACCTTTTTCGTCAACGAACAATGCCCTGTCCGCATCGCCGTCAAATGCGACACCGATGTCCGCGCCGCATTCGGCGACCTTGTCCTGAAGAACTTCCAGGTGCAGCGAGCCGCAATTTAAGTTGATGTTTCGGCCGTCCGGCGAATTGTTTATGACGGTTACTTTCGCACCGAATCCGCGAAAAAGATCGGGTGCAAGTTCGGACGCCGCGCCGTTCGCACAATCGACGGCGACGTGTATTTCGGAAAGATCCATCGCCGGAAAATTTTCCGCCAGATGTTTTAGATACGCTTGTCTGAATTCGCCGATCCGTGCTCCGTTCGGCGGCGGGCGCTCAATATCAGAACCGGTTTGTTCCGCCGCTTCGGCTATTTCCCTTTCAATGGCTATCTCTTCTGCTTCGCCAAGCTTTTTGCCGGACGGCAGAAAGATCTTGATGCCGTTGTCCTCGAACGGATTGTGCGACGCACTGATAACGATCGCGGCGTCATAGCCGAATTCGGAAGCGAGAAAAGCAATGCCCGGCGTGGTCAACACACCCGCCGAATCCGCCGTTCCGCCGCCCGCGACGATTCCTTCGCAGATGGCCTTTTCGATCACCGCGCCCGATTCGCGTGTGTCGCGGCCGATCACGAACCGCGGGCTTTCCTGTGCCGAAAACTGATGGGCCAATGCCCTGCCGATAACACGCACCGTCGCCGCGTCCAGCGGGAATTCTCCTGCTTTGCCCCGAATGCCGTCTGTTCCGAAAAGCCTGTTCATATCAAACTATAATAAAGCCAACAATTGACCCGTCAAAAGTAAACT
Organism: uncultured bacterium; assembly: GCA_965651435.1. GTDB lineage: Bacteria > Acidobacteriota > Blastocatellia > Pyrinomonadales > Pyrinomonadaceae > OLB17. The sequence goes on along the minus strand of CBFGSN010000075.1, from coordinate 5,084 downwards.
TATACATTAAATCGCCGCCGCAACAAAACGTCTATCCATAAAGATTTTTTGTTATATCCATAAATTTTTCCGCTTTACCTTGACAACCTTATATAAAATAAGCGAATCTGAATATACGCGGGCCCTTCACAGCCTGCGGAAAAATATCACCTGTTTTCTCTCCTGAATTAATATCTTCGGAACTTGGAACTATGAAAAGTGCTTTTTACTTTGCGATCATTCTATCTACGGCAGCGGCGGCCGCATCGGCTCAAAATTTGGACAACGGCTCGGAAAAACGCGTCGTCATCACCAATAATTTACCGCCTGTCAGCAAGATAGTTCCGAAAGCGACGCCCAAACAGATCCTTGTCATCGGCAGCGAAAATGCCGGCGAAGCCGGAACGCGGGATCGTGTCGTCATCGGCAGTGCGCCGAAAGGAACAACATCCCGAGAGCCGGCGAAAGAGACCCATCGGGTCAAGGAAGTTCGCGGCAGTTCGGACGAACTTTCATTCCGAAAGATAAAGGAATTACTTGCCGAAGCAAAACGTGACATGTCCGGCCGGCCCGACCTGATCGCCTCGACTAACGGCCCCGAAGAAGGTGTGCTCGTCCGCGTTGCGTTCTATGACAAAAAGCATGATCGGCTCGATTACGTCGTGCTGTTAAAAACAGCTTTCCTTTCCACAAAAGAAGAAAAATTTGTTACGTCGCAGAACGGAATGCATCTTCGTGCCCGGACGATCCGCGGCAACGGAGTGAACACGCCGATCACACTTACGGACGACGAAGGAACCCATCATGTTCCGCTTATGGTTCAATATCCGGTTATCCGCGGCGGAAAATACTTTGAAACGGCGTATTATATTTCGACGCATCCGGGGCTCGTAACGCCTGAGGTGGTCAACGCCGGACGTTTTTATGTTCACAACGTAATCGAAATAGCCCGTGAAAAGCTTCGTCAACATAAACTGTTCATTCAGCCAAAAGTTGCCGATATCGCGGAACGCCTGGCGACCGTCGAACACGTCGATCATTACAGGTTCCGGACGGAGTATCACCCGAATATTTATAACGACATCTTCACGCTCTTTGCTCTCAACGAAGGCGGAACGTATCGGTATTCCGTCAGTTCTGCCGGTGCCGGCGGGATGGTCCAGATGATCCCGTCAACGTACCGGATGGTCCGGGCGCAATATCCGCAGGCCGGGCTAGACCCGCGTTTTGTCGAAGGAATGCAGGATCACGTTAATGCCGCGAAAGCGATGTTGCTGTATATGCAATGGACCTGGAACGACCTGCTCGCCCGCCCGACGATCGCCGATGCTCTTGCCAGCGGTATCGCCACTCAGGAACAGCTCATGGCGGCGGGTTACAATTCGAATCCGGCACGTCTTTCGGGTTACATTTCACGCGCGGGCGAAAACTGGACGACGCTTATTCCGCGTGAAACAAAGATATATCTGCAGATATTCGAATCGGTCGAAGAACATGTACCGATGACGCCGCGAACACGGTAGTCTTCGTAAAACAGTTTTCATCTGCCGGCGGTTAGTCATTAATAACTAACCGCTGTTTTCTTTTTTAGAGCCCGCCGATCTCTGCTTTCACGTCATCCATCGACTTGGACACCAAATTCTCGCCAAAATAAAAGCTGTTATTCGTGACCTCGCGCACCAGAAGATCCGGCGGTTCGAACGCATTCATTTCACCTTCGCTTTCAAAGAAAGTAATTGCGGTGTTCAGTCCCCAAAGCGGCCAAAGATAAACATCGAGTTCGTACCGGCGACCGTCCAGATCATAGAAATAGCGGTTCTTCCGGATCTCAGTTCCTTCGAAAATTTCGAATCGTCCGTATTCGGCTTCGTTCAAAAATATCTCGGCATACTGCATCACGCGGCCGTCCGCGGACACCTCGCGCTGCTGCAGAACGCGCGTCCATTTCTTCGTCGCCGGATCGCGGACGGAACGCAGCCGCATACGCGTATTTGATATATAATCATCAAAGAACTGCAGGTGTTCCGATGCCCGCGTAAGCGGTTCCGGCAGATCTTCGATAAGGAACGTGCGTCTTAATTCGATGCGTGTCGCTTTGTCCATAACCTTTTATTTATTATACTTTCAAATTTGGCAACGTCACGCACGGCCAATGATTTTGTATTAACGGAGATCATTATGAATAAAAAAGCTATTTTGATTATCGGCCTTTTGGCATCGCTTGTTCTTATGTCCGCATGCGGAAGCGAACCGACCGCGAACAACACGAACGCAGCGGACGGAAACACCGCCAACAAAACGGCGAACAACACGGATCCGCTGGCGGGAACCACGCCGGCGAAGGAACAAACGACGAACAACGCCCCGATCCTGACGCCGGTGCTGAAAGCCTATTGTTCGGCAAAGGTTGCTAAGGACGAAGCCGCGCTGAGAAATATATACTCGAGCGAAACGATCAGTTTGTTTGAAAAACAAATGAAAGAAGACAAGATCGATTCGCTTATCGAATTCCTGTCGTCTGATGAGGTAACGAACGAACCGTGCGATGCCCGCAATGAGGTCATCAAGGGCGACACCGCGACCGCCGAAGCTCGTCTGAAATTTGCACCGCAAGGCATTCGCCTGGTCTTCGTTAGAGAGAACGGCGAATGGAAAATGACCAACCGCATCGACAGCGAAGCTTCGAATCAAGCTGAGGAAAAAGCCAAATAAACATAGATCCGAAAATACCGAAAGCCGGCCTTCGTTCCCTTTTTCGAAACGCAGACCGGCTTTTTTTTATTTGGACTTATTCTTAGTTCGAACTTCCCTGTGCGGCTGACGGTTCATATTTTGGAAGCGTCATCCGTGCCGATTTTTCCTTCTTGAGCCCGATCGCCCAATCGGCCTGCATCAGCGTGTGAATGTCGCGGGTTCCTTCGTAGATGACCGCGGCTTTGCAGTTTCTGAGGTAACGTTCGACAGGATAATCATTTGTATATCCGTTTGCTCCGTGAACCTCGATCGCCATCGACGCAGCCTTTTCCGAACGCGTCGTCGCCTGCCATTTCGCAAGGCTCGCGGCCTTTTGCGAATGTTCGCCGATGTTCTTCAAATAACCGGCTTTGAGCCAGAGCAGATGCGACATTTCATAGTCGGCTTCCATTTCGGCGATCTTTTGCTTTACGAGTTGGAAATTCGCGATCGGCTGTCCCTGAACCTCACGCGTTTTTGCATACGATATCGACGCGTCGCGACAGGCTCGGATAACACCGGTCGCACCCGAAGCAACCGTGTACCGGCCGTTCTCAAGCGAAAACATCGCGATCTTGAAACCTTCACCTTCTTTGCCGAGCATGTTCGCCGCCGGAACGCGAACGTCCTGAAGCGAAAAATATCCGGTATTTCCGGCTTTAATTCCCATCTTGCCGTGGATCGTACCGCTCGAAAATCCGGGCATTGTCCGTTCGACGATGAAGCAGCTCATTCCGGAATGATCGCGGGCCTTTTGCTTTTCCGGATCGGTCCAGCAGAAGAAAAGAAAATGATCCGCAACATCTGCCAGCGAGATCCACATTTTTTCGCCGTTCAAGATCCAATCGTCGCCGTCACGGCGTGCCGTCGAACGCATGCCGACGACGTCCGAGCCCGCATTCGGTTCGGTCAAACCGAATGTCGCGATCTTTTCGCCTTTTGCCTGCGGCACAAGGTATTTCTGCTTTTGCTCTTCGGTTCCCCATGTGTAAAGGCTTAGCGAATTAAGCCCGACGTGAACCGACATCACGACGCGCAGGAACGTGTCCGACGCCTCGAGTTCTTCGCACGCTATGCCGAGCGAAATATAGTCAAACCCGGCGCCGCCGTAATTTTCCGGAATGCATACGCCGAGCAGGCCGAGATCGGCCATCTGTTTGAAGATACGGGGTTCGAAATATGACTTTTCGTCCCATTCTTTGATATACGGGTCAACCTCGCCTTTTACGAATTCACGTATGGTCTGCTGCAGAGCTTTGTGTTCTTCGGTGAGTTCAAATTCGATCACGGATGTTAAATGCCTCGCTGTTAAAGTTTTAATATATGGCCTTTGTTCGGCCGCTTTCAGAAAAGAGTATCTTATCACCGAGCGGCGGCGGACGCGAAGCCGAACCGCTGAAATAAAGAAAATCTATGACTTCGCCGAACTTTGCTGTAAAATAGAGCGTAACTTTCTATAGCATTATGAAATACACGATCGCAGAAGACGCACGTCCGCAATTTAAGCTGCTTTTGGCCGCCACGGCGGTCAGCATCGGGCTTTGGCTTGTTTCGATATGGTTTCCGATCATCGGCTATGTCGTATATCCGCTGCAGCTTTTCGCGACATTCATTCACGAAGGCGGCCACGCGCTTGCGGCGCTTGTTACCGGTAGTTCGGTGCAGAGCCTGACGGTCGCGCCGGACGGCAGCGGGATGGTCTGGTCGCGGTCCACCGGCTGGTTCGCGCAGCTTTTTATTTCAAGCGCCGGATATCTGGGCACGACCGCATTCGGCGTCGGCTTGCTCGCGTGGATGCGGTATGGCCGTTCGTCGCGGCTGGCGTTATTTCTGTGTGCGGGAATTGTCGGTGTTCTGACGATATTTTTCGGATTCCTCGCGCCGATCTGGAATTTACTGGAAAATGTAACGGTCGGCAGCATGTTGTTCACGATATTTTCCGGAATGTTCCTGACCGGACTTCTCGCGGCCATCGCGTATTTCGCGGATCTGAAATGGATAAATTTCGCGCTCGCGTTCCTTGCGGTCCAGAGCCTTTTGAACGCGGTGTTCTCTCTGCGTGACCTATTCCTTGTTTCCGCTTTCACGAACGGCCATTCGGACGCCGCGAACATGGCCGCCGCGACCGGACTTCCGGCTCTTGCCTGGGTCGTTATCTGGATATTGGTGTCGGTCGGCTTCATATCGCTCGGCCTGCGCATCTATGCGGTAACGCGTCGAAATTCCGGTGACGATCTGCTTTTTATTGATAAGGAATAAATGGCGAAAGAGGCCGCGATAACAAAGCTTGCCGATATGCCGCTTGGCGGACGGCTTTTAACGCGTTCGCGCAAAGATTGGCGGTTCGCGGCCGTTTCGCGCATCGCCGAAGA
>CBFGSN010000074.1:0-13144 GCA_965651435.1 uncultured bacterium | reverse complement strand
AGATTCGACGCCGGGATTTCCGGATCTTGCATTTGGAATTTGATATTTGGAGTTTAGAATTTGGAATTTGGAATCTGAAATCTGGAATCTAAAATTCCGGATCGTGAATTAAGCCCTGACCTTGACACATCTGCCTACGCTCTGTAATCTACATGTTTGAGCACCCGTAGCTCAGCTGGATAGAGTACTTGACTACGAATCAAGGGGTCGCATGTTCGAATCATGCCGGGTGTACCACTAATTTTAGTAAAAGCCGCTTCACACGAGGCGGCTTTCTTATTTGGTCGGATCAGTAAACATCCCAGTTGTCCGGGTTCGGGCACGGGGAAGGCTTGTTTTTCGCGAAATATATCACGCCGAATAATTCGCCTTTTACATTCACGTCCATCGATGCGATGCCTTTATTGTCGCCTCCCCGTTTGATTGAACAGTTTTCGCCAAAACCGCGCGTGCCGCAGAACGCAGCGACGGAATTTTCTCGTTTATCGGAAGTTACTTTCTCATCTGCTTCGCCGTTGTGAATTACAAATTCGATCTTGGCTTCCGGCTGTTCCCTGACCTTATAAAATGCGTTATCGACGATCCTGCGGGCTTCTTCACAATCGGTCGGTCCATATTCTTTTGGATTTCTAACGATAATTCCGAACTGAACATCCTTTCCCGACTCAATAATCACTTCGGTTGGCTGGTCTTTCACGAAACTTACCGGCGTCCCCTCGGCGGTTGCCGAGACTAAAATATATCTGCCGGTCGGTAATTTCTCATCAATTGTTCCAAGTTCATTGAAAGGAATCTCATAGAAATTCTCCCCATACTGCAAGCGCACCTTGACCTTACTTGCGGACGGAGTTTCAGCGAGTCCTTCATCGGTGAATTTCAACCTCGCGACAAGACGTCCGAATTTACTGTCTTGTTGTTCCTTTGTTTCGATGACACCGATCCCGAATGTCGTCATCTCTCCTTCGCGGATCGTGAATCGCATATCCTGATCATCGATAAAAGCGAGAGGGGTTCCGTCACGTTCCGCGGCGGACATCAAAGTATAGTCTCCCGTCGGAAGTTGAAGGTCGATAACTCCGGATTCATCAGAGGTCAGCTTAGCGATCTTGCCTTTATGGCTCACGCTCACCACGATCCACAGTGCGAATCTCGCAGATTTACTCTCCGGATCTGTTATCGAATAGACTTCTGAAGCTAAAAAACCCTGCTTTTCCTGTCTCTGCGCATTTACATAAATGGCAAGGATGAACAGCGAACACAATGTAAAAGCCAATTTAGAAGTTCGTATTGGATAGCTCATAACGATCGAATTTGCTGGACAAGCCGTCTTTTCTCACTAAACAAGTCTAGGCTTTCCGAGGATTGGAAAGAACGCGTCTCTTGATGTTCCGGAGTCTGTCGATGGCCATAATTTACTCGTCTGTCGATTCCCTTTTAGGTTCTTCCATAGGTGTGTCGGCGATGATCGGCATTGCCTTTTTATATTGACGGAGGCCGTAGATCATAACTATCTGGAAGAGCCCCACAACGCCGGCGAAGCCATAGGCGAATGTGGATATTTCACCGAACTCCATCCAAAACACAAATACGATGAATGCCATGCTCAAACCGACCGACAAAGCTGCCCGCGGTAACAACACCCACAGCGAACCGCCAATTTCAGAATCGGACACATCGAACAGGCCGGAGTCTTCGTCGTTTTCCATAGCAAAACGAATTTAACACGATAGAGCACTCCGCGAAAGCAAAAATATCGTGCGGGTCGAACTTTTCGCGTCGCATCGACCGGTTTTCCATGCGGGTCGGCGGATACTTTCGAACCCACTCTGATCTAGAACGCAATCTCATATTGACATGGCGAAGCATTTCGGTTTAGCATCACTTCAATGAGATCCTACGAACACACCGCGATCGTTCGCAGCAGCTGGCAGAGCTGGCGTGCCGCGGCGGTAGTGTGTCTTAGTGGTGATCCCGTTCCGGACCGTTAGTCCGAATTTTAGGATCTCTACACTTTTACCGAACCGCCTGATCTAAACAGTCAGGCGGTTTTTTCGTGCTTATTTTTCGTAATAATGACCAAGATCGCTGAAAAAACTCTTATCGTTCCCGCTGTGGACACAATGCCCGCAGATCTGCTTACACCGCTTGCGGTCTATTTGAAACTCGCGGATCCGGCGAAACCGTCCTTTCTGTTCGAATCGGTCGAAGGCGGCGAAACGCTTTCGCGATATTCGTTCATCGGTGTCGATCCGGCCGCAACGGTTAAAGGCGGAAGTTCGTCGGTCACGATCGCCGACAATGACGGAACGCGGATCGTTGACCGTCCGATCATCGAATTTCTCCGTGAACATTTTTCGCGGTACGCCCTTGCCGATGCGGACGGGCTTCCCGACTTTGCCGGCGGTGCGGTGGGCATTATGAATTTTGAATGCGCCGGTTGGCAGGAACCGCGTTTAGAAAATTGCCTTCCGACGAACGGCAACGACGCTGCATTTATGTTCTTTCGGACGATCGTCGCGTTCGACCACGCAAAGCAGGTAATAAAGATCGTCACGCTCATCTTTCCGGATGCCGAACCGCAAAAAGCACGGAACGATGCCGAAGCACGCAATCGGACCATCCGCGAAATTCTTGAGTCCGGACGTTTGGTGCTGCCCGGGGAAAGGGTTTCGGCTTCGCCGGGTTCGGTGGTTTCGAATTTTACTAAAGACGAGTTCGAGAACGCAGTTCGAAAGGCGAAGGAACTGATCGCCGCCGGAGAGGTCTATCAGGTCGTGCTTTCGCAATGTTTCAGCAAACGAACCGAAGCGTCGCCGGTTTCGATCTATCGAGCGATGCGTTCGCTGAATCCTTCGCCGTATATGTTCCTGATCCAAATGAACGGCGAAGCCGTCATCGGTTCGTCGCCCGAAATGCTTGTCCGATGCAAACAGCGTCGGTTGGAATACAGGCCGATCGCGGGTACGCGGCCGCGCGGACGCGATGACCGCGAAGATGCCGCTTTCGCCGCCGAACTAAGAGCGGACAAAAAGGAGATCGCAGAGCACATGATGCTGGTCGATCTCGGCCGAAACGACCTCGGCCGCGTCGCCGAATTCGGCAGCGTGAACGTGACCGAACTAATGAGTGTCGAAAAATATTCGCATGTTCAGCATCTTGTCACACGTCTGTCGGCGGAGCTGCGCGAAGACCTCGACAGGTTCGATGCTCTGATGTCTTGCTTCCCGGCGGGAACTGTTTCCGGCGCTCCAAAGATCAGGGCGATCGAAACTATCTGTGATCTGGAACCGACACCGCGCGAAATATACGCGGGCAGCGTCGGATATTTCGACTATTCGGGAAACATGGACACATGCATCGCCATCCGTACGTTGACGCTGAAGAACGGCGTCGCAAAAGTTCAGGCCGGCGCGGGAATCGTGGCGGATTCGGTTCCCGAAAGTGAATTTCAGGAAACGGTGAATAAAGCCGCGGCCTTGCTGAAAGCCGTGGAGATCGCCGAATCGAACGCGTTATGAACACTATTCTGGATAAATATATAGGCGAATTTGCCGCCGGTCGTGACCTTGCTCCGAACGATGCGGAAGCCTTTTTCGACTGCCTTATCAGCGAAAAAAGCGCTGAGGTTCTTGAGGATCTGCTTCGGCTTTGGAACGAAAAAGATGTGTCCGAAGACGAACTGTTTCTGCTGGCTTCGATAATGCGAAAGCGATGCAAACCGGTCGCATCCCGACACGGCCGTTTTGTCGATATCGTCGGAACCGGCGGAAGCCGCTCAAAGACGTTCAATGTTTCGACAGCCGCGGCATTCGTCATCGCCGGAGCGGGCGTGCCGGCGGCGAAGCACGGTAACCGGGCGGCCACGAGCAGTTCCGGAAGCGCCGATGTTCTGTCGGAACTCGCGGTGAATGCCGCCTCGGGCCCTGCCGCCGCCGAACGTTGTCTTAATGACATCGGCATTTGTTTTATGTTCGCACCGGATCACCATATGCTTTCGCCAGAGCTCGCAATAGCAAGGAAAAAGATCGGAGTGCCGACGGTTTTCAATCGACTTGGGCCGCTCTGTAATCCGGCGAATGCACCGCATCAGGTGATCGGAGTTTGGAAAAAAGAACTCATCGAAAAAACCGCGAACGCACTGGCACGGCTCGGCACGGCTCATTCATGGGTCGTGCACGGAAGCGACGGGCTCGATGAACTTACGACGGGCGGAGTGTCGTTCGTCTGCGAAATACGCGGTGGCCGCGTGGATGCATTCGAGGTCACACCAGAAGAATTCGGCATAAATTCGCGTCCCGTCGATAACGTCCGATGCAAAACGCCGTCGGAAAGCGCGGCGTTGATCAGGTCGATACTGGATGGAACTTGCAGCAAACAGGCTGCGATCGATCTGGTAAAAATAAATTCCGCCGCCGGTTTATATGTCGCTGGTGCCGCGAAAACACTTTCTGAAGCATTCGACCTTTCGACCAAAAGTTTGGAAAGCGGTGCGGCTTTACGAAAGCTGGAACAGCTCGCGGCCGCCTCGAATTATGAATAAAATGTCGGAAACAATACTCAACAAAATTCTCGCATCGAAGCGTCGGCGCGTCGCCTCAGCGAAAGCAGCCGTCGATACGACGAGCTTTGTCAAAGAGGCTCGCCGAACTGCCGCGCGGCGATCGCGGCATCGCTTACGTTCGGCGTTGGAAACGGGCGGCGGAATAAAGATCATTGCGGAATTTAAACGCGCGTCGCCCTCAAAAGGCTTTATCAACGGCGTTGCCGATCCCGCATCGGCCGCCCGCGCATATGCGTCCGGCGGAGCATGCGCCGTGTCGGTCCTGACGGAAGAAGATCACTTCGGCGGATCGCTCGACGATCTCGCGTCGGTTCGTTCGTCGGTGGATCTGCCGATACTGCGGAAGGATTTTATATTCGACGAGTTTCAAGTGTTCGAAGCCGTCACGGCCGGCGCGGATGCCGTGCTGCTGATCACTGCAATGCTCCGCGATGAGGAACTCCGCAACCTTCGTGAGCTGATCGAAGATGATCTCGGGCTCGACGCTCTGATAGAGGTTCATTCCGCAGACGAATTGGAGCGAGCCGAAGCGGCGGGAGCAAAAATCATCGGCATCAATAACCGCGACCTTCGAACGTTCGAGGTTTCGCTGGATGTTTCGCGACGGCTGATCCGGCACGCGCCGAAAAATGCGTTGATGGTCGCGGAAAGCGGCATCGGGACTCACGCCGAGATCGACGAACTGCGCCGGCTCGGCTTCTCCGGATTCTTGATCGGCGAAACATTGATGCGCAGCGAAAATTTGGAACAAGAACTGACGAAATTGATACGCGCGGAAAGCAGCCGGTCGGATTGATTATGACAAAAGTAAAGATCTGCGGCATTACCAATTTGCACGACGCGGCCGCGGCGTCAGAATTCGGTGCGGATATGCTCGGCTTTAATTTTTACGAACAAAGCCCGCGATATATCGACCCGCGAACGGCCTGCAGCATTGCCGCAAATACGCCGCCGGAAATTTTGAAGGTCGGCGTCTTTGTAAATGCCGAACCCGAGCGGATCGGCGAGATCGTCCGCCGCGCCGGAATCGATGCCGTGCAGCTTCACGGTGATGAGGACGAGGCTTTCGTCGTCCGGCTCCGCAACGTCACGGATGCAGCGATCATAAAGGCGTTTCGGGTCCGTCCGAACGCGGACTTTCCGGACGTCGCCGCTACTGCAGCCGACCTCGTCCTGCTCGACTCGTTCGCGATCGGCGCATACGGCGGAACAGGGAGAGTGTTCGATTGGTCCCGGACGGTTGAACTTAGCGATGTACGAAAAAAGCTTGTGCTCGCCGGCGGCCTGAACGCCGAAAATGTCGCCGGGGCGGTCCGGACGGTACAGCCGTTCGCGGTTGACGCGGCAAGCGGAATTGAATCGTCACCCGGAAAAAAGGACATACGGAAACTGGAGGCATTCATTACGAATGCAAAGAAAAAGCGATGAAAAATTACGAACCGAATGCGAACGGATATTGGGGCGAATACGGCGGCAGATTTGTGCCGGAAACGCTCGCCGCTCCGCTCGACGAACTCACGGCAACATATTTTAAGTGGCGGCACGATCCCGGCTTTTTGGCGGAATTCGACCGGCTGCTCAAGGATTTCGTCGGCCGTCCGACGCCGCTTTATTTCGCCGAACGGCTAACGGAAAAGTTCGGCGGCGCACGGATATACCTTAAACGCGAAGACCTGAACCACACCGGAGCGCACAAGATCAATAATTGCGTGGGCCAAATTCTGCTCGCCTTAAAAATGGGAAAAACGCGGATCATCGCCGAAACCGGAGCCGGCCAGCACGGCGTTGCGACCGCGACGGTCTGTGCCCGTTTCGGACTGGAATGCGTCATCTATATGGGAAGCGAAGATATGAAACGCCAAGCTCTGAACGTCTTCAGAATGCGGCTGCTCGGCGCCGAAGTTCGGGGCGTCGATTCAGGCTCCCGAACTCTGAAAGATGCCATCAACGAAGCGTTGCGCGATTGGGTCACGAATCCGGAAACGACGCATTACCTGCTCGGTTCCGCTCTCGGGCCGCATCCCTATCCGCTGATGGTTCGCGATCTTCAAAGCGTCATCGGACGCGAGGCTCGCGGGCAGATCCTCGAAAAGGAAGGCCGCCTTCCCGAAATGCTCATCGCCTGCGTCGGCGGCGGGTCGAATTCCATCGGATTATTCCACGAATTTCTGAATGACGATGGTGTACGAATGATCGGCGTCGAAGCCGGCGGGTCGGGAACCGCCCTGGGCATGCACGCGGCCAGATTCCTGAAAGGCGGCAGCGTCGGCATTCTTCACGGGACAAAAAGCTACCTTCTCCAGGATGAGCACGGCCTCGTCGCCGGAACTCACTCAATTTCCGCGGGGCTTGATTACGCGTCGGTTGGTCCGGAACACGCATTCCTGCACGACCAAAACCGCGTCGAGTATGTGTCGGTATCGGACGAAGACGCGTTGGCTGCATTCGCGATGCTGTCCGCCACGGAAGGCATCATTCCCGCGCTCGAATCCGCGCACGCGGTCGCTTATGCGGCCAAGGTCGCCGGCGGTATGAACAGCAATGAAACGATCATCGTCAATCTTTCGGGACGCGGCGATAAAGACGTCGATACTGCGGCGAAATTTTTGGATCGGAGCAAAAACTCGATATGAACCGGATCACAAAACAATTTGAGAACGCAGCCCGCGGCGGCCGCAAAACATTCATCCCCTTCGTGACGGCAGGCGATCCGGACATGGAAACTTCGAAACGCATAGTTCTCGCACTCGCGGAATCCGGCGCCGATATCATCGAACTCGGAGTTCCCTTTTCCGATCCGATAGCGGACGGTCCCGTGATCCAAGCGTCGTCCATGAGAGCTTTGGACAGCGGAGCTTCGCCGGACAAGATACTTAGAATGGTTTCCGAAATTCGAGCCGCATCAGACGTGCCGATCGTGCTGTTCAGCTATTTGAATCCGTTGTATCGATACGGTATCAACGAGCTTGCACGCGACGCCGCTGCCGCAGGCGCGGACGGAATTTTGGTCACGGACGTGATCGATCAGGAAGCGGCAGCCATCGCCGACATATTTCGCGAACAAAATATCGAGCTCATCTCTCTTGCGGCACCGACGACTTCCGATGAGCGGTTGAAACAAATAGCACAAAATGCCGGCGGATTTATATACGCCGTGGCCCGCACGGGCATAACCGGAGCGGCTTCCGACACCGGAACGGCCGAAACGCTCGTGAAGCGAATACGAATGTTCACCGATCTTCCGGTAGCGGTCGGCTTCGGGATATCTTCGCGGCAGCAGGTCGAAGATGTTTGGCGCTATGCGGATGCGGCCGTCGTGGGTTCCGCGATAGTAAATGAGATCGCCCTGTGCAAAAAAGGTGACGATCCGTCAATCCGCGTGCGGACGTTCGTGGCGAACCTTCTGCCGCCGGCGTTTAACAACTCAGACAGATAACTTTAGGAGAACGGAATTTTATGCTTATCGTAATGCGATCGGATGCGTCATCCGATGATGTAGAAAAAGTGACCGCCATTGTAAACAGCCTCGGCTTTCGAGCGCACGCGGTGGCCGGAGAGAACCGGACCGCGATCGGCATCACCGGAAATCCCGGCTCGATCGATCCCACGCACTTCGAGAATCTTTCCGGCGTCGCGGACCTGATCCCTGTGACAAAACCTTATAAGCTTGTGTCGCGCGACCTGCGTCCCGAACGATCCGTCGTCAAAGTCGGGAACGCCTTCATCGGTGACGGACATCTGGCGATGATCGCCGGCCCGTGCGCGGTCGAAAACGAGAAGCAGGTCTTCGAAACAGCGAAGGCCGTTGCCGCCGCCGGCGCAAAATTCTTCCGCGGCGGAGCTTTCAAACCGCGAACATCGCCCTATAATTTCCAGGGCCTCGGCGAAGCCGGCCTGAAGCTGCTTGCGGCCGCGCGGGAAACTTTCGGACTCAACATCGTGACCGAAGCAATGGACGAACGCGGCATCGACCTGGTGGAAAAATACGGCGACTGCATCCAGATCGGCGCGCGTAATATGCAGAATTTTTCGCTTCTGAAATATGCGGGACAGACGCGAAAACCGGTCCTGCTGAAACGCGGATTGTCGGCAACGCTGGACGAACTGCTTCTGGCGGCAGAATACATCATGGCCGAAGGAAATTATGGCGTCATTCTGTGCGAACGCGGCATCAGGACCTTCGCCGGTCACGCCCGCAATACGCTCGACCTTTCCGTGATCCCGGCACTGCAAAAACTTTCGCACCTGCCGGTGATCGTCGATCCTTCTCATTCGTCGGGCCATAATTATATGGTCGGGCCGATGGCAAAAGCGGCCGCCGCAGCCGGCACGGACGGCCTGATCATAGAGGTCCACCCCGATCCCGTAACCGCACTTTGCGACGGCGCACAGGCCCTAACGCCCGACCAATTCACGCGGCTCTTCGGCCAGGTCACCGCAATTCACAAAGTGGCCAACCGCACCGAGAAATTTGCCGAAACGGCGCTTTCCGGAGCATGACCGCACAAGAACCGCCACGACCAACGAAACGAAAAAAGGCGAACCTTGCGATTCGCCCTTTATAAGATGGTGATCCGACCAGGACTCGAACCTGGGACCCAATGGTTAAAAGCCATTTGCTCTACCAACTGAGCTATCGGACCATACGGCTAAAAACAGCCGAATGAAAGATTTTACACATCATCTTCGGTTATGGCAAGTTCCATACGGATGTCACAGCGTGCATACGGAGTATTTTTATCGAGTTCGGTTTCTTTGAACCCGAATTTGCGGTAAAGCGAAAGCGCGGGCGAGAGTTTCCGGCTCGATTCGAGGAAAATCTTCGGGCTTCCGACCTCCTTTGCGTACTCGATACAGGCCGTCATCAGGCGGTTCGCGATGCCGTGTCCGCGGGATTCCGGAGCGACGCCCATTTTTGCAAGTTCGAAAGAGCCGTCCGGAAATCTGATCATCGCGACCGTGCCTACAGCGACACCATCGACGAACGCAAAAAATATTTCGCCGCCGTTATCGATGATGTACTTTCGGGGATGGTCGAGCATTTCGCGGTCGTGTTCTTCGACGGCAAAATATTTCTCGATCCATTCGTAATTGAGCCGCGCGAAATCGGCCGCAAATGCATCGTCAAATCTTTCAATTTTTACTTCCTGCGTCGCATCCATATTCTTTAATTCGCGAACCAGCCTTCCATGACCGAATCTTTCAAAATTATCGTCTGATCGCGTTCCGGACCGGTCGATATCAAACCGATCTCAACGCCGATCGACCGCGATAGAAAATCGACATATTCACGTGCCTTTGGCGGAAGTCTGTCGAATTCGGTTATGCCGAGCGTTTCCTCTTTCCAGCCTTCGAGCACTTCGTAGATCGGCTTTATCGAGCTCAGCTCATGCGTCTGCGCCGGAAAAGCATCGGTGCGGCGGCCATCGATCTCGTAACCGACGCAAACTTTTATCTCATCGAGAGCGTCCAGAACATCGAGCTTTGTCAGCGCGACCGAATCGAAACCGTTCAGCTCCGCGGCATAACGCGTCGCTACCGCATCGAACCATCCGCAGCGGCGCGGACGTTTTGTGACCGAACCGTATTCATTTCCGCGTTTGCGGATCAGGTCGGCGGTCTCCTGTTCGCTGTCGAGCATTTCCGTCGGAAACGGCCCTTCGCCGACACGCGTCGCGTATGTTCGGACGATGCCGAGCACGCCCGTGATATGATGCGGCGGAATGCCCGAACCGACGGACGCACCGCCCGATGTCGGGTTTGACGACGTGACATACGGATATGTTCCGTGATCGACGTCGAGCAATGTCGCCTGCGCGCCTTCGAGCAAGATCTTCTTGTTCGCCTTTCGGGCTTCGGCCAAAAAATGTGACGTTTCCGAAACGAACGGCCGCATGCGTTCGATCAGCGGCATCACCTCCGCCAATATCTCGTCGGCGCGAAGCGGCTGCTGTCCGTAAAGCGCGATGATGCGGTTTGCTTCTTCCAGATTTCGTTCGACACGTGTTTTCAGAACATCCGGAGAAAGCGCATCCGCGACGCGAATACCGCGGCGTCCGGCTTTATCTTCGTACGCCGGGCCGATGCCGCGAAGGGTCGTGCCGATCTTTTCGTTCCCGAGCCTTTCCTCGGATGTATGGTCGAGCGCTCTGTGATACGGCATTATCAGGTGAGCTCGACTCGAAACTTTCAGCCGTTCCGGCGTGATCGAAATTCCCTGCGACGCCATCTGATCGACCTCTTCGAAAAATGCTTTCGGGTCAATGACCATACCGTTCCCGAGCACACACGTCGAATCTTCGTGAATGATGCCCGACGGCAAAAGCCGCAGAACGAACGCCTTGTCACCGACGTACACGCTGTGTCCGGCGTTGTGCCCGCCCTGATACCGCGAAACGATGTCGAACCGATCCGCAAGCAGATCGACGACCTTTCCTTTTCCTTCATCGCCCCATTGGGCACCGATAATAACGATTATCATATCTATTGATCTTTTTTAGCCGTAAGTCCCGCCGGAACTCAACTGCAAAATTTCTCCTTCCATTCGCTCGCGAGCATCGAATATACCGCATGATCGACGAAACGGTCGTGAAGCCATCCGGCTTCGCGTTCGATATTCTCGAAAACAAAACCGAGCCGTTCCGGTATCGCTCTGCTTCTTTCGTTCTCGGGCACGCACTTTATCGCCATGCGGTTTAGCTTCATAGATTCGAATCCGTATCGCAGCAACGCAATGGCGGAACGCGTAACGATGCCTTTTCCCGAATGCTTTTCGCCGATCCAATATCCCATTTCCGCCGAGCGGTTCTCCGCGTCAATGCCGTGAATGCCGGCTCCGCCGATCGGCCGGCCGTCCTCTTCGATCATCAGCGAAAGCTGGCCGCCCGGAACTTCGAGCGAAAAATTCGCTTGCTCGATGTAACTCTTGACCGAATCACGGTCGTATTTTTCATCGCACCACAACAGCCAACGATGCAGGTGATCGTAGTTTTCCATTACGAGCCGATAGATCTCGTCCGTTTGGCTTTCGTCCGGCAGCTTTAGCTTAAAATGCTCATCGATCGTTATTTCGAAACTCATTGCGCCAATGTCATTTCATAAAGCCACTGATATTTGCGCGCCGCATTTTCCCACGAATTATCGATCTTCATTCCATTCGCCTGCAAACGCCGCCAGGCGTCCTTGTCCGCGTAGGCGAACATCGCTTCGTAAACGCTCTCGGCAAATTTATCGGCGCGGTACGGTCCGAATTTGAAGCCGTTGCCCGTGCCCGCGACCGGATCGAAATTCTCGACCGTGTCGTCCAAACCGCCGACGGCCCGGACGATCGGTATCGTTCCATAACGTAGGCTGTACATCTGATTAAGTCCGCACGGTTCGAATTTGGAGGGCATCATGAACATGTCGGCGCCGGCTTCGATCTTGTGCGCGAGGCTTTCGCTGTAACCGCGGTAAATGCCGACCTGATGCGGTGCGTGGTCGCGAAGCCGCTGCCAGAAATCTTCGTACTGCTTTTCGCCCGAACCAAGCGAGATTATATACGCGCCTGTCGCGAGCAGATCGCCCGCCGCCTGCATTATCAGGTCGATGCCTTTCTGCGCCGTCAGACGCGTAATGTTCGCGATGATCGGCCGTTCAAGATCGACCGGCAGAGAAAATTGCTCAAGCAAAGCGCGTTTGCATTCAAGCTTTCCGGAAAGGTCGTTCGGTCCGAAATGTGCCGCGATCTCGGTATCGGTTTCGGGATTCCACACCTCGTAATCGACGCCGTTCGTGATGCCGAGAATGCTGCCCGAACGCTGACGCACAAGCCAATCAAGGCCGTAACCGTTTTCCGGAAGCTGAATTTCGCGTGCGTATGTCGGCGAAACGGTCGAAAGAACATCCGAAACGGCAAGGCCCGCTTTCATCGCGGAGGCGTAGCCGTTGAACGCGAAACTGTTGCGTGCAAATTCGCTGCCGAATCCGAATTTCCATAATTCGCCCGACGAAAATCCGCCCTGATACGCCATGTTGTGGATCGAAAAAACCGTCCGCGTGCGGGCCCAGAACGAGTCCCATCGGCGGCGTTCGGCAAGTTCGACGGCCGCAAAACCGCAGTGCCAATCATTCAGATGAACGATGTCCGGAGCGCGGTCAAGCCTCCGCAAAAGCGTCAGAGCGGCATGGTTAAAGAAAGCGAAACGTTCGTAATCTTCGGTATAACCGTAGATCGAATCGCGGTGAAAATATGACGGAGCGTCGATCAGAAACGTCGGCGAACCGTTCGCTTCGCTGTAAAATGCCTTTGCGTGATACGAACCGCCGCGCCAATCGACCCAAAGGTCGTCGAACGCCGTTTCCCACAAATACTCGCCTTTTGTCTGAAGATAACAGGGCGTGATCAGCACCGGATCGTGGCCGATGCTGCGAAGTGCCTTCGGCAAAGCACCGGCGACATCGCCGAGGCCGCCGGTCTTGGAATATGGTACCGCTTCGGCGGAAATGACAGCTACACGCAAGATATTCTTTCTCTACGGAAGAAAATTTTGAACGTATTCGATTTTATCAAGATAAAGGAATTGCGTCTATCGGCGGCGGAAT
>CBFGSN010000073.1:0-13147 GCA_965651435.1 uncultured bacterium | reverse complement strand
CCTAACTACGCCTCGGCTTTTTGCGGAATATCCTCGCCGTTTTCAAAGAATTCGAGCGACGCGGAGTTTATGCAATAGCGTTGGCCGGTCGGCGGTGGGCCGTCGGGAAAGATGTGGCCCTGGTGCGAACCGCACCGCGCACAGCGGATCTCGATACGCCGCATGCCGTAACTGTTGTCTTCGAGCTTTACCAGATGGTCCGGATCGAACGGCGAGTAGAACGAAGGCCAGCCGGTGCCGGAATGAAATTTATGCGAAGAACTGAAAAGCGGAAGCCCGCAAAGACGGCAGGCGTAAGCGCCGTCCAGATGATTGTCCAGCAGCGTGCCGCAAAACGGCGGTTCTGTGCCGTGATCGAGCATGATGTGACGCTCTTCGTCGGTGAGATCGGCGGCGAGCCGTTCGATGGCGGCTTCGTCAAGCGGGGTCAGGTCGTAACCGGACGCAGATGTTTGTTGTGTGGTTTGCATATCTCCATTTTAACCCCACCAGAACGCGGCCGCAATGATGCAATAAAGCCCGATAAGCGCGATGCCTTCGAGCCAGATCGATTCGCCGTCAAAAACGATGAAGGCGCAGATAACCGCCGCGAGAGCTAGTGCAACCACCAGCAGCGGCGTCAGAACAAATGTAAGAACCGCACCGCCGAGTACGAACGACAGCAGCAGCAGTATCGGGAACAGGCCGAGCGCTATCTGCAGCGAACCGTTCAAAATAACGCTTACGGCGTAATCGGCTTCGTTGCGCCACGCGAGCTGGATGCCGACAACGTTTTCGATGGCATTTCCGGCGATGGCGATTATAACAAGCCCTGCGAACGCTTCGGAAATACCAAGAGTTGCCATTGCCGGTTCAAGAGCTTCGACGAACCAATCCGACACGAGTGCCGCACCGGCCGCTGATGCCGCAAGCACACCGATCGTCAGTTTCAGCGACCAACGGTTATGGCCTTCTCCGGGTTGGATCGCAACGGCCGGATCGCCTTTGATGCTGAAATAGATGCTCGCCGCAAACACCAGCAACAAAATGACCGCTACGACGATGTCAAGATGATCGATATACGGTTCGGCCGGCGTATGAAGATAATGCGTGAGCGTCGGGAATATCAATGCCGCAACGGCCAAAAGCATCAGTACCGCAATGGTCCGCGGCGGTTCCGAGTTGAACTTCTGCGTGCCGTTCTTCAATCCGCCGAGCAGCAGTGCAAAACCGAATACGAGCAGCGAATTGCCGAGAATGGACCCGATCAATGCGGCTTGAACGACATGGTCAAGCCCCGCGCGCAGTGCGAAGATCGCAATGAAAAGCTCCGGAAGATTCCCGAGTGCAGATTGCAGTATACCCGTCGCACCCGGGCCGAGCCGGCTGCCGAGCTGCTCCGTCGCATCGCCGACGAGTACGGCAAGCAGTGCGAGTGCGACCGCCGAAACCGTAAAGATCAGCACGGCAGACGAATGCGTGAAATGAGATATGGCGGCCGCGGCACAGGCAACAGCCGCGATGATGACGATTATTTTTTCTTTTCGTTCCATATGGCTCTTGGCTTCGCTCAAAAAAATAACGGAATTTTTCTATTTTATCAATGGCCGGATTCGTTTATACTGCAAATCGTGAAAGAAACACCCTCCGAACTCGGCAAAGAAAAAGGCGCATACCGCGTGAAGTTCGGGTTTGCGTATATCGGTATATACGCCCTGTGTTTGGGCATCCTGGGTCTGGGGCTCCTGGTTTTCTTTGGTGCGGGTACCATCGTTGAGCGGATCTTCGCAGCCGTTTTCCTTATCGTAACGGCTTTGCCTTTGATATTTTTGATCATCCGCACGGTACCGACGATGTTCGACGAACTCCGGATCTATGAGCACGGTTTCACCTACAAAAGCCGCAAGGGCGTGCAGACATGTCGCTGGGATCAGGTCAAAGATGGTTCGTATGCAACTGACTTTAGCGGAGCATCGACCGTCACCTCCGTCATAAAACGTAACAATGAAAAGATCGCTTTCGCGTTCAAAATGGGAGGCCTTTCGGCGTTGTGCCGTGAGATAGACGGCTATGAGTTCTCACAAATACCCGATTCCGAAAAGGTCACCGAAGCGGAAGCTCGGGCATTGGAACCGACATCGCTCGGCGTGCTGAAGGCAACATATCACACAAAAGGCAACTGGACGAATATAGCTCCCCTTGCAGCTTTGCTTCTACTTGTGGTGTTCGGCGTGATAATGCCGATCGCCAATCAGAATATTTGGCTGGTGCCGTTATGTTCGCTTCCGGCCGCGGGCCTTTTTCTAGGGGTGCTGTGGAGTACGGTGCGTGAACGAAAGGATGAACTAACGGTTTACGAGAACGGCTTTACATACCTTTCGGGCAAGAAATTCTCACAATGCCTTTGGCATGAGATCGTGGATTATTCAACGCCGACACGCAGTTCGGAACTCACGGGCGTGAAAAAAGAGGACGGCACCTGGATCAATATTTCGACACATATGCAGGGAACAGAGGAGCTTAGACCGCACGTGAGTAGGCTTGTCCGCTACACGGATGACTAGCGTCATTCACCTTTCCCCAATTTTTTCTCGAGTTCACGAACCGCCCGCGCGATCTGGCCGAGCCGTTGATATGCCGCCGTCGAACGGAGCCACTCGCGGTTGTCGAACGCCGGAATTCCGGAAATTATCTTTCCCGGTTCAACGTCGTGGCTTGTCGCGGATTTTGCAGTAACGACAGCATCGTCACCGACCTTCAAATGTCCGGCGATGCCGACCTGGCCGGCGAGTATCACGCGTTTCCCGATGACCGAACTTCCCGCGAGCCCTGTTTGCGAACAAATGAGCGCATCTTCATCGACCGTGCAGGAATGGCCGATCTGCACCAGGTTATCTATCTTCGCTCCGCGTTTAATACGCGTTTCACCGACCGATGCCCGGTCAATGGACGTGTTCGCTCCGATCTCGACATCGTCTTCGACAACGACAATGCCAGTTTGCGGTATCTTCAGCCAGCGTTTTTCCTCGGTCTTCGCATAGCCGAAACCGTCCGACCCGATCGTCGAATTATTATGAATGATGCAGTTATCTCCGACGCGGCAACTTTCGCGAACCGCGACACCTGAATGCAGGGTCGTATTCTCGCCGACCTTGGCACCGTCGTAAACGGTTACGTTCGGGTGCAGCTTCGAACCCTTTCCGACGCGGCAATTTTTGCCGATGAAAACATTCGCCGATATTTCGGCATCCGGCGAAACTTCGGCTGACGGATCAATAAAGGCTGTCGGATGGATTCCCGGTACTGCCGAAATTTCCGGATGAAAGAGGCGAAGCGTTTTTGTGTATGCAAGATACGGATCCTTTGCGCGAAGAACAGCGATGTCGTTCCGATCTAACTTTACGTTCTCATTCAGGAAAACCGCTGCCGTCTTGGTCGTCTGCAGCTGCGGCGTGTATTTCGGGTTTGCGAGAAAAGAGATCGTGCCTTCGCCCGCGATATCAAGCCCGGCGGCGGCCGTGATCTCCATGTCGGGTGAGCCGCTTTCGATGGCCGCTCCGGTCTTTTCGGCGATAATTGAAAGTTTCATAGGTTTATTCTTGAAAATTTATCGGAGTTTATGCAACACTAGTTTTAACAAAAAATCCCCATCAGCGAAATACCCCCGCTAACGCCCACTTTTCGGATCCACGGATCAAATACAGAGGTATCGGAGCGCAAAAAAATATGATGGAGAAGGTGTCTAAATCTCACACACCACAAAGCGGGGTGGCGGATTATGCCGCGGCGGCCAGCCGGCTGCAGGCAAAGGAAATTCAGAACGGCCGAACTAAACCGGGGAGGGCTTTGGACCGTTGGCACAACCTTTTGGTTTCGAACGTGGCGATCGCGTTCGGCAGCCGAATGAAAGGCAGCAAGAACGAACTCTATATAGGAAATATGGAAGTTCAGACGCGGAAGAATTTTTCGTGTTTTCCGGATGTCGTCATCGTCAGCGGCGAACCGCAATTCGCCGATCAGAACGCCGATCTGCTTCTGAATCCGACGGTCGTGGTTGAGATCTTTGAAGGAGCGAGCTCTAGCGACAAGACCGAGCTGCTTGAAAATTTCCTTGCCACGGACAGTGTCAAAGAATGCTTTTTCATAAAGCAGGATGAAATGCGGATCGAGCATTATTCGAAACAGAACGCAAAACAGTGGATCTACCGCATCTACAACGAACGCGATGATGTGGTTTCCGCCGATTCGATAAACACCAAGGTTTCGCTGTCCGAGATCTACGGCCAGATAAAATTGGGCCGCGACGCCTTGACCTCGCGGGCCGTTAACTGACGCGGCCTACATCAGGTTTATCGGATCGATCTCGATGTGCACCGCGGTCATATCACAGCGTCGGGCTTCGGCTTCCGCCGCAGCGATATCGATGACACGCCGCATGCTTTTGCGGTTCGCGGATCGAATTAGGATCTGGAAACGATATTCACCCTTCAATCTGGCAATAGCCGCTTCTGCCGGCCCGATGATGTAGCAGTCGCGGGCCGCATTGGCGCGTGAAAGCGCTTCGCCGAAGATCCGTGCGTTATCCAACGCATACCGGCGGTCTTTGTGCTTTACCGTGACGGAGGCGAGCGACACGAACGGCGGGAAATTGCTTCGCTTACGGAAACCGAGCTCTTCCCTGCTGAATGCGCCGAAATCCTGTTTCGCGGCATGTTTCAAAGCATAATGTTCAGGATAATAAGTTTGTATCAGCACTTTGCCCGGAAGCTGTCCGCGTCCGGCACGTCCCGCGGCCTGCGTCAGCAGTTGAAACGTACGTTCGGCGGCTCGAAAATCCGGCAATCCGAGGCCGATATCGACCGACAGCACGCCGACCAGCGTCACATTATGGAAATCATGGCCTTTGGCTAGCATTTGCGTACCAACGAGCATATCTATCTCGTTGCGGTCAAAGGCCTTAAGTATCTTCTGCATGTGGCCGCGGGTTGACATCGTGTCGCGGTCCACGCGTTCGATGCGCAGATGCGGAAACCGCTCGCGCAACTCATTCTCAACCTTTTCGGTGCCTTCGCCGATGTAGTAAAGATATTCGCTTGAACATTTCGGACATGCTTTCGGAGCATTCTCAAAATAGCCGCAATAATGACACACGAGCCGAGCCCCGATGCGATGATAGGTTAAAGTGATGTCGCAGTTCCTGCATTTGATATTCTCGCCGCAGCTTCGGCACATCACGAACTGCGAAAATCCGCGGCGATTCAGCAAGATTATCGCCTGCTCTCCTTTCGCGTGGGTTTGTTCGATCGCCGCTATAAGCTCCGGAGAGAACGGAACGTCTTTTCCTTCGCGTTTGAAAACGTCACGCATATCGATCAGCCCGGCTTCCGCAAGCGGCCGGCCGCCGATCCGATTTTCGAGCCGAAGATAATCATATTTTCCAACAAGCGTGTTGTTGAAACTTTCGAGCGACGGCGTCGCGGAACCGAGCACGACAACGGCGTTCGCATTGTGAGCCCGAATGACCGCCGTGTCGCGGGCATTGTAATACGGCGATTCATGCTGGCGGTAAGAGCCGTCGTGCTCCTCGTCAACAATTATCAGCCCGATATCGCTGAGCGGAGCGAATATCGCCGACCGCGTGCCTATGACGACCTGAGCGTCGCCGCGTCGAATTCGCCGCCATTCGTCAAAGCGTTCGCCCGCGGAAAGATTGGAATGAAGTATCGCGACATCGCTTCCGAATATCGACCGTAAACGGCTTGAAAACATTGGCGTCAGGGCGATCTCCGGCACGAGCATCAGCGCCGAACGGCCTTTTTCCAGGGTGCGTTTCATCGCGCGGATATAAACTTCGGTCTTGCCGCTGCCGGTTATGCCGTGCAGCAGCAACGCCCGAAATTCGCCGCTGTCGATGGGTTTTCTGATCTCCGAAAGTGCAAACGCCTGTTCGTCGTTGAGCGTTATTTTATCAAGTTCCGCCGGTGCGGAATCGGCGAACGGGTCGCGGAGCACCTCACCGGTAAAAACTTCGACAAGGCCGTGTTTTTGCAGCGTATTGATCGACGAGGCGCTGACGCCGTGCGCATCGACGAGTTCCATGAACATGCTTTCGCCGCCGAGTTTTTCCAGCGCGTCGATGACCCTTTGCTGGGCTTCAGTCAGTTTGTTTTTGGTCTCGCCGCTCGTGACAAGCCGCACGAACTTACGCACTTTCGGTTTCACTTTTGTCGCGACGGTGCGTTCGGTTGTCGCTATTAAGCCTTCGCGGGCGAGTTCGCGAAACGCTCGTTTCGCAGACGCGTCGCCAAATTCCTTTCCGAGTTCGCGGAGTCCGCTTTCGCCCGTTTCGGCAATGCGGTCGAGCACACGGAATTTCAGCGCCTTCGAAGAATTTCCGGCTAGCGCCCGACGTCCGTTTTCGGTGATGTTTGCGATCTGTTCGACAGCGCTGTTTATTCCGGCAGGCAGAGAAGCTTTCAGCATTTCGCCCCATGAGGCGAAGTAATAATCCGACGCCCACCTTGTGAGTTCGACGATCTCCGGCGTTATCAGCGGTTCCGGATCTATAAGCTGATAAACGTTCTTGACGGCCGATTCGTCCAGATCCGGATCCGGTTCGAATTCCGACGCGAGCGAAACGGCATAACCGGTCGCCGTGCGCTTTCCGAACGGCACCAAGATCCGTGCGCCGATCTTTATCTCGTCGGCAAAACCGGCGGGCACGCGATATGTGAATGTCCGCCGAAGCGGAACCGGCAGCGCGGCTTCCACATACATCGGCACGTCGTCAGATCGGTTTTTGGTCGGCATTTTCTCTTCGATAATCAAAATGATAACCTATGGGAACTTTGTAGAAAAACCTGCATCTAATAAGAAGAATGGAAACTTTGAACAGCCATAATATCAAAGAGCATAGGATCAACAAGCTGCATCTGATAGGTGCGTTCGTTGCGCTCGTTCTGATCGCCGCGGGTATTTATTACCTGCTTCAGACGCCGCCGATGGAAGTGCAGAAGGCGATGATCCTCGAAGGTTCGCTTCACGAAGGCGATCCGCGGTTCGCGGAGATCACAAAGGACATCATCATTTCCACGGATCCTGACACAGTAGAATCACCGAATGCATTCGGCACGATATCGATGTTCATCAAAGGGAACATCAAGAACTACAGCAAGCATGTGATAAACGGGTTGGAGGTCAATGTTTCGGTCATCGATCAATTTAACCAGCCGTTGAAAGAAAAGCGCGTTCTGGTGGTTCCGACCCAGCGGCCGACGCTCGGGCCGGACGAATCGATCCCGATCACGCTGAGCGTTGACGGATTTTCACCGGAAGATGACCGGGCAAATATCCGCTGGAAAGTGACCGCGATCCGAACTGCCGAATAACCTAACTTGTCTTTGTCACGAAAAGTTCTTCGAGCGAGCGTTTCACCGCATTAACCGAAATGAGTCTTCCGCCGGTCGAGCGTATCGCGGATAAAACTTTCTCAACGTCATTTTCATCGGCGGCTTCGATCTTAACGAGGCTGCCGTTCTCTTTTGCGGAAATTCCGGCCGCGGCGAGTTTTTCCGTGTCGATGTCGGCGGCCATGATCTCGAACGACGCCGTGCCGCTTTCGTTCGCCAACAGATCGCCGAGGTCTCCCGTTGCCGCGAGTTTTCCCTGGCGAAGTATCGCGACCTCGTCGCAAAGAGCTTCGACATCAGAAAGAATGTGCGTTGACATAAAAACGGTCGTCCCTTTTTCGCGCAGGCCGGCGATCAGATCGCGGATCTCGCGGCGCCCCATCGGATCGAGCCCGCTCATCGGTTCGTCCAGAAACACGATCTCCGGGTCATTAATAAGAGCCTGTGCAAGCCCGACACGCTGGAGCATTCCTTTCGAAAATTTACGAAGCTGTTTGCCGCGGTCCTTTTCCAAAAGGCCGACAGCCGTGAGCAATTCATCGCTCTTCGTTCGGCGTGTGTTCGCGTCCATGCCGAATATCGCACCGAAATAGTCCATCAGCTCGTTCGCCGTCAGATAATCGTAAAAATACGGATTTTCGGGACAATAACCGATACGCCTGTGCATTGCGGCGTCGGAAATATCGAAGCCGAGGATCTTTGCGCTTCCGGCGGTCGGCGTCATCAGGCTCATCAAGATCTTCATCGTCGTCGTTTTTCCTGCACCGTTGCCGCCAAGAAAGCCGAAAATACCGCCGCGCTTGACGCGAAGGTCGAGCCCATCGAGCGCCCGTACTTTTTTCTTTCGCCAAAAGCCGATCTCGTAGTCTTTCGTTAATCCGTCGATCTCAATTACGTATTCCATCGTTTTTTTCGATCACATTTCCCGCGGTATTCGCGATTCCTTTCCGAGCATAACCTTGCATTCGGCAGCGTCATGGTCATACGCGACGCCGGTCGGGTCAACGATCTCGCCTTTATCGTTGACGAGAAATTCGAGACCGGTTTTGGCAAGCGCCGGCATGATGCTTTTCAGATCCCGCGGACAACCGGCCGCTTTTAATGCATCATTCATCGCGTCAATTTGATCAAGCGAATCAAGCTGCTGCAGGCGGATCTCGGCCGTTTTTCGTGTCTGTTCGTCGCCCGGGTCGGCCGCCATCTGCTCGTACATTTTGCGAGCCGTATCGCGGCTGCCGCCTTCGCCAAGCATCACCGCCGCCATCATCTTCATAAAAGGCGGAACGCCAGCGATCTTTGAGCCGCGTTCGTAAACTTCGGCGGCTTTCTTATAATCTTTCGTTCGCCAATAGATATAGCCGAGGTATTGATAGAGCCGCCATTCATTCGGATTGTTCGCGATGCCTTTCTCCGTAAGTGCGATCGCTTTTCCGGCGTCGATAGCCGGAAGCACGACCGCACCGTACGAATATGCGGTAATAAAATGCGGGTCAAGGTCGGTCGCGTTGTCGAGATACGGATAAAGCAGGCGCGGATTCATCGTCCGCATATCATCAATGTTTATGACTTCCTCGGTGCTATTTATGACCTTGTTGCCGATGTACTGCAGCGACTGCATCCAATACCAATCCGCCAAAAGCCCTTCGAATCCAAGCGCGAAACCCTTTAGCCGCTTTCCTTGGATCTCAAGATCCGAATCGGAGTAACTTTCCGGAGCCGCGATCCGGTGCGTGTCCAGATACGAACTCAACCCGTAAACACCAAGGCACAAAATTAACGCAAAAGCACCGAGCATTATTGTTGTCTTCTTCGTTTCTTTCATCTCTGCGTCCTTGCGTTAAATTCCTCCGCGAACTACTTAAAATTTCTCCTGCGGAATATCACTATAGTTATCACCAGCATCACGGCGATATATACCGCCGCGTATGCGACGGCCGCGGCGAAGTACGACGGCGGAAGGTGTAGCCCGAGTGCGGCCTGTGTGCGAAATGTAAGGCTCGCGAGGTTCGGGAAAACGTAGTAGATGACCTCGAACGCGTATTTCACCGCCGTTGAACCGAGAGCCGCCGCCAGTTCGCGAAGGCTGGAACTCAGATGCCCGATGATGAAGACAAAGAACGTGAGCAGTGCCGACAGCGCCGGCGACGAAAACGACGAAAAGAGTATCGCGACGGCGGTCAGTATCGCGAGTTCCAAAAAGATAAGGGCGATGGCCTCCCATGCCGACGCTATAAGCGAACCGCCGCCGACGTACAGCAACGCGAGCGTCACGCCGACGCCCATGATCGCCGTGTTCACCAGCAGCGTGGCGCACAGCCCGAAATATTTGCCGAGTATGAATTCGGCTCGCCGGACCGGTTTTGCGAAGATCGCGTAAACCGTGCGCTTTTCGATCTCTTTCGACACAAGCCCGACGCCGACGAATATGGCGATGAACACGCCGAAAACGAGCATCGCGCCGAGCCCGGCGTTTACGATCGTCCGGGCCTCTTGGCCGTCGGTCAGTTCGCCGAGCAGTATCGCGGCCGCCGTTATCAGCAGCACAAAAAGCACGAGGTTATACAAGATCCGATCCCGGATCGCCTCGCGAAACGTATTCTTTGCAATGACAAGAATTCTCACGGTTTTTATGTAAGATCAGTGAACGGCCGGCAGTCTGCCACTTTATAAAAATACCATAACTCGACGTTCCGATTCCAAATTAAGTTAAACCATCTGCTACCGCCGACGGTACTGACCTGGGGAGACAACCGCTCCATTTCCTAACTGAAAACTTGCAGCTAAAAACTGATCACCGTTTATATTTGCCCTCCGAAAATGCCCCGCGCTGTTCTTACTATCTCTTCCCGTGCTTCAGAATGAGGAAGATGAAAAGAGCGGTTCGTTAAATTCTTCGGTTTACTTTGAGCGTCGAATCACAATATTTATCTTTTGATGTAAAATAATTCTAATGTCGGCGACCATACTTTTTGACGGTGTGTGCAATTTCTGTAATTCGTCGGTAAATTACGTAATTGCCCGCGATCCGGACGGTTATTTCAAGTTTGCGGCTCTGCAGTCAGAGGCCGGCGAACGGCTGACGCGCGAACACGGCATCGATACGGCGAACGTCGATTCCGTCGTGCTGATCGAAAACGGAAGATCCTATGTGCGTTCTGCGGCCGCGTTGCGCGTCGCGAAAAAACTCGGATTTCCGGTTGCTTTGTTGTACGCGTTCATAATTATTCCCCGTCCGATCCGCGACCTTTTGTATGATGCATTTGCCAAACGCCGCTATAAATTCTTTGGCGAACGGGACGCCTGTATGATGCCGACGCCGGAGATCCGGGCACGCTTTTTATAGAGAAGATCACAGTGAGCTATAGCTTTGAAACATTGGAATACGAACGCGTGCTGGGGCTTTTTGCGCGATATTGCCGCACGCCGATGGGCCGCGCGCGAATGGCGAAAACCGCCCCGTTCACCGACCGAAATGCTCTCGAACGCGAACTCGCGGCAATAACCGAAACGACCGATCTTAATGAAAACAAACAGGTTTCGTGGACGTTCAGCGAACTTGCCGATCCGTCAGATGCGGTCGCGATCCTGAAAATAAAAGGCGCGGCTCTAGAACCGCTCAGAATGCTCGAAGCCGCTGCGGTCTGCTCACAAGCTATCTTTACCCGTTCGCTTTTGCAGCCGGAAAAAGCGTCGGCGCCGATCTTGTGGAATATTGTCGAAAAAATTCCGCCGTCGCTGATGACGGCCGTCGGCAACGTCACGAAAAAGATATTGCCGGGCGGCGAAATAGACGATTCGGCATCGCCGGAGCTCGCATCGCTTCGCCGCGAGATATCCGCACAGCGGTCGCGGTTGACGCGTTCGCTCGAAAACGTAATAAAAAGTTCGGGGAACGCGATCCAGGACGAAATAGTGACGATGCGAAACGACCGTTACGTCATTCCGGTCAAAGCGGACCTTCGCGGAAAGGTCGGCGGCGTAGCACACGGAATGTCATCTTCGGGTGCAACGATTTTCATCGAACCGCTCGAGGCGATCGAAGCGAACAACGAGCTGCAGACGCTGCGGGCAAAAGAGGAACGCGAGATCAGCCGCATTCTTTTTTCATTGACCGAGCAGCTTCGCGAAGAACTTCCCGCTATCGAAGCCGCCGTCGAAGCTGTTACCGAACTCGATGTAATTCAGGCAAAGGTTGAATTTTCGCGAAGTTTTAACGCCGCCGTGCCGCAAATTTCAATCGATGGGAAACTCGAACTAATTGATGCGAGACATCCGCTTTTGGAAGAAAATCTTCGCTCCGCCGGAGCCGCCGAAGGCGTTGTACCGAGTTCATTTACGCTTACGAACGACCGTTCGGTAATGATAATTTCCGGTGCGAACGCGGGCGGCAAAACCGTTGTACTGAAAACCGCGGGCGTGCTTTCGCTGATGGCGATATCGGGTCTTCCGGTTCCGGCGAGATCGGCGGCGATTCCCTTTTACCGTTCGGTGTTGGCGGACATCGGCGATCATCAATCGCTGTCCGCGAATCTTTCGACATTCTCATCGCATATGTCGAACATCGCCGATATGATCCGCGAATGCGTCGCACCGTCGCTCGTACTTTTGGACGAAGCGGGAACTGGCACCGACCCTGACGAAGGTTCCGCTCTGGGCGTCGCGATCGTCGATCATTTTCGGCGAGAATGTTCGGCTCACGTCATCGCTTCGACACATTACCGCGGGCTGAAAATGTACGCCGCGAACGACGAAAATGTGATAAACGCCTCGGTCGAATTCGATGAGAAGACGCTCCAGCCGACATACAAGCTTTTGCTCGGACTCGCCGGTGCGTCGTCGGGCATCGAGATCGCGCACCGCTTTGGCCTGTCGGATGAGGTCGTTGCCGAAGCTCGGAAAAATCTTGACGCATCCGGACGTGATGCCGAAAAATATTTGCTGAAACTGCAGACGGAATCCAAGATCGCCGAAGATCTTCGCGTCGCGCTCGAAGAAGAACGCGAGGCCGTCGCGCTGAAATACGCCGGGCTGGAGATCGAAGCCGGCAAGAAGGAACGTTCGCGGCAAAAGGAATTTGAGGATCAGCTCGTCCGCTCGATCGAAGATTTTGACCGGCAATCGACCGCGTTCATAAGATCGATCGAAGATAAAGCTCTGCGAAATCGGCTGGATAAAGAACGGCTCGCGCGCAAAGCGGAACTCAACCGCGTCGTTCTGGCGAAAGCCGGCGAACTGCGTTCGCATACCGACGCGAACTCGTCGATCTTTGAACCTTCCTCGCAAAAGGTGGCCGCAAAAGAAGGCAAGGTCGAGGTCGGTTCGCGTGTCGTCACTTCGTTCGGAAACGTCGGGACCGTGGAAAAGATCGATAAAGATTCTGCCGAAGTTCTGGTTGGCGGAATGCGGCTGCGCGAGAAGCTTTCGGGGCTGCGACTGGCCGCGGAACCCGATAACGGAAAGGGTTCGCGCGGCGAAAAGCTTCAGAAACAGGCGGAAGGCTCGAATCTTCGGCTCGATACGGAAGATTCGGCCGTCGAACTCAACCTGATCGGTCAAACGACCGCCGATGCCGAATACGAGATCGACCGATTTTTGGACGAAGCCGTCATGGCCGGACAGCCGCGCGTCCGCATAATTCACGGCTTCGGCACAGGCGCTCTCAAAAATTTCGTGCACCATTTTCTGAAAGGCCATCCGCACGTTAAAAAGTTCGCATTCGCGCCAAGCGACCAAGGCGGAAACGGTGCTACAATTGCTGA
>CBFGSN010000072.1:0-13335 GCA_965651435.1 uncultured bacterium | reverse complement strand
CAACGATCGCGAATTTGATGTTCGGATAATCCATCGCGACCTTTTGCATTATCGGTCCCTGGGCAAAACCGACGCCGATAACCAGGTCAAAATCCTTTTCCGCGAATGCCCGCATCGCCGGTTCGATCGATGTCGAATTTCCCGGTTCGACGTCGTAAAGACAGATGTTCAGGTCCTTTTCGGCGCGTTTGACGCCTTCCCACGCAGCGGCATTGAACGACCTGTCGTTCTTTCCGCCGATGTCGAAAACGATGCCGACGCGCGTCGAACATCCTTCGCGGCTTTGTTCGACCGTTCCGCCGCAGGATGCCGCAAAAACAGCCGCGGCTATTAGAAAAAACAGCAATGTTCTGGACATAAAACCTCTGAAACTTAGATGCTTCGAACCGAGGTTTTAGATTACATTACATTCGCCGAAATGTCAGCCGTGCTATTCGTAACGCAGCGATTCGATCGGGTTCAAACGGCTGGCGCGTATCGCCGGAAACACACCCGCGGCAAAGGCGATGGCCGCGACCAGCACGAGCACAAAAACCATCGACGGCAGCGTAAACGCGAACAGGTTGTAACCTTCGAACGAGGTCAGATATTTCGCGACGATGAACCTGTTGGCGAACGTCCCCAGAACAACGCCGGCTCCGATGCCGATAACGGCTCCCCAAAATCCGATCAGCACCGATTCCAGCGAAAAAAGCATAAATATCTTGCCGCGGCCGAGCCCCAAAGCTTTCTGCAGTCCGATCTCTTTCGTTCTTTCCATAACGGCGATTATCAGCGTGTTTATAATGCCGAACGACGCCGCCAGCAATGCGATGAACGCAAAAAAATTCATACCCGCGCGAAATATCCCGATCGCGTCGTATGTGCGTTTTTTCTGGTCCGCCATCGTTTCCGCAACAAAGCCTTTTTCCGCAAGCGAAGCTTTTATTGCGGCCAGCTGCGGTTCCGTCATCGATTCCATCTGAAGCGAAAATCCGTAAAATTTATCAGCGTCGGCTCCGTTTTTCTGATCGTTATAGATAGATTCGGCCGTTGCCGCATCGACAAAAGAATTCGTGTTCGTCATCAGGCCCTTTGTCGCGACGCCGACGATCTCCGGCGACACGGTCTGCATCTCGCCCGCCGCATTTTTATATGCAAGCGTTGCGCGTTTTCCGATCAGCTCGTTGATATTCGGCGTGAATGTCCGGGCAAGCCCAAGCGGCAGGACGATCTGATCCTTTCCGTCGATGGTGCGGCCGGCTTCTGTCTTTTGCGTGATGCCTTCCGAAAGCATTCCGAGATGAACCTGATATTTCTTTGCTCCGTCAATGGTTATGTATTCGCCGTTGATCGAATACCGCGGCGTGATCCCGCGAATGCCGGCGATGTCCTTTGTGACGGCGGCGATCTGTTCCTTTGTGAATGAGAACGCCGTCGGGTCAAAAACGGTTTCGTCCGCGTCGGGCGCTTCGTTCTCTTTGTATTCGGCGACGTCATTCCCGTTCCGTGCTTCCGGCGTCGGCGGCTCTTTTCGGATAAAGATGACGCGTTCCGCTTCCAGATTCTTGACCTGATTTTCGACGTATTCGCGAAGCCCGTCGCCGAGCCCGTTCGTCAATGTAAGCGTGAACGAACCGACGAAGATCGCGCTGACCGTCAAAAATGTCCGCAGTTTGTTGCGGAAAAGATTGCGGTTCGCCATTTTTATGATCGTCCAGATGTTCATTTCGCTGCTCCTTCGCCGCGGCCGTCGGCTTCGATCGATCCGTCTTTCATATTGACGACGCGGCCGCATTTGGCGGCGAGTTCCGCATCGTGCGTTACGACAACGAGCGTAATTCCGCGGGTTCGGTTCATATCGAACAGGATCTGTTCTACCGTTTCGCCCGTCGCCGTGTCGAGATTTCCGGTCGGTTCGTCGGCAAAGATCATCTCCGGTTCGCCGACCAAAGCACGCGCGATGCAAACACGCTGTTTTTCGCCGCCCGACAGATCTTTTGCCCGTTTCGACGCTTTGTCCGCAAGCCCGACGGCTTCGAGTGCAGCCAGCGACCGCGTTCTGATCGCCGATTCTTTCTCGCCGCGAATGCGGAGCGGCAACGCGATGTTTTCGATGACCGTGTCGCGGCCGTTCAGAAAGAA
Source organism: uncultured bacterium (assembly GCA_965651435.1). Classification (GTDB taxonomy): domain Bacteria; phylum Acidobacteriota; class Blastocatellia; order Pyrinomonadales; family Pyrinomonadaceae; genus OLB17. The sequence continues at coordinate 11,211 of CBFGSN010000072.1, read as the reverse complement.
TTGCTGAAAAACGAATCCGAATTTTTCGTTCCGCAGATGATTTTTCTCGCTTTCGGAAAGCGTCGAAACGTCGCGGCCTTCGACCAGAATGCGGCCCGCCGTCGGTTCGTCTAGGCACGCGAGCAGGTGCATCAATGTCGATTTTCCGCTGCCGGAGCGTCCCACGATCGCGACGCATTCGCCGCTGTTTATCTGAAGATCGACGCCGCGAAGAGCTTCGTAGGCCGCACCGTCGCTTGTGTATGTTTTGGAGAGTTGTTGTGCTTCGAGCATATTTTCAGGGTGCCGTAAACATTTGTTTGCGGTGTTCTCAACAAACTAGCGTTTGTTGAACAGGAACTTTCCTTGGATTACGCCCGATGCGGAAAAATGTTCGCGGAAATTTTACCCGACGGTTCGATGGATGAGTTTGAATGGCTCTGCCGAACTTTCGCTTATGACGAAAGCATTCCTGATGCGGGTTTCGACGGCCGCGGCCTGTTCCTCTCTGCGGCAGAAAATGCGGCCGAGCAGATCGCCTTTCGCGACGCTGTCGCCGACCTTTGCAATACATTCGAAACCGACGCAATGATCAATGTCGTCTTCGGCTTTCGTCCGGCCGCCGCCGAGGACAACGACCGATTCGCCGATGGCCAGCGCATCGACTGCGGCAATCTTTCCGGCTTCGCTTGCGGCTATCTCGAACCCGAAAAGCGAGCTTTCGATCAGCGTTTCCGGATCGTCGCAAACGGCCGCGTCGCCGTTCTGCAGAATGATATTTTCGCGGAATTTTTCCAGAGCGTCGCCGCTTTCGAGCTTCGCCGCAACGGTTTCGCGTGCCGCTTCGATGCTGTCGGCAATTCCGCCGAGCACGAGCATCCGCGCCGTCAGTTCAAGCGAAAGTTCACGCGTCGCGGCGGCTGCGTCGCTTCCTTCGCCGCGAAGAATTTTTATGCATTCGTAAACTTCGTGCGAATTTCCGACGAACTGCCCGAGCGGCTGGCTCATATCCGTTATCAGCGCCTGCGTACGAACACCGAACGCTTCGCCGGTTGCGCAAAGAGCTTCGGCAAGCTTTACGGAATCATCAAAATTCGACATGAACGCGCCGCTGCCGGTTTTTACGTCGAGCACAAGCGCGTCCAAACCTTCGGCAAGTTTTTTCGACATTATCGACGCAACGATCAGCGGAATGTACGGCACGGTCGCGGTCGCATCGCGAAGCGCATATATCTTTTTATCCGCCGGCGCGATGTTCGCCGTCTGTCCGGCCATCGCGAATCCGCATTTTTTTACGATGCGTTTCAGTTCCTCTGCCGAAAGCCGCACGTTGTAACCGGCTATTGATTCGAGTTTATCGAGCGTTCCGCCCGTGTGGCCAAGCCCGCGTCCGGAGATCATCGGAACCGCCAAACCGCACGCCGCCGCAAGCGGTGCGATTATCAGCGACGTTTTGTCGCCGACGCCGCCGGTCGAATGTTTGTCGGCTTTTGGTAGATCTATTTCCGAAAGATCCATCACCTCGCCCGAATAAAGCATCGCACGCGTTATTGCGTCCTGTTCCGCCGAATTCAGCCCGCGGACGAACATTGCCATTATCAGCGCGGTCGTTTGATAATCCGCCCACGAACCGTCAACGACGCCGTCAATGAACGCATTTATCTCCGCCGCCGAAAGTTCGCCGCCGTCACGTTTTACCGCAATTATCTCTTGTGGCCTCATTCCGCTTTTGTGATCAGGACGACGGCTTCCGCCAAAACGGCTTTGCGTTCGCCGATCTCGCCGATGCCTTCGCCGGTCTTTGCTTTTATGCTTACGTTGTCCGTGTTCGTGCCAAGAATTTCCGCGACATTCGCTCGCATTTCATCAATAACGGGACGAAGTTTCGGCGATTCCAGATGTATAGTTACGTCGATGTTCCCGACCGCAAAGCCTTTTTCGCGAACGAGCGATACGGCGTGACGAAGAAAAACACCGCTGTCGGCATTTTTCCAACGTTCGTCCGTATTCGGAAAATGCGTGCCGATATCGCCGGCCGCGACCGCACCGAGCAATGCGTCCGTCACCGAATGCAGAACAACATCCGCATCCGAATGCCCGACCGAGCCAAGATCGCTCGGCACCTCGATCCCGCCGAGCACCAGCCGTCCGCCCACCGCCAATCTGTGTTTGTCGCTGCCGTAACCGATCCGCATCATATTCCGTCTCCGCCGCGAATGAATGCTTCTGCGATCAGCATATCATCCGGCGTTGTGATCTTTATGTTCCGTCCGCCGCCTTCGACAAATGCGACCGGAACGCCGAGCCGTTCGACGAGCATAGCCTCGTCCGTTGCATCGCCGTCCGCACCGGCCAATGCCTTTTCGAGTATCGAATAACGAAACGCCTGCGGCGTCAGCGCACGCCGGAGTTTCGCGCGGTCTATGGTTCGTTCGATGTGCCCGCCGGCGACCTCTTTTATCGTATCAACGACTGCGGCAACCAGGCACGCGGCACCGGTTTCTTTGGCCTTTTCAATGACGGCGGTAATTTCGTCCGGTGTGACAAAAGGCCGGGCCGCATCGTGAACCGCCACGATCTCCGCATTTTCCGACACCGCGGCAAAACCGTTCGCGACCGAACGGGTCCGCGTATCGCCGCCCGCAACGACCTTTACCGCCTTTGCAAAACCGGCGTCGCGAATAAGCCGTTCGGCAAATTCCAAACGCTCTTCGGACACAACGACGACGGCCTCATCGACCGCTCCGCAAAGTTCGAATTTCTCAAGCGTATGTACGAGTATCGGCTTTCCGCCGACGATATGGAATTGTTTTGGAGTATCTGCGCCGAATCTTTTTCCGCTGCCGGCCGCGGCGATCACGACGCTGTTCATCGCGTGCCGACCTCGGTCCGCGTTTTGCGAAAACCGAGCGATCTGGAATCTTCCAGGTTCTGATTTTGATGGGATCCGTGGCCGTTGTCGCTTTGATCTTCGCGGTCTTCCCAAAGCCGTCCGAAGATCATCTTTCCGGCCGTTGTCTGCAGAACGCTGGTGACCGCGATGTCCGTGGTTTTGCCGATCAATTTACGCGCGTTATCCACGACGACCATCGTTCCGTCATCCAGATACGCAACGCCCTGGTTGTATTCCTTGCCTTCTTTCAGCACAAAAACACGCATCGCTTCGCCCGGCAGCACGACCGGTTTCAGCGCGTTCGCGAGTTCATTGATATTCAGGACATCGACGCCGCGAAGCTGTGAAACCTTGTTCAAATTAAAATCGTTCGTGACGATGACCGCATCGAGCTGTTTGCCGAGTTCGATTAGTTTCAGATCGACCTCTTTCACATCCGGAAAATCGGTTTCGAGTATCTGGATATCCAGCTTGCTGTTATTGCGAAGCCGCTGAAGCATATCCAATCCGCGGCGGCCGCGCTGGCGTTTTGACGAATCGGCGGAATCGGCGACCTGTTGAAGTTCGGCCAGGATAAAATGCGGGATGACAAGCGTTCCGCCGAGAAATCCGGTTTCGGAAACATCGGCGATGCGGCCGTCGATGATGACGCTTGTATCTAGAATTTTATAGTCGTGTTTGACGGATTTATCGCTAAAAATTCCGCCTAAGGCGGATAGATCGAGAAAATCACCTTTTGCCGCACCCGCCATCAGGCCGATATAGCCCATAAAAAAGGCGAGCGATATGGTCAGGAACGTCTGCATCTCCGCCGGAACGGCTTCGACCTTTTGAATGGAAATAAGAATTCCGATGAGAAATGCACCTGCGATGCCGAGTATCGAACCGACCGCCGCACCGATCAAGGTTTTCAGCGATGCGCGGCGAACCCGCATCTCGAACGCGATTATCACCAACGCCACGCCAAAGCCCAATGCGGCCGAAACCAACCGCCGCGTGGACAGCGTCATCGGGTCAAGCCGTGCGGTTTGCCCAAGCGGATTCAATAAAAAACCGACCGCCGCGAGCGTCAGTGCAAAAACCGTCCTGATCGTTAGGGCTTCCCATTTCATCGACAAAATTTTATCACAAATGTTACTGTCGTGTTAACCTTCGTTGTTTTTTCCGGTGTCACCTTATGAACAGGCATTGTCCGGTCAAGGCGGCGGCTTCGGACGAAAGCAGATAAACCGCGACGCGTGCCGCATCGTCCCACGCGACCGACGACCGCGGACGAAGTTCGAGCACGCCCGAGCCTTGCTCTTCGGCTTCGTCTTCGTGAACGACTATTGTGTTCACGCGGAATTTCGGCGCGAACCTGCCGGCCGACACCGCGGCGAATTCGCGGGCCGCCGCATCGACCTCGCTCCGCCGTTCATCGGAAAAAGCATATGTCGAAAAACACTGCACGATCTTCGGCTTCGGACGGCCGTTCATCAATACTTCGGCCGCGGCGGTTATGCTTTCGACGCGGTTGAACGAATCCTGCAGATCGGGGCCGACGCGTTCGCATACGAGCAAGAGGTCGATCCGCCCGAAACGCGCCGCCGCGGCCGCGGTCAAATTTACGCCGTCCGTTTCGTCGCCCGCTGTCTTTACCGAATCCGCAAGCGTTCCCAATGCGGCCATTTCGGCGATCGTTCCGCCGTCGGCATCGGGCATTTCGCCCGCAATGACAAAGGAGCCCAGAAGCGCTAGCTGAAACGCGGCGGCACGGCCCATCGGATGCGAAATATCGCTGACGACCGTGACCTTTTCCGCAAATTGATGAATTGACTGCGAAGACATTACACAAAATTTTAAACGCCCGGCCGCGGCAAATCAACGCCGCATTTCGCTTTCCGCAAACACCTGCGGTATCCTGTTTTACCGGCACGATGGCAAAGCAACCACAAACGATATACGTCTGCCAGAATTGCGGCGGACAGGCGCGAAAATGGCTCGGGCAATGCCCGGACTGCGGCGAATGGAATACGCTTGTCGAGGAAAGATTTCGCCCGACGGCACAGGCCGCGTCGCGCTCGCTTTCGGCATATACGGCGTCAAAACCCGTTCCCTTTGCGGACATCGAACCGCAGGACGACGCACGCGTTTCATCCGGCATTGAGGAACTCGACCGCGTGCTCGGCGGCGGCATTGTCGGCGGTTCGCTCGTGCTCATCGGCGGTGCTCCGGGCATCGGAAAATCGACGATCGTTATTCAAATGGCGGACAATTTTACGCGGCTTGGCGGAAAGGTCCTTTACATTTCGGGCGAAGAATCGGAACGCCAAATAAAAATGCGCGGCGAAAGATTGGGCATCGCATCGGGCGAACTTTTCCTGCTGGCTGAAACTAACCTTTCGGCGATCCTGGCCGAAACGGAAAAGCTTCGGCCCGATCTGGTCATCGTTGATTCTATCCAAACGGTTTTCAGCGAACGCATCGAATCCGCTCCGGGCAGCGTTTCGCAGGTGCGCGAATCGGCATCCCAATTTATGATGTTCGCGAAACAAACGGCGACGCCCGTTTTCCTGACCGGCCACGTTACAAAAGAAGGTTCGATCGCCGGGCCGAAAACGCTGGAACACATCGTCGATACCGTGCTTTATTTCGAAGGCGACCGGCATCACAATCACCGCATCATCCGCGCGACGAAGAATCGATTCGGCGCGGCGAATGAGATCGGCGTTTTTGAAATGACCGGCAGCGGACTCGTGCCCGTCGGCAATCCGTCCGAACTTTTTCTGCAGGAACGACCCGAAGACGCGACCGGTTCCGTCGTCACCGTTTGTATGGAAGGCACGCGCCCGATGCTTGTCGAGGTGCAGGCGCTCGTTTCCGATACGCGTTCCGCCTCCGGCCGCCGCATGGCCCAGGGCTTTGATTACAACCGGACGTCGCTGCTGATCGCCGTGCTCGAAAAACGGCTCGGGCTTCAGCTTGCGGGCGACGATATTTTTATCAACATCGCCGGCGGGCTTGAGGTCGATGAACCCGCCGCCGATCTGGGCGTCATCGCCGCGGTCGCCTCCAGCTTTCGCAATATCCGCATCGACCCGGAGATCGCCGTTTTCGGCGAGGTCGGATTGACCGGCGAGGTACGCGGCGTTCTCCAGGCACAATCGCGCGCCCGCGAAGCCCAGGCTCTCGGCTTCAAAAAGCTCGTCGTTCCCGCGTCAAACAAACACGGCCTGGAAAAACTCCTCGGCACCCGCGTCATCGGCGTCAAAGACCTCGAAGAAGCCCTCGCCGCCTTATTTTGATCATTTCCGCGAACAAATCCTGCCGGAGATCCGTAGCTTTCTCCTGTACCTTAAAATTACAAGGAGAACTTTATGAGATCATTCAAATTTTTATTCATAGTTGGATTCGTGGCTCTGTTCACTTCGGCGGTCTCTGCTCAAAATACCGCGGACGATGACCGACTCAGATCATTGGTCAGAGAAATGATAGACGCCCAGATGTCGTATTCGCCGGACAAACTGGATAAGATCTTCACATCCGATTACGTCGAGATCTCTCCTCTCGGCGAATTTGATGAACGCTCGAAAGTTCTCGGATTTTACGATCCAAAAACTAAACCCGATCCCGACAAATTTTCCAGTTCAGCAAAATTTGATGAGTTCTCGATACGAAATTATGGAAAGTTTGCAATAGTGATCGTCCGGGTCGATTATACGATCGTGAGTGACGGAAAAACCTTGCCGCCGCGGGCAATGCGATTGATGCTCGCATTTCGGAAGATAAAAAGCGAATGGAAGATCGCGTCAGTTCAATACACCGGGATCAAACCAAAAACACCTAAAAGCTGATACACTGGCATTTTGTCAAAGATTATACTGGCGGTCGGCGGTGCGGGCGTAACGCCGATCATAATAGATGAAAAGCGGACGAAAGAACCGTGTACGCCCCGGATGCGGATACCTGTTTTATATCGTTTATGTCAAAGATCGTTCTGAATGAGATCGACGAAAGCGGCGGTGCGGCGGCGAATCCTTTTGCGGCGCCGTTCGATGCGGCGGGCGGCGGCGAGCCGGTTCACGTAATATACGGCGGAGCGGACCGTTATACATCGGAAACGCCGGCGAAGCTTGGGCGGCTCGCGCGTGCGGCAATGCAGAATTGGGCAGCGGATGCACGGACTTTTGCGGAGGCGATGGGTTTGCCGGACGACGAAGGCTTTTCCGCTGCGGTTTATGAACGCACGCTCGCGAAACTGTCGTCCGAACCGATCGAAGACCTTCGCATTGATTTCGAGGACGGCTACGGTTTTCGGACCGACGAGGAAGAAGACGCCGACGCCGCGCGTTCTGCGGCCGAACTCGCGAAAGCATTTTCCGAAGGCACCATCACGCGGCACTGCGGTTTTCGCATAAAATCTTTTGCCGACGAAACACGCCGCCGGGCCGAACGAACTCTGCAAATTTTTACCGACGCATTTTTCTCCGCAACCGAAGGAAAGCTTCCGCCGAATTTTGTCGTCACGCTTCCGAAGATCTCCGACAAACACGAGATCTCCGATCTGTGCGAAATGCTTGACGAGATAGAGGAAAAACACGGCATCAACGGCGGCCGCATCGGCGTCGAACTCGTCATCGAAACTCCGCTTGCGATCATCGATCACAAGGGCCGCTGCCCGCTCAAAAAATTTGTAAAAGCGGCCGACGGCCGCTGCACATCGGCGCACCTCGGAGCATACGATTACACCTCGCTTTTGGGCATTTCCGCCGATCGTCAGGACATCCGTCACCGCGCGTGCGACCACGCTCGTTCGGTGATGCTCGCGGCGCTTGCTCCGCTCGGAATCCGGCTTTCCGATTCGGTCACGACGCTGCTGCCGATGCCGCTGCACAAGGGCGACGGCCTCACCGACGAACAGACCGCGGAAAACAAAGCCGCCGTTCACGCCGGTTGGCGAAAGCATTTCGAAAACGTGACCGCGTCAATGAGCGACGGTTTTTATCAAAGCTGGGACCTTCATCCGAACCAGCTTCCGGCACGTTTCGCGGCCGTGTTCGCATTTTATCTGCGGGCAAAAGATGCTCAAGCCGCGCGCCTGAAAACCTTTGTCCAAAATGCGACAAAAGCTTCGATGACCGGAAACACTTTTGACGATGCGGCGTCGGTTCACGGCATTTTGAATTTTTTCGGGCGGGGAATGGATTGCGGGGCGTTTTCGCGTGATGAGATCGCCGATCTGACCGGGCTTTGAACTAGCTCTGTTCGCCGGACATTATTTTTTCCAACATCTTGTCTTTCGATTCGCGCAGATCTGTTATCTTCGGCGATTCGTCGTCTTCGATGAACCGCGACGGGCGTTTGAACGCATCGATGTCCAGCGAAAGCCCGAGATCTTCGAGCCGTTTTTCGATGAGTTTTGCGATCAGGTCCTGTTCGAACGGCGTGATATCAACGAACTGCACCCCGACGCCCGTGTTTTCGAATTTATACAAAGCCTTGCACCGCATCGGCAGTTTGTTGCCGTTCGCAAGCGGTATCTCCAGGCGAAACTCATCGCCAGTATAGATATTTTCTTCCCAATCCGTAAAACACCCGCCGATGCTTATCTGCTGCAGCGTGGTTTCGTGCCGCTCGCCGAATTTGCTGATAAGCGTCGCCGGAATATCGAGCGAAAATCTGATATGTTTTCTCTGATTAATCGACATGCGATCGAAGACGTGGAAATGTCCGAAAGGCGGACACGTCTATTTTACCGATTTGCGCGGCGCATTAGCAAGATGTATTTCGCGCCGGACGCCGGATAAACGAAAGGCACAGACGAATGCCGCCTGTGCCCTTTGAAAATTTTGACCGTTCGCGGATCAGTTGTTCGCCGTTTCCGCCTGTGCGCAATGCTGTTCGAATGCTTTCGAAAGCTCTTCGGCAATGACGAACGGCGGACGGCCTTCGAGGTCGCTTCGCTGAAACATCTGAACAAGCTCGCCGTTCTTTAGAAAAGCGATCGACGGCGACGACGGCGGATAGCCGGTGAAAAGCTCGCGTGCCGCGTCGGTCGCATCAATGTCCGCACCGGCGAAAACCGTGATCGCTCGAGCCGGCTTTGCCGACGAATTTTCAAGCGCCATCGCAATGCCCGGCCGAACGCCGCCCGCGGCGCATCCGCAAACCGAATTTACGACGACCATCAGCGTTCCGTCCGTATTTTTTACGGCATCGGCAACGGCTTCGGGTGTTTTGGTTTCTTCAATTCCAAGCCGCGCCAATTCTTCGCGCATGCCGTGGATCATTATTTCTGGATATGGCATATTTTTTCCTCGTTTAATTGCTTTCGGACAGTATGATACCTGACCTTTTTTTCAAGTATCGTAGAATACGGCCGATCAGTCAAGCAAACGATGTAAAAGACGCGTTTGCCGTTCGCGCGTTCGCGGTCTAGAATCGTTACGTTCGGCAAAGTTATGGCAATTGAGATCGAAAAAAAATATCGCCTTCATGACGAAGACGCGGCGCGCCTTCGGGCAAAGCTCGGCGAACTCGGTGCCGAATTCGCCGGCGAGGTTTTCGAGCAGAATCTGGTCTATCGTGTCGCTTCGGGCAAAGGCCGCCCGGCGATACTCCGTATCAGAAAGATCGGCGACGCGGCGATCCTTACTTATAAAGAAGACGTGACGAACGCGAATTCCGCCGCCGCCGGATTAAAGCAAAAGATCGAACACGAAACCGCCGTCGCCGATGCCAAAGCCGCCGAAAATATCGTCACTTCGCTCGGCCATCGTCTGTCGCTCGTTTACGAAAAGCGGCGGGAAAAATTTCGCTTCGCCGGTACCGAGGTCGTTTTGGACGAACTGCCGTTCGGCTCGTTTATGGAGATCGAAGGCTCGCCCGAAAGCATCGCCGCCGCCGAAAAACTTCTCGGAGCCGAAACCCTCGAACCCGAACCGCTAAGCTATCCGGCACTCACGGTAAAATTCGGCCAAGAGGAAAACGGCGTTTTCGAAGCGAGGTTTAGTGACTAGGTCTTTCGAATATATACACCCTTGAATTAATGCAACCAGAACTGACAATACTATACAGACCCGTCGGTCCGAAAGAATTAGAACTTATCAAGCGATCTGGCTGGTCTAAGTTTCCGCCCAGGCTTCCCGAGCAGCCAATTTTTTATCCGGTCACCAATAAAGAATATGCGATCAAAATTGCAAGAGACTGGAACGTCCCGGCTTCGGGTTCAGGATTTGTGACAAAATTTGCAGTTAAGACCGTGTACATAAGTAAATTTGAAGTTCACAATGTTGGCGGGGAAATTCATAATGAGCTATGGATACCGGCAGATCAACTCGAAGAATTTAACAGCAACATCGTCGGACAGATCGAAGTGATTGAAGAATTCAAATAGTTTTAGGAATTATCGTGACGAAAAAGCATGGCGAGGAATAAAATAATACAAGTTGATGGCCGCGAAATCGTAATTATTACGCAAAAGCAAGACGATTACATTTCGCTGACCGACATCGCAAAACATAAGAACGAAGAAGCCACAGGTTTGGTTATTTCTCATTGGCTTAGCACTCGCTATACCGTTGAGTTTATGGGCTTGTGGGAACAGCTTCATAACCCAAATTTTAATGTTACGGAATTCAGTAACATTAAAAACGACGCAGGAAGCAACGGATATGTTTTGTCTTCAAAACAATGGATTACCAAAACAAACGCCATCGGGATCACCTCAAAAGCAGGAAGATATGGAGGCGGAACATTTGCTCATAAGGACATCGCTTTTGAGTTTGCCTCTTGGATTTCCCCAAGTTTTAAACTCTATCTGATCAAAGAATTTCAACGGCTGAAAGAAGAAGAAAACGACCGATCAAAATTAGAATGGAATCTTAAGCGAACTTTGGCAAAAGTGAATTACCGCATCCACACCGATGCTATTAAGGAGAACCTGATACCTAAAGAAATTACAAAACAACAAGCAAGCTTCCTATATGCGAACGAAGCGGATTTGCTAAATGTCGCCCTTTTTGGCATTACAGCGAAACAGTGGCGCGACAATAACTCCAATAAAAAAGGAAATATTCGAGATTATGCAACGTTGGAACAATTGGTCGTATTGAGCAATATCGAAAGTATAAATGCGTTGCTGATCGGACAAGGTTTAGCTCAACGCGACAGACTTATCCAACTCAATAAAGTTGCGATTACGCAAATGAGATCTTTGCTAAAAAGCAATTTGATAAAAGGTCTAAAATAAAAACAGTTCCCGGAAAGCTAATCGCTGGTCGATCGCTCAGATACGATCATCGTCCGCGGGTCGTCGCCGTCGCCTTGGATGGAGATTTCGATGACGTTTCCGGGGAACT